>NZ_JAEEAP010000224.1 GCF_016103465.1 Streptomyces sabulosicollis
TAGCGAGTGTCTCGTGGGCTCGGAGATGTGTATAAGACACAGGGACGGCCCGCCGGGCGGATATCCGAGCGCGCCGCACCGATGAGTTTCCGGCGGCCGGCCGGTCCGTACCGATGAGGGGGCGGACCACGGACTCGAGCGAGGAGAAGACGACCGTGACCGACGAACAGACCACCGTGATCGATTTCGGACCCACCGCCCAGCGGGTGACGGCGCTACTCGGCGGCGTATCGGACGAGCAGCTCACCGCGCCCACACCGTGTGGCGCCTATTCCGTGGCGGATCTGCTCGACCACTTCATGGGGCTCGCACTCGCCATGCGCCACGCCGCGGAGAAGACCACGACCGAGGCGGGCCCCGCCCCGGGGCAGGGGTCGGCCGACCGGCTGGACCCCGCCTGGCGGCAGGAGCTGCCGCGCCGCCTGGACGCGCTGGCGGCGGCCTGGCGCGAGCCGTCCGCCTGGCAGGGCACCGCGGAGGCCGGGGGCGTCACCATGCCCGCCCGGATGATGGGCGTCGTGGCGCTGGACGAGCTGGTGATCCACGGCTGGGATCTCGCCCGCGCCACCGGCCAGCCCTACGACTGCGATCCCGGCAGCGTCGAGACCGTCATCGGATGGCTGTCGGCGGTGCCGGACGAGGAGCGCCCGAAGGAGCTGTTCGGCCCCATGGTCCCGGTCCCGGACGACGCGCCTCCGCTGGACCGCGCGATCGCCTTGAGCGGCCGCGACCCGGGGTGGCACGCCTGAGCGGAGGCCGCCGCGATGGGTCGGTCGGCCCGCCCGTCCGCGTACGGGCGGTCGGGCCCCGGCCGGCGGCCCCGGACCGTTCGGCCCGGCCTGGGGGTGCTCGGCGGATCTCGACGCCTGCGGCGGGCTGCTCCCCTCCCTGCCCCTTCCTCGTAACTGTGGCTCCGCCCCGGGCCCCGGACCAGGGGCTTCGCCCCGGGCTTCGGGCGGGGGCTCTGCCCCGGGTCGGACACCCCGTGGGAACGGGCCGCGCGGCGGGGCAGTCGGCGGCCTGCGCGGTGCGGCGCATGGTGGGGTCCCTGGACCGGAGCCGTGCGCTCAGAACGGGTGCCAGCGCACCGCCGGGTCGCCCTCCCGCAGGGAGGCGATGCGGCGGGCGAACTCGGCGCGGGCGGCCGGGTTGCCCGGGGCGTGCTGGGAGACCCAGGCACAGCTGGCGGTCTCGCGTGCGCCCCGCAGCACCGCGCAGCCGGGCCACTCGCGGACGTCCCAGCCGTACTCCGTCACGAACGCGTCGTACTCCGCCGCGCCGAGCCCATAGCGGTCCCGGGACAGTGCCATCACCACCAGATCGTGCTCGCGCAGATCGTGCGAGAAGGTCTCCAGGTCCACCAGCACCGGCCCGTCCGGGCCGATGTGCACATTGCGCGGCAGCGCGTCGCCGTGGATCGGACCGGGGGTGAGCCGTGGGGTCAGCTCCCCGACGGCGGCCGCGAAGTCGTCCCGCCGGGCGCGCAGATACGCCGCGTCGGCAGGGTCGATCGCGTCCCCGGCCAGTCGCAGCCAGCGCTCGACCCCGCCCAGCAGATCGCGGCGCGGCAGCGGCAGCGGCGCCGGATCGGCGGGCGGGTCGGGCAGGGCGTGCACCATCCGCAGCAGCTCCGCGAGATCGCGCGCCCCGGCGGGGCGTACCGGATCGGGGAGCCGCTGCCAGTAGGTGACGAGATGGCCGGCGAACGGAAGCGGCTGCTCGGGGCCGAAGCGCCGGTCGGGCCGGACCGCGGGCAGCCCCTCCCGGGCGAGCCAGTCGGCGATCCTCAGCTCCCGGGCGGCCCGGTCCCACACCTCCAGGTCGCGGCTGATCCGGACCACCAGGGAGAGGCTGTCGACGGCGAACACGGCGTTCTCGCCGAGGGCCAGCAGCCGGGCCTCCGCCGTACCGGCCCGGTAGGGCGGCAGCGCGGCCGAGAGCACCGCCCGCGCCCGCTCCTCCGTGAACGCGACCTCCGCCACCGCATGCCCCTTCTCCTCGCCGACTCCTCTTCTCCTCGCCGACTCCTCCTGGCCGACGCCCAAGTGTCGCACCGAGCCGTGCGCCATGTGCCGTACCGGCTGCCGGATCGGCCGTCGCAGGTGGAACCGCTTGACTGCACTGCCCGCCCTCCGCACGATGACGTGGGCTCTCCCACCCGGACCGCCCTCCCACCGCGTCCGAAGGAGGCCCTGCCGTGATACCCGCGACCGCCGACCCGGCGCGCTCGGACCCGGGCTCGGCTGACGACCCGGGCTCCGCCAAGGGCCCGGGCGGCCGCGTGGCGCGCCGTCAGGGACCGGCCCCCGGGGCGTGGTTCCTGGTCCTGCCCGCGCTGATCCCGATCCTCCTCCTCAGCGTCGGCCCGCTCCTCTACGGCATCGCGCTCGCCTTCACCGACTCCCAGGCGGGCCGCACCGACCCCACCCGGTGGATCGGGCTGCTCAACTTCCAGGACCTGCTGCGCGACACCCTCTTCTGGGAGTCCTTCCGGATCGGCCTGGTGTGGGCGGTGGCGGTCTCCGTACCGCAGTTCCTGCTCGCGCTCGGTCTCGCGCTGCTGCTCCACCAGGAGCTGCGGTTCCGCTGGCTGTCGCGGGCGCTCGCGATCGTTCCCTGGGCGATGCCGGAGGTCGTGGTCGGCATCATGTGGCGGCTGGTCTACCACCCCGACGCGGGGGTGCTGAACGAGACGCTGGGCACCCACCGCGACTGGCTCGGCAGCCTGTCCACCGCCCTGCCCGCCGTCGTCGTGGTCGGCATCTGGGCCAGGCTTCCGCAGGTCACCGTCACCCTGCTGGCCGGGCTCTCCCAGGTGCCGCGCGAACTGCACGAGGCCGCGGCCATGGACGGCGCCGGTGCCTGGCGCCGCTTCCGCGCCGTCACCTGGCCCGCCATCAGGCCCATCGCCCTCGCCATCAGCGCGCTCAGCTTCATCTGGAACGTCAACTCCTTCGCGCTGGTCTACGTCCTGACGGGTGGCGGGCCCGGCGGCCGCACCCGGCTGCCGATGCTCTTCGCCTACGAAGAGGCGTTCCGTTACGGCCAGTTCGGCTACGCGGCGGCGATGGGCTGTGTGCTGGTGGCGGTGGTCTCCATCCTGCTGGCCGTCCATCTCGTGGCCCGGCTAAAGGGGGACGACGACGCATGAGCCGCCGCCCCACCGCCAGGCGCCGCGCGGCGCGCACCGGCCAGTACCTCGCCCTCCTCGGCTATCTGGTCTTCCTCGCCTTCCCGCTGCTGTGGCTGGTCTCCACCGCGTTCAAACCGCCGCGCGAGCTGGCGAGCCTCCACCCCGGCTGGATCCCGGACCATCCCACCCTCGGCAACTTCCGCCAGGCGTTCGAGGAGCAGCCGCTGCTGCGGTCCGCGGGCAACAGCCTGATCGCCTCCCTCGCCGCCGCGGTCATCACCGTCGTCATCGCCACCCCGATGGCCTATGTGATGGCCCGCCACCACCGTTCCCGGCTGTCCCGGGCGGCCACCGGCTGGATCGTGGTCAGCCAGGCGTTCCCCTTCGTCCTGGTGATCATCCCGCTGTTCCTGGTGCTCAAGGAGGTCCGCCTGATCGACTCCCTCGCCGGGCTGATCATGGTCTACGTGGTGTGGTCCCTGCCGTTCGCCCTGTGGATGCTGGCCGGGTACGCCCGGGCCGTACCGCGCGAGCTGGAGGAGGCCGCGGCCGTGGACGGCGCGGGCAGACTGCGGGCGCTGGTCTCCGTCACCGTGCCGCTGCTGACCCCCGGCATCGTGGCCACCGCCCTCTTCGCGTTCATCACCGCCTGGAACGAGTTCTTCTTCGCGCTTGTCCTGCTCAAATCCCCGCGGAAACAGACGATGCCGATCATCCTCACCCACTTCATCGGAACCGAGGGCGTCGCCGACCTCGGCCCGCTCGCCGCCGCCTCACTGCTGGCGACGCTGCCCTCGCTCGTACTGTTCGCGATCATCCAGCGCCGGATCACCAGCGGCACCCTGGCCGGGGCGGTGAAGCACTGATGCGCCGCCGAACGCTGCTGGCCGCGCCCGCCGCCGGGGCGCTGCTGTCCGCGTGCGCGCCGGAGCGGCGGCGGGGGGCCGGCGGCCGGATCACCCTGCGCTTCCAGTCCCTGGCCTGGCAGCGGGAATCCGTGGCGGCCAACAAGCAACTGGTGGCGGAGTGGAACGCGGCCCATCCCGACATCCGGGTCGAGTACGTCCAGGGCAGCTGGGACGGCGTCCACGACCAGCTGCTCACCTCCTTCGAGGGCGGTGAGGCGCCCGACATCATCCATGACGCCACCGACGACCTCGCCGACTTCGCCTACGGCGGCTATCTGGCCGATCTCACCGACCTGCTGCCCCAGCGGCTCAAGGCCGAGATCCCGCCCCGGACCTGGCAGACCGCCACCTTCGGCGGCGGCGTCCACGGGGTGCCGTTCCTCCAGGAGCCGAGGGTGCTCATCGCCAACCGGACCCTGCTGCAGCGGGCCCGGGTGCGGATCCCCGGCCCCGAACGGCCCTGGAGCTGGGCGGAGTTCGAGGACGCGGCCCACAAGCTGACCCGGGACGGGACGTACGGCGTGGCCTGGCCGCTCAAGGAGCCGGTCTCCGCGACGTTGAACCTCTCCCTCTCCACCGGCGGCAAGGTCTTCCACCGGGGCGCGGACGACAAGGTCACCGTCCGCTTCGACGCCGCCGACCAGCGGGTGCCCCGCGTCATCCACGACCAGCTGGGCGGCGACCGCACCGCCGCCCGGACCACCCTCGGCATGGGCGGCTCCGACACCCTCCCCGGCTTCTTCGGCGGGAAGTACGCCATGGTGCCGCTCGGCTTCTCCTACCGCCAGCAGATCGTGCAGCAGGCGCCCGAGGGGTTCGCCTGGACCGTACTGCCGTCCCCGGCCGGGCCCGGCGGCGACCAGCGGCAGGGGGTCAGCCCGCAGACGCTGTCCATCGCCGCCGACAGCCCGTACCAGCGGGAGGCGGCCCGCTTCATCGACTTCTTCCTGCGCCCGCCGCACATGGTGCGGCTCGCCCGGGGCGACTGGATGCTCCCCACGGGCCGGACCGCGCTGCGGGACCCCGCCCTGCGCACCCGCCGCCACGGCTGGGCCACCGGCACCGCCCTGGCCGGACAGCTGCGCCCGGCGCCCGCCCAGACCGTGCGCGGCTACCCGGAGTGGAAGGACAAGGTGGCCACCCCGGCGCTGCAGGAGTACTACAGCGGGGCGATCGGTATGGGGGAGCTGCGGGACCGGCTGGTGGACGACGGGAACCTGGTGCTCGCCCGCTACCAGCGGTAGGCCCCGCCGCGCCGCCGGCACACCTGGCCCTGCCATGGACCCGGTCCCCCAAGCAGACCGTTGACCCCTGACAAAGGTTGCCCTTGCCCGATCTTGTCTCTTCCCTTAACGGCTTCTTACCTTCAGGTGAACTCGTGTCTAACGCCAGGAAGATTGACCATGCCCCGAGACATACCGCCGCTCGCCGAGGTCCGCCGGATCACCGAGAAGAAGCGAGACGCGTGGTGGACCGTCATGCTCGTGGACCCGGTGGCCACACCGCTGGTCCGCTGGATCGCCAGGCACACCCGGGCCACCCCCAACCAGCTCACCTGGGGTGCGTTCCTGGTCGGCCTCGGCTCCGCCGCGTGCTTCGCTCAGGGCGACTGGAGATGGCTGCTGCTCGGGGCCGTGCTCTACCACGTGAGCTTCATCTTCGACTGCATGGACGGCAAACTGGCCCGGCTGACCGGCACCGGCTCGGTCTTCGGGGCCTGGCTGGACTTCGTCTTCGACCGGATCCGGGTGCTGGTCTGCTCGGTCGCCCTGATGGGCGGCCAGTACGCGCGCACCGATGACGTCCTGTATCTGTGGCTGGCGCTGGCCGTCGCCTCCCTGGACGCGCTGCGCTATATCGACTCGCTGGAGATCTTCAAGATCCGGCACGGGATGCGCAAGCAGATCAAGGCCCGGATGCGGGCGGCCCGCAAGGCCGAGAACCAGGCCGAGCTGGCCTTCATGGAGGACCTGCTGCGGGAGAACCCCGAGGCCGACCTGGAGACGGACCGCGACACGGTGGCTCCCCTGCAGCCGGTTGCTCCCTTGGAGCCGGTTGCTCCCTTGCAGCCGGTTGCTCCCTTGGAGCCGGTGACGCCCCTGGAAGCCACGGCGGTCCCGGCCCCGGTTCCGGCGCCGCGCCGCCCCGCCGTCGTCGATCTGCACCAGGAGTTCCGGCGCCGCTTCCCGTGGTGGGTCCGGTGCCGGAACTTCCTGCAGCGCCACCGCATCCGCGCTCATCTCATCAGCGGTATCGAGTTCCAGATGGGCGTGTTCATCATCGGCCCGGCCCTGGACGCGGTGGTGGCGACGACCGTCGTCTCGGGTGTGCTGCTGCTCGTCTTCGAGCTGGCCATCATCTACAAGTTGCTGCTGTCCACCCGCGACTTCACCCGCACCCTCAACTCCTTCGAAACGGCCGACCGCCTCCCGGCCACGACCTCGGTCAACTCCTGAGCGAGGACCAGCCACTGCTCCGGCGTCACATACGCCACCACCACGTCCCGCCCCAGCCCGGACGCCCGGAACGCCCGGTCGAGCGCGCGGGTGGGACAGACCCGGCGCAGTGACGCGTGGAGCGAGCCGCCGACCCCGGTGAAGCCCAGCTCGACCAGGTCCGCGTAGGCGGACCGGGCCGCCGGGTCGGTGAGCAGTGGGCGCGGCCGCCGGGTCAGCCGCAGGATCCCGCCGTCCACCGCGGGCACCGGCCGGAAGGCGGCCCGCGCCACCCGCCCGCACAGCCGCCACTCGACCTCCGGCCAGGACCGTACGGTCAGCAGGGACCAGCGGCCGTAGTCCCCGGTGCGCTTACGGGCGTACTCCGCCTGGGTGAGCAGCGTGGCGGAGGTCAGCCGGGGCACCGCGCGCAGCGCCCAGGTCACGATCTCGGCGGTGCGGGCGTAGGGCACGTTGCCGACGAGGGCGAACGGCTCGCGTGGCGGCGCCGCGCTCAGGAAGTCCTGGTGCACGACCCGGACCCGCGGACAGCGGGCGAGCCGCTCCCGCAGCCCCGGGATCAGATGCCGGTCGATCTCATAGCTGATCAGCTCACGGCAGCGGGGAGCCAGCGCCTCGGTGAGCGCCCCCTTGCCCGCGCCGACCTCCACCAGGAGATCGCCGGGCCCGGGGCGGGCGGCGCCTACGACGCGGGCGACGGCGTCCGGGTCGATGAGGAAGTTCTGCCCGTACGCACGCCTGGCGCGGTCGCGTTGGGTACGGCGTGGTGCGGTGCCCGACGCTTCGGTGCGCGACGCTTCGGTGTCGCGGCGCGGTTCACCGCCGCGCGGGGCAGGGGAATGGGGTCGATTGCGGGCCACGGCCACGGTCCTTTCGGAGCCGGGCGGGCGGCAGCAGCGCGGAACGGGCCCTGCCGCCCGTCCCGGAACGAGTGATTCCTGGACTGGCGGGGGCCCTGGCCGAGGGCGCGTGGAGGTGTGGGGGCTCGGCTCACAGCGACAGTGGGCGAGACCGAGCAGAAGTCCGGCGAGTCAGCGCCTCGGGCCGAGGAAACACCTCGGACACCGTGAACGCCTCGACGGCGAACGGCTCACAGACTCGGGAGGACACCGGGCGCGTCCGGGCCGGCCAGGGCACCGGGGCCGCGCCGCGGGCGGCGGGCAGGCAGGGGAACGGCGCACGCACACGCCACCCGGGCACAGCCACGGGTGATGCGGGTGAACACGCCGATGCCGGGACTTCCGCCCATCGGTGTACTCCTCCCGTGCGCGCGTACGCGAACCGTCGCGTCCGCGGATCTCCGCCGTATCCCCGCACCGTAGGGACCGGCCGGGGCGGCCCGCAACGCCTTTTCCACCCCCCCACACACACCGAACCGGTCACACGGCCCGGAGGCCATGTGACCGGTCGAGGGTGGCGCGGAGGTCGCGTCAGACTCCCGCGTGCCGGGGCCGCTCATCCGCCTCCGGCGTCGGGGAGGCGCCCACCAGGGTCGTGGGCCGCTGGACCGGGGCGGGCTCGTCGTGGGCGAGGTCCGGCAGCCACCCCAGCCACCTCGGCAGGTACCAGTTGCGCTCGCCCAGCAGCGACATCGCGGCCGGGAGCAGCACCCCGCGGATGACCGTGGCGTCGATGAGGACCGCGGCCGCCAGGCCCACGCCCATCTGCTTCATGGACTGCATCGACAGCGTCCCGAAGATGGAGAAGACCGCGACCATGATGACGGCGGCGCTGGTGACCACGCCCGCCGTGGTCACCACGCCGTGCACCACCGCGTCCTTGGTGGTGCGGCCCGCCAGGCGCGCCTCGCGGATCCGGGAGACCACGAAGACGTGGTAGTCCATGCTCAGGCCGAACAGGATCACGAAGAGGAACAGCGGCAGCCAGGACACGATCGCCCCCACGCCCTCCGCGCCGACCAGCCCCGCGCCCCAGCCGTGCTGGAAGACCGCGGTGAGGATGCCGTACGCGGCCCCCACCGACAGCAGGTTGAGCACGATCGAGGTCACGGCGATGGTGAGCGACCGGAAGGACATCAGCATCAGCAGGAAGGCGAAGACCACCACGAAGGCGAACACCGGGGCGACGGCCGAACCGAGCTTGTCGTTGAAGTCCTTGGAGGAGGCGGTCGAGCCGCCGATGGGGGCGTCCACGCCGTCCACCGTGCCGAGCGTCGCCGGGCGCACCTCGTCGCGCAGCACGTCCAGGCTCCTCTCGGCCCTGTCCTCGTCCGAGCCGCCGATCAGCGGGACCTCCACCACCGCCAGGTTCTGCCTGTGGTGGACGGTCACCTCGACCGGGCCCTTGGAGGCGCCCTTCGCCACGGCCTCGGCGCGGAAGCGGGCGATGGCGTCGCGCACCGGCGCCGCGTCGATGTCGTCCGCCTTCACCACGACCCTGGCCGGGTCGGAGCCGCCCGGGAACGCCTCGTCGATGTGGTTGTAGGCGTTCACGACCGGCAGCCGGTCGCCGAACTCCTGGTCCAGGGTGAGGTTCGCGGTGTTCATCCCCACGGCGGGGACGGCCAGCGCGATCAGCGCGCCACCGGCGAGGGCCAGCGACAGCTTGGGGCGGCGCAGCACCGGGCGCAGGACGGCGCGCCAGATCCGGCTCTCGGTGCCGCCGCGCCGCTTGGCGCGGGCCAGGAACGGCAGCCGGCCCTTCTCCACCCGCTCACCGAGCAGCGAGAGCAGCGCGGGCAGCACGGTCACCGAGCCGACCATGGCCACCGCCACCACCATCAAGGTGGCCAGGCCCATCGCCTTGAACTCCGCGATACCGGTGAAGAGCATGCCCGCCATCGCCACGATCACCGTGACACCCGAGACCAGGATGGCGCGTCCGGAGGTGGCCGCCGCCACCCGCAGCGCGGTCTGCGCGTCCCGCCCCGCGGCGCGCTCCTCACGCTCCCGGCGCAGGTAGAACAGGCAGTAGTCGACGCCCACGGCCAGGCCCACCAGCAGCATCACGGAGTTGGCGGTGTCGCTCATGTGCACCCAGTGGCTGACCACCGCCACCAGACCGGTGGTGGCCAGGAACGCGGTCATCGCGAGCACCACCGGCAGCAGCGCGGCCACCAGCGCACCGAAGACGATCAGCAGGATGCCCAGGGCCACCGGCAGCGCGGAGTACTCGGCCTGGGTGAAGTCGTCGCCGAACGCGTCGTCGAACGCCTTCTGGCCGCTGGCGTCGCCGAACTCCTCGATCCGCAGGTCCCGGTGGCCCTTCTGCGCCGTGTCCACCGCGTCCAGGACCGGCTGGATGTGGTCGGCTGCCTTCTCCGGGTCGCCGCGCATCTCGAACTGCACCAGCGCGGAGCGCCGGTCGGCGGAGATGGTCTTCGTCTCGTACGGGGAGCGCAGGGCGGTCACCTGTCCGGTGTCGCGTACGCCGGCCATCACCGCGTCGACCGCCGTGCGGAAGGCCGGATCGTTGGCGGTGAGCCCGCCGCCCTTCGCCTGGATCAGTACGGTTTCCCCGGCGGCGTCGTCAATGCCCGCCTCATCCAGAATCTTCGAGACACGCCCGGACTCGCCGGGAACCTGCTCGCTGTCCGTCACATCGACCCGGCCCGTCATCGAGCCGATGGCCAGGGCGAGGATGACCAGCAGCACCCAGCCCCCGACCGCCGCCCACCGGTGACGGGCGCTCCAACTGCCCGCGCGTGCGGCTATCCCGCGCGGCCTCCCCAAGCGGCCTGTGTCCGCCACGACATCCCCTTATGCCCTGGTGGCGGACCGTCCCCGCCACTCGTGGACGACGCTAGGCCGTGGCGCCGGGCCGACCCATCCTGCTGACCGGTGAACCGCCCGGTGGTTCCCTCCAACCGTGGAAGGGGGGACAGCCCTACCCTCCCTGATGTGAGCCCCTTACACGCAAAGGGCGTTGCTGTCGTGGTCGGTGCGGGTCCGACGTGAAGAACGTTGCCTATGTCACACATGAGTACGGATCTTGAATTGACCCCTACTCATCAGTCAGGGTTCTGTCAGGACCGGAGTGGCCCCAACACACTCCGGATCTGCCGCACTTGAGGGATCGGACGCGATCCGCGGTGCGGATTACCCCCCACAACCGCACGAGGAGGAACCCTCGTCATGGCAGTTCACAAGCAGCGCAACGCGCGTCGACTCGGTCTGGCCATAGCCGCCGCGACGGCCGTCACCGCCGGCGTCTTCGTGGCCGTCCCGGCCGGCGCCACCACCGCCCAGCCCGCCGAGGGCACCGTCTACGGCACCCAGGCGAAGAACGCCGTGGACGGCAGCTACATCGTCATGCTCAAGGGCGGCAAGAGCGTCAAGGCCGCCGCCGAGGGCAAGGACCTCGCCGAGCAGTACGGCGGCAAGCTGCGCCGCAGCTACGACTCCGCCATCAACGGCTTCTCGGCCAGCGGGCTGAGCGACACCGAGGCCAAGCGGCTGGCCGCCGACCCGTCGGTCGCCAAGGTGGTCCAGAACCACCGCTACACCATCAAGGGCACCCAGGAGGACCCGCCGTCGTGGGGCCTGGACCGGATCGACCAGGAAGACACCCAGGGCGACAAGAAGTACACCTACCCCGACAGCGCGGGTGAGGGTGTCACCGCGTACGTCATCGACACCGGTGTCCGCACCAGCCACAAGGACTTCGAGGGCCGCGCAACCTCCGGCTTCGACGCGGTCGACAACGACGACAGCGCGGACGACGGCAACGGCCACGGCACCCACGTGGCCGGCACCATCGCCGGTGCCGAGCACGGCGTCGCCAAGAAGGCCAAGATCGTCGCGGTGCGCGTGCTGGACGACCAGGGCTCCGGCACCACCGAGCAGGTCGTCGCGGGCATCGACTGGGTCACCGAGAACCACCAGGGCCCGTCCGTCGCCAACATGAGCCTGGGCGGTACCCCCGACGAGGCCCTCGACGCGGCCGTGCAGAAGGCCATCGACTCCGGTGTCACCTTCGGCGTGGCGGCGGGCAACGAGTCCGCCGACGCCAGCCAGAGCTCTCCCGCCCGGGTGAAGGACGCGATCACGGTCGCCTCCAGCACCGACCAGGACGAGCAGTCCGACTTCTCCAACTACGGCGACGTGGTGGACATCTACGCCCCCGGCTCGGACATCACCTCCGACTGGAACACCGGCGACGACGCCACCAACACCATCTCCGGTACCTCGATGGCCACCCCGCACGTCGTGGGCGCCGCCGCCGTCTACCTCAGCGGCCACCAGGACGCCAAGCCGGCCGACGTGTCGAAGGCCCTCACGGACGGCGCCACCGCCGACAAGATCTCCAACCCGGGCGACGGCACGCCGAACAAGCTGCTGAAGGTCGTCGAGTAAGGCTCGGCCGAGAGGGGCTCATACGCTCATACGGGTGAAGTGATCGGTCCCAGGGGCGCGGCCGGGTGGCAGGACCCAACCGGCTGTGCCCCTGGGTGCTCACATCCCCGATGCCACGCTGAGCGGACCCCGATGGGCTGCACCTCTTCGTCGTCACTCGAAGGGTTGGGGCCGACCGCCGCGGGCCAGCTTCCCGCGCAGCGCGGGAACATCGAGGTCGACGGTGAACTCTCCCGCGACTTCCACGGACTGCTTTCCCGCGATCGTGGCCACCTCACCATAAGCGTCCGTCGCCAGCTCATGCGCCACCACGTGCAGGTCGGGTTGCAGTTCGACCCGCCAGTAGGCAGGCACCTTCGCTTGGGCGTAGAGCGCGGGCTTGAGGATGCGGTCGACGGACCGATTAAGTGAGCTGACCACTCAGCGCCGATCGGAAGGGCCGCGCTACGGCACCACCTGGACCGTGTCGCCCACCGCGCGTTCGCCCGTCGCGTCGGAGGTGACGTTGGCGAGATGGCCGTTCACGGCCATGGCGGTGGAGCCGCCGCCGTCCAGGTTGAGGGCCTGGACGGCGCCCAGGGAGCGCATGAAGCGGGCGGCCTCCTCCAGGGTGAAGCCCTCGCTCACGCCCGGCTGGCGGCCGTCCACCGTGGCCAGGACGAGCCGGCCCCGCCGGTCGAGCCCGGCCATCGTGCGGGGCTGCCGGACGTTGGACCAGGCGTAGCCGAAGGAGAGGTCCTTCGGGTCGAGGGTGCCCTCGGTGGCGGCGTCGACGGCGATGCGGCCGTCCTTCACCAGGGTGGGGGCGGCGCTGACGATGCTGTCGCCGGAGTCGAGCCGGACCCGCCGGCCGGCGGTGTCCCGGACGACCTCCTCCAGCGCGA
The DNA here is from genome assembly GCF_016103465.1 of Streptomyces sabulosicollis. GTDB lineage: Bacteria > Actinomycetota > Actinomycetes > Streptomycetales > Streptomycetaceae > Streptomyces > Streptomyces sabulosicollis. The sequence goes on from NZ_JAEEAP010000224.1 coordinate 12,697, forward strand.
TCCGCTCGCCCCGCCGGGCGTGGGCCGTCAGCCAGCCGGACGCGGCGCCGATGCCCTGGAGCACGGAGCCCCCGGCCGGGACCGCGCCGCCGCGCGGGCCGGTGGAGACCACACGGCCGTCGGCGTCGAGCACCACCTGGGTCCCGGGCCCGGTGGGCAGCGCGGCGCGGAACCTCGGGGTGAACTTCACCAGGTCGTCGGCCTCGGAGCAGGTCAGGTCCTGCCGGGGCAGCTCGGTCGGAGTGGCCCCGGGGCGGCCGCAGTTGCGCACCTTGCCGGGCACCCGGTTGATGCCCTGCACCGCATACGTGGACGCATAGGTGGACGATCCCGCCCGCGCCGTGACCGTGCTGGTCAGGTCGGCGATCCGGGCGTGCCGACCGCCGTCCGCGAGGATCAGCGCGGCCCGCGAACCGGCGGCCATCGACTCCAACTCACCGTCGTAGGCAGCGATTCCGGCCATCGTGCCCTGGACGCCGTCGGCGTCGGAGGTGACGAAGAAGCCACCGTTGACGGCGACCAGGGAGTGGCGCTTCGCGGCGACCGAAGAGGTCTTCTCGCGGTCCGCCACGCTGAGGTCATGCGTGGCCGCGACGGTGCCGGTGAACCGGGCCGGGTCGATCACCGCCACATGGACGCTCTCCCGGTCGGCGGGCCGCTGCCCGTCGTAGCCGGTCCACTCCGCCACCGCCGTGAACCCGGCCGCGGCGACCTTCTCGCGCGCCCCCTGCGCCTCGCCGGAGGTGGCGTACGAACCCACCCGCACCCGCCACCCCATGGTGCCGTGCGGGGTGTCCGCGTAGGCGGGCCACACCACCCGTTCGACCCGCGACTCCAACCCCGCGCCGCGCAGCCGCCCCGCCGTGGCGTCCGCCCAGGACCGGGCGCCCAGCGGCGCGGAGCCGGGCCCCTGCACGGTGACCGTCCAACTGGGCTTCGCGTCCGCGTCCCGAAGGACCCCGGCCCGCACCTGCACCCCCGGGGCCACCGTCCGCGTCGTCCAGGATCCGTGACCGGGCGCCGCCTGTGCCGGGGGCTGGATGACCGCCAGCACGACGGCGGCCCCCAGGGCGGCCCCCATCCGGACGCCCGGACCCCTGCGGACGGTGCTCTCTTCGTTGCGCATGACCGGAAGTCCAGCGCCGGCCGGGGGCCGGGACGGCACGAGTTGGAGGCGGTGCGCGGAACGTACGGTGAACGGGCGGGAGGCGGA
>NZ_JAEEAP010000225.1 GCF_016103465.1 Streptomyces sabulosicollis
GGGGCGGACGGTCCGGGGCGCACTACCGTGGACCGGGTGATGTGGATACAGCGGTCCGGTGCACGGTATCCGGGCGGGGCGGGCGCGGGCATCGAGACGCGCCACGCCTTTTCCTTCTCTGGGCACTATGACCCCGACAATGTGCGGTTCGGGTCCCTCGTGGCCTGCAACGAGGAGCGGCTCGCGCCCGGCGCGGGCTTCGCCGAACACCCGCACCGCGATATGGAGATCGTCACCTGGGTCGTCGAGGGCGAGCTCACCCACGAGGACTCCACCGGCGCGCGGACCGTCGTGCGCCCCGGCGACGTACAACGGCTCAGCGCCGGAAGCGGAGTGCGTCACACCGAGCGCAACGCGGGCGCCGAACCCCTCACCTTCGTCCAGATGTGGCTGATGCCGGGACCAGGCAGCGCGACGGACCCGGCGTACGAGGTGGTGCGCGGCATCGCCGACGGCACCCCGTACGCACTGGAGCGCACCGAGGCGGTGCTGCATGTGCGGCGGCTGGTGGACGGTGAGCGCACCGCGCTGCCGGACGCGCCGTGGGTGTACGCGCACGCGGTGCGCGGCGCGGTGCGGATCGACGGGGAGGCCCTCGCGCCCGGCGACGCGGCCCGGATCTCCGCCGCGGAGGGTCTTGAGGCGCGCGCCGAAGGCCACGCCGAGCTGCTGATCTGGGAGATGCACACGGAGCCGGTCTACGGCTGAGGGGCCCGGAAGGGCTACAGCTCGGCCAGGACCGCGTCGGTGAACGCGGGCCAGACCTCGATCGCCCAGGGACCGAAGGCCCGGTCGGTCAGGGCCACACAGGCGGCGCGCGCGTCCGGGTCCACCCAGAGGAACGTCCCGGACTGGCCGAAGTGCCCGAAGGTGCGGGGCGAGGAGGAGGCGCCGGTCCAGTGCGGCGACTTGCCGTCGCGTATCTCGAAGCCGAGCCCCCAGTCATTGGGCCGCTGGTGTCCGTAGCCGGGCAGCACACCCGTGAGACCCGGGTGGACCACGGAGGTGGCCCCGGCCAGCGTCTCGGCCGCCAGCAGCCGCGGGGCCTGCAGCTCCGCCGCGAAGCGCACCAGGTCCTCCACGGTCGAGACGCCGTCCTTGGCGGGCGAGCCGGGCAGCTCGGTGGCGGCCATGCCGAGCGGTTGCAGCACCGCCTGGCGCAGGTACTCCGGGAACGGGATGTCCGTGGCCTTGGCGATGTGGTCGCCCAGCACCTCGAACCCGGCGTTGGAGTAGAGCCGGCGGTTGCCTGGCGCGGCGACCGAGCGGTGCTCGTCGAAGGCGAGCCCGGAGGTGTGCGCCAGCAGATGGCGCACCGTGGAGCCCTCGGGTCCGGCCGGTTCGTCCAGCTCCACCGCGCCCTCCTCGACGGCGACCAGCGCGGCGTAGGCGGCGAGCGGCTTGGTGACCGAGGCGAGGGGGAAGCGATGGCCGGTCGGGCCGTACGATCCGGCCAGGGTGCCGTCCGCGCGCACGACGGCGGCCGCCGCCGTCGGGACCGGCCAGTTCTCGATCATCCGCAGGCTCTCCATGCCCCAGAGCCTACGGGGTGCCCGGCGGGGGCTCTTTCCCCTCCCCGTCCCGTCCCGTACCAGGGGCGGGGGGCGACCGTGGCCGTGGTCGCGGTCAGCTGATCGGTCGGGGCGCGGATCGCGCGGCCTGTGATGCGGGCCCCGGCCCCGGGGAGGCCGACGAGCCGCCGCCCGGGGAGGGTCCGGGGCGGAGCCCCGCACGCGGCGGAGCCGCATGTCGTCAGGTGTCGGGAAGGGGGCGGGGAGGGGAGCAGCCCGCCGCGGGCGCCAAGGTTTCCCCAAATCTCCGCTTGCTTGGAGTGCACTCGAAGTCAATAGCGTTGAAGACGTCGATGAGGTGTGCGGATCGGCGACCTGCGAGAGGTGAATCGGCATGACCGTGATGGAGAGTGCCCCGGTGAAGGCGCGGAAGAACTGCGCGGGGCGGGTCGGCCACCCCCGGCCCACCGGGCAGGACCGCTACTCGATCAGCGAGGTCGTCGCCCACACCGGGCTGACGGCCCACACCCTGCGCTGGTACGAGCGGATCGGGCTGATGCCGCACGTGGACCGTACGCACACCGGCCAGCGCCGCTTCACCAACCGCGACCTGGACTGGCTCGACCTCGTCGGCAAGCTGCGGCTGACCGGGATGCCGGTCGCGGACATGGTCCGCTACGCCGAGCTGGTGCGCGAGGGCGAGCACACCTTCGCCGAGCGCGAGGAGCTGCTGACCACGCACCGCGCGAACGTGCGGGAGCGGATCGCCGAGCTCCAGAGCACCCTCGAGGTCCTCGACTACAAGATCGATATCTACGCTGACGCCCGGAGGGCGTCGGAGAGGTTTGACCCCGTATGAGCGACAGCACCAACGAGACCATCGCGACCGTCGGCCTGGGGACCGGCGGACCGGAGGTCGGTGTCCAGGGCCTGGGCTGCATGGGCATGAGCTGGGCCTACGGACCGACCCATGACGAGGCGGAGGCGCGGGCCACGCTGGAGCGGGCCCTGGAGCTGGGCGTCACGCTCTTCGACACCGCCGACGTCTACGGCTTCGGACGGAACGAGGAGTTCATCTCCCCCTTCGTCCGGGCCAACCGTGACCGGATCACCCTGGCCACCAAGTTCGCCATCGAGCGCGACGAGAGCGACCCGTTCGGCCGCCAGCGCATCCGCAACGACCGCCCCTACATCCGCCAGGCCGTCGAGGGCAGCCTGCGCCGCCTCGGGGTCGACCACATCGACCTGTACTACATGCACCGGCGCAACCCCGAAGTGCCGCTGGAGGAGAGCGTCGGCGCCATGGCCGAGCTGGTGGCCGAGGGGAAGGTCACACACCTCGGGCTGAGCGAGGTCACGGCGAACGAGCTGCGCGCGGCGCACGCGGTGCACCCCATCGCGGCGGTGCAGTCGGAGTGGTCGCTGTTCAGCCGCGACATCGAGGAGAGCGTGGTGGGGGCCGCCCGTGAGCTCGGCGTCGGCCTCGTCCCGTACTCGCCGCTCGGCCGCGGCTTCCTCACCGGCTCCTTCGTCCAGGCCGAGCAGGAGCTGGGCGAGGGCGACTTCCGCCGTCTGCAGCCCCGCTTCACCGGCGACAACGCGGCCGCCAACGCCGCGCTGCTGGAGCCGCTGCGGAAGATCGCCGAGGCGCGCGGGGCCACGCTCGCCCAGATCGCGCTGGCCTGGGTGCAGCAGCGGGCCCAGGTGCACGGGCTCGCCGTGGTGCCGATCCCCGGCACCCGCACCCGCGCCCGGATCGAGCAGAACACCGGCGCGACCCGGATCGAGCTGAGCGCGGACGAGCTGGCCGCGCTGGAGCCGATCGCCGGGCAGGTCGCGGGCGCCCGCTACGCCGACATGAGCGCGACGAGCGCCGGCCGCGAATAGCGCCTGGCGGCGCTGTTCGGCGAATGCCGCCGCCTGCGTGGTCCTCGCGCCCGCCGCGCCGCCGCCGCCGCAGGCGTTGCGGCGGCGCGGCGTGTCGCGGCCCGGTACGGCGCGGCCCGGCCCGGTGCGGCCAGGGCCGGTCCGGCGCGGTCCGTGCGCGGCACGGTCCGGGGCCGCATCGGCGTGTCGCGGGCCGCACCGGCGTGTCGCGGGTCGGCGCGGCCTGGCCCGGCGGGTCGTGGCCGTCGCCTTGCCGGGGCTTCGTCCGGGCGGGTTCGGTGCGGGACATCCGCGATCCGCGCAGGCGTGGCCGACGCGTGACGGGGAGGGTCGGATGAGGCCCTCGTGGCGGTCCTGGGCGTCGGGCCGTAAGAGCGGGTGTTCGGGTGGCGGGCGGGTGGTTCGACGGCACCCGGCGCCTCCGGGGGCCGGGCCGGACGGTGGTCAGATGAGCCCTTGGCGGCAGTCCGGCCCCGTGCCCGGACCGCCGCCGTCCTCCTCCGCGCACCGCACCTCGTCGAAGTCCCCGAGCGCGATCCGCGAGAAGTTGCGCAGCGAATCCGTCCCCGGCGCGAAGTAGCCGGTGTGCCCGTGGGCGCTCTCCGAGGAGACCACACGGGCGCCGAAGGACGGGTCGGTCGGGTCGTCGCCGTGGCCCAGGCCCAGGAAGTCATAGCCGGTCACCCGCCGGATCCAGTCGGTGCGGTCCCGCGCCGCCCAGACCCGGGCCCCGGTGCGCAGGCCCTCGGCGCTGTCCGCGCGCATCCCCGGGCTGCCCAGCACCACCAGGTCGGAGACGCGGGCGCGGTCCATCGCGGCGGCGGCGAGACCGCAGACCACCGAGCCGTAGCTGTGGCAGAAGACGGCGGGCGGGGCGTCGGCGGTGGCCGCGGTGGTCACGGCGAGCCCGGCCAGGAACCGGTCCAGCCGGGGCGCACCCGCCTTCGCCAGCCGGCTGGTGGCGGCGTCCGGGCCCAGCCCGACCGGCGTCGTGTAGCCGACCCAGGCGATGACGGCGGTCGGCGTCGCGGGCGCGTCCTCGGCCATCCGGGCCCGCAGCGACCGGGCCATCCCGGCGGGGGCGCCGTACGGGTCGCCCGTGCGGTCGAAGTCGTCCAGGTCGATGTCCGAGCCCGGCACGATCACGGCCGTGCGCCGGGCCGTCGCCAGGTCCCCGTACACCTCCGCCACCTGGCCGCGCCCGCGCGGATCGAAGGCGAGGATCTGGCGGCCGGGCTCCAGCAGCGCCGCGTACCGCTCGACCAGCGGGCTCTTCGGGTCGGCCTTCCGCTCCTCGTGCCAGGCGGCCCGGATCGCCCGGGCGTTGGCCTCGTACCGCAGCCCCAGCGGTGCGCCGTCCAGGTTGCCCACCACCTCGGGATGCCGGATGACCAGCGCCTTCCGCTGGACCTCGGTGAGCTGGTCGAAGAACCGGGCGATCCCGGCGGGCGAGGTGACGGCAGGATCGGGCAGCTCGCGCCCGGCCCCGCCCAGCGAGTGGTCCGCCAGCCACGCGGCGGTCCCCGGCGGCGGCCCGGTGATGGCCTGCTCCTCGTGGGCCACGGTCCAGCCGGCCGTTCCCGCCATGACAGTGATGGTGAGCGCCGCGGTGATCAGGCGTCGTGCGTAGTGCCTGGTGCGTAGCGTCTGGGACATGGCGGCGGCTTTCCCTCTTCCGTCGGTGGATCCGGCAGTGGATCCGTCGTGGGTCCGTCGTGGGTCCGTCGTGGATCCGCCGGCGGTTCCGTCGGTGGCGGAGGGAAAGGTAGAGAGGTGTCGGCTGGCGGTACGTCACCCCCCGGTGCCAAGTGGGATGTCATACCCCAGTAGGGGGTTGAGCGGTATCGGCTGGTCCGGACAGCTAGAAGCCCCTGCCGCCCGGACGTGGGGAGTGGAACGACAGGGGCGAGAGGCAGCGTGAAGCGCTGGGCCTGCGGGCGCCGCGAACTGCGCGACGAACCGCGCTGTCCAGTCGTCCAGGACGTCACCGCCGATGTCCGTACCGGTCACATGCGCATCGTGCGGAATCCAGGACCGCACGGGACAGGTCCACTAGGCCCTGCTCGTCCAGGAGTTGAAACACCTTCTGATGCGGTCGGCCCCCAGACCACAGGGTCTAAGCGGCTGTCAGCTGCGCACAGAGGGCGTCGATCGTGTTGGTCGCACGAGCGAGCCCGAGGTGATCGATATAGTCTCGCGACTCGACGATCAGTCCGTCGCGGATCCGGAAGACGATGATGCCCGGCGCGGCCCAGCCCGCATCGCCGCGGTAAGTGAACTCGCCGATGACCACCTCGGGGTCGGCAGTCTGGTGGACGCGTACGTCCTCGACCCGGAAGCCTGCCAAACCAGTCGACCCTGCCGTGGCGAAGTGCTGCCGGAGTGCTTCGCGGCCGAGCAGCGGGGTGTCGCCGAGCGGGGCCATCGGGTGTCGCACGACGGTGTCTTCGGCATAGAACTCGGCCAGCTTGTCGACCTGGCTGCGGTCACCGTCGTGCAGTCGGCAGGCGCCATCGAGCATGGCACGGAATGTCTCTTCAGGAGTTCGCATGGCGGTTACCCTTCTATCGGAGTCTTCACTCCGGAATATACGGAGTCGCCACTCCGATTGCAAGAGTGGATCACAGGTCCCGTCGGAGCGAGGGATCCGGAGAGGGAGAAGGACTGGATGCGAAGCGACGCGCAGGCGAACAGGGACCGGGTGCTGGCCGCAGCCGAAGAGGTCTTCGGCGAGTCCGGCAAAGCCGGCTCGACCGAGGAGATCGCGCGCCGGGCCGGTGTCGGGATCGGCACCGTGTTCCGGCACTTCCCGACCAAGCAACTGCTGATCGAGGCCACGATCGTGCGGCACCTCACCCTGCTCACCAATACAGCGCGGGCGCGAGGCGAGGACGGCGAGGCAGGGGCGGCCTTCCGGATGACGTTCCGGGAGATGGTGTCAGGCGCACCGGCGAAGCTCGCGCTCCTCGCGCTGCTGGAGGAGGCCGCCGCTCCGGCAGCCGCCACTGATGAAGTGGAAGCTGCTGCCTCTGCGTTGCGGGACGCCGTCGAGGTGTTGCTGTCCCGGGCCCAGAAAGCCGACGAGGTGCGCGCGGACGCAACGGTGGACGAGATCTACGTGCTGATCAGGGCGCTGGCCAACTCCCGGGGCGACCGGGCTGTCGTGGACAGGGCGGTCGACATCGTGCTGGACGGACTGTCGCCGCGGCGTTGCGTGTAGCCACCCTGCACTGATCGTCCTACCGGCCTACCTCGACGGCCCCTCTGAGGTGCCATTGGCCGGTGAGCGCCTCGGCGGGGACGGTAGGGACCGGGCGTACCCCGGTCCCCAGGGCTCGGACCTTCCCCACACCCAGCAAAACGGCCAACTGGCCGTGTAGAACACGGTCTCAACCCATAGCCCAGTAGGGGGTGGCCGCCCGGCCGGGGTCACTGACCCGGCGTCACCAGGCCCGATTCATAGGCGAAGATCACCGCCTGGGCGCGGTCGCGCAGCCCCAGCTTGGCCAGCACCCGGCCGATGTGGGTCTTCACCGTCTGCTCCGCGAGCACCAGCGACTCGGCGATCTCCTGGTTGGACAGGCCCCGCGCGATCAGCTCCAGCACCTCGGTCTCACGCGGGGTCAGCCCGCTGCGCCGCAGGGCGGGGCCGTCGCGGCGCGGGGCGGGGCGCTGGCGGGCGAAGTCGGCGATCAGCCGGCGGGTGACGGACGGGGCGAGCAGCGCCTCGCCCGCCGCCACCACCCGGACCGCGGAGATCAGATCGGCCGGCGGGGCGTCCTTCAGCAGAAAGCCGCTGGCCCCGGCGCGCAGCGCCTCGTAGACGTAGTCGTCCACGTCGAAGGTGGTGAGCATGAGGACCTTGGGCCGGTGGGTGACCCCGCGCGGCGGGTCCAGCAGCTGCCGGGCCGCCTCGAGCCCGTCCATCTCGGGCATCCGCACGTCCATCAGCACCACATCGGGGTGGGTGCGGCGGCTGACCTCCACGCCCTCCCGCCCGTCCGGCGCCTCGCCGACGACGTCGATATCGCTCTGCGCGGAGAGCAGGGCGGCGAACCCCGCCCGCACCATCGCCTGGTCGTCGACGATGATCACCTTGATGGTCACGACGGCTCCGTCTCTTCGAGGTCTACCAGGGGGAGGCGGGCCGCGACGCGGAAGCCGCCGTCGGGCAGCGGGCCGGTGTCGAGCATGCCGCCGACGAGCCGTACGCGCTCGACCATGCCGACGAGGCCATGGCCGGTGCCGCTGGTCTCCAGGGGCTTGGTGGGCGCGCTGTCGGGCGGGCCGTTGACCACCAGCAGGGTCAGCGCCGAGCGGTCCTCGGCCGAGATGGCCACCCGGGTGGTGGCGCCCGGCGCGTGCCGCACCACGTTGGCCAGCGCCTCCTGCACGATGCGGTACGCGGACAGCCCCACGGCCTGCGGCAGCGGTTCGAGCTCGGCCACGCCGTCCGCGACGGTCAGCGTGGTCGGTATGCCGGCCCGTACGGTCGCCTCGACCAGCTGGGGCACCTGCCGCAGCCCCGGCTGCGGCGCCCGCTCCCCGCGCGTCTCCTCGCTGCGCAACACGCCCAGCAGCCGCCGCATTTCGGCGAGCGACTCCCGGGCGGTGGCGGCGATGGTGGAGAACTCCCGCTCGGCCTCGTACGGCAGACCCCCGATCCGGTACGGGGCGCTGTCCGCCTGCACGGTGATCACCGACATGTGGTGGGCGACCACGTCGTGCAGTTCCCGGGCGATCCGGGCGCGCTCCTCCAGCAGGGTGCGGTGGGCCCGTTCGGCCTCGCTGATCGTCTCCTGCTCGGCCAGCCGCCGCTGGGCGTCCCCGCGCTCGCGCAGCGCCCCGGCGACGAGCAGCACCACGCCGCTGAGCACGAACAGCACCACATTGCTGCCGTTGCTCTTGTCCGGGAACGCCATGCCGAGCGCCAGTCCGGCGGTGCCGGTGACCAGCCACACCGCCACCAGGGTGCGGCGCGGCTCGCGCAGCGCGAGGCCGAGCAGCAGGAAGAGATAGCCGATGATGGCGCCCGGCAGCCAGGGCCACACCCGGTTCTCGAGGTGATCCGCGGTGCCGAGCACCACCAGGGCGCAGACCAGGTCGGAGAGGAAGACGGTCCACCACGCCTGGAGGGGGCGGGTGACGGACAGCAGCAGCGGGGTGCCCTGGACGATGCCGAACAGCGTGGCGACGCCGCCGCCCATCCCGTAGTCGTGGGAGAGCATCTGGGCGGTGGTGGGGACCAGGATCGTGGTGAGGATCATCGCCACGCCGTACGGCACCCTGCGCAGCCAGCGCCTGGGCGACTGGGCGAACAGCGGTGTCGCGGGGTAGCTGGGGGTCACCAGGGCCCGGGCGAGACCGCTGGCCTGCCGCCAGGCGGCCTTGGGCAGGCTCTCGTGCGCGGTGGAGGAGGGGCCGGGGGACGCGGCGGAGGACGCCGGGTCGGCGGCCGCGCCGGCCGGTGCGGAGGAGGGACCGGACACTTACAGCTCCGCCAGCAGCTCGGCCTTCTTCGCGCTGAACTCGTCGTCGGTCAGCAGCCCGGCCGTGTGCAGCTCGCCCAGGTGGCGGATGCGCTCGGCGATGTCGGCGGGGTCGCGGCGCGGGGCGGCGGCCCGGTTCGGGGCCTGGGCGCCCTCGGCGCACGGCACGGGGGAGGAGGCCCGTACGGCCTCCAGGACGGCCGCGGCGAACGGCAGCGACTGGTGGACGAGGCCGTAGCCCATCCCGAAGACGACGGCCGCCGGATCCCGGTCGGGGCGGTCGGCGGGCCGGTCCTCGGCGGAGCGCCGCAGCAGCCGCAGATAGCCGTGGCCACCGCCCTTGGGGGAGCCCTTGCCGGTGCCGTTCCTGGCCGTGCCGTCCTTCGCCGGACCCCCTTTGGCGGCACCGGCCTTGGCGGATCCCTCCTTGGGGGCGGTACCCGCCGATCCCCGGCTCTCCGGCGAACGCCACTCCACACCGGTGAGTTCGTCGATCCGGAAACTCTGGTCCCCGACCTTCCACTTCTCCGAGGAGGCGCCGGTCCAGAACCAGCGGAAGGAGATGGCCTTGCCGTCGAAGGACGCCTTGCCGTCGTACGCCTTGAAGGACAGCGGCGGCGGGGGCACGGTCACCAGATGCGCCTCGGCCGGCATGTCCGCCTCGGGGCCGAGGGATTCGCGTATCCGCTCGGCGTAGTAGTCGGCGAGGGTCTCCCGCTCGGCGGGCAGCACCAGGCGGTACGGGTCGTACGCCTCCTTGAGCTGGCCGTCGGCGGCGTCCATCAGCGGGTCGGCGCCTGGTCTGGGCAGGGCGCGCAGCACCACCGTGCCCCGTTTGCCGACGCCGAGCTCCACCCCGGACAGCGCCTCGAAGGGGATGCGGCGCTCGCCGAGCGCCTGGAGCAGCTTCGGCGTGCGGATCCCCCGTTCGAAGCGGATGAGCATGGAGTCGGTGTCGAACTCCCAGACGGTCTGAAAACCGGCCAGCACATCACCCATGCGGCTCATCGTATGCGGCGGTGGCCCGCCCGTCCCCCTTTGAGGCTACGCGCGTCACTAGAGTTTCCGGTGTTTATGCCGGGCGTCAGCGTAGCCCCGCGGTGCAGTCGTCGCCGTCGCCGCAGCTCACGGACTGGACAGCACCGATTCCCACCCGCGCGAAGTTGTCCAGGCTGGTCGTGCCCGGTTCGAAGTATCCGGCGTGCCCATCCGCCCCGTCCGCGGCCAGCACCCGGGCGCCGAAGCCGGAGGAGACCGGGTCCGCGCCGTGACCGAGCCCGCCGAACTCCAGATGCGGAATGTCCTCGATCCAGTCGCCGGAGTCGCGCATCGCCCACACCCGGGCGCTGGTCCCCAGATCCGAGACGTGCCCGGCGCGCATCCCGGGGCTGCCGGCCACCGCGATATCGGTGACCTTGGGCGGCAGGTCGCGGGCGGCGACCCCGCACACCACCGAGCCGTAGCTGTGGCACATCAGCGAGACGCGGGAGAGCGAGGGCAGCGCGTTGACCAGCGCGCGCAGCCGCACCGCGCCCTGGGCGGCCAGCTTGCCGGTGGCCGCGTCCATGCCGATCCCGGCCGGGGTGGTGTAGTCGGCCCAGGCGATGACGGCGGTCCTGGTGTCCGGGGCGTCGGCCCGCTCGTTGTCGTAGAGCGCCCGGGCCATCCCGACCGTGGCGGTGTACGGGCGCTCGGTCTTCTGGAACGTCAGGATGTCGGTGTCCACGCCCGGCACCACGATCGAGACCCGGTTGGCGTGGGCGAGGTCCCCGAAGACCTCGGCGGCCCGCCCGGCGCCCGAGGGGTCGAAGGAGAGGATCTGCCGCCCGGCGTCCAGCAGGTCCTCGTAGCGGTGCATCCGGCGCGCCGCGTCCGAACGGCCCATCGGGGTGAGCCGGGGGTCGTGCATCCGCTTCCGCTCATCGGCGCGCGCCTTGATCAGGGCGACGCGGTTGGCGCGGTAGCGCAGGGCCACCGGCGCGCCGTTGAGATTGCCCACGGCCAGCGGATAGCGCCGCACCACGCGGTCCGTCTGGGCCTTGGTGAGCGCGTCGAACCAGCGGCCGAGGACGCGGGGCGAGCCGTACGGATCGGGCAGCGCGCGGCCGCCGAGCGATCCGTGGCGCCAGGCGTTGATCGACGCGGAGAGCGCGTCCGGGGCTCCTCTGTGGCTCCGTACGGCCGTCCAGCCGGTGGTGGCGAGGAGGACGAACACCACCGCCAGCGCGAGCAGGGCGCGCCAGGCGGTGGAACCGGGGGAGGGGGAGCCGAGCTCCGAGAAGGAAGTCACCGCGGGACACCCTAGGAGAAGCGCGACGCCGGGTGCCAAATCCCGTGACTCATATCACGTTTGAAGACGGGAATTCTTGGGAGCTATGCCGATATTAATGCTATTTGTCCCATTTCTCGGCGAGGGCGGGTCCCACGTAATCAAGATGGAACGCGGTGAGGTCGCGCAAGGTGACGACGCTGTCCTCCTCGGCCTCGGTCCACAGCTTCCCGGCCACCCGGATCACCCCGCCGAACATCGCGACCAGCAGCCGCGGCCGCGGGTCGGTGTCGATGTCCAGCCCCTCGCGGCGGGCGATCTCGCGCGCCAGCCGCTCCTCCATCTCCGCGGTGCGGCGCAGATGCACCGCGAGCAGGCTCGGCGTGGACTCGATCACCCGGTACATCCGCAGATGGAGCTCGGGCGGCACCAGCTGCTCGATGGCCTCCCCGATGCTCCCCCAGGCGTCGAGGACCGCCCCGCGCAGCGCGGCCAGCGGCGCCTCGCCCGCGGGGCGCCCGCACAGGGCGGCGAAGAAGTGGCGCTCGGCCGACTCCTGGCTGGCGAAGGCGACCTCCTCCTTGTTGGCGAAGTACCGGAAGAAGGTGCGCTGGGAGACCTCGACCGCCTCGGCGATCTCGTCGACCGTCGTCCGCTCGTATCCCTGACGGGTGAACAACTCCAGCGCGGAGCGCACCAGGGCGCTCCGCGTCCGCTGCTTCTTGCGCTCGCGCAGCCCGGCCGGTGGCGGCGTCCTCGTGCCCGCCACTGCCTCGTCCGTCGTCACCTATCGGCTCGCTTTCTACCGGTGTGGGTCGGTGTGGGGCCGCGTCGCGGCTGCTCAGGATACCTGTGACAAAAACGTCAGTTACCGGCGGATGAATCGGTTTGTCAATTGTCAGACGCTGACATTAGCCTCCGGACATGACCTCTTCGACCACCGTCGCCGATTCGGCGCCGGAACCTCCCATAACCGATGCCTCGAAGGGGCTTCGGGGTCATCCATGGCTGACGCTCCTCACCGTCGCCCTCGGCGTGACGATGGTCGCCCTCGACGGCACGATCGTCGCCATCGCCAACCCGGCCATCCAGAAGGACCTCGGCGCCTCGCTCGCCGATGTGCAATGGATCACCAATGGCTATCTGCTGGCCCTCGCCGTCGCGCTGATCACGGCGGGCAAGCTGGGTGACCGCTTCGGCCACCGGCAGACCTTCCTCATCGGCGTCGTCGGCTTCGCCCTCTCCTCGGCCGCCATCGGCTTCTCCGGCGAGGTGTCGCTCGTCGTGGCCTTCCGGGTGCTGCAGGGCCTGTGCGGCGCGCTGCTGATGCCCGCGGCGCTCGGCCTGCTGCGCGCCACCTTCCCCGCCGAGAAGCTCAACATGGCGATCGGCATCTGGGGTGCGGTGATCGGCGCCTCCACGGCCGCCGGGCCCATCGTCGGCGGACTGCTCGTCGAGCACGTCAACTGGCAGTCCGTCTTCTTCATCAACGCGCCCGTGGGCGTCCTGGCGCTGGTGCTCGGGCTGCTGCTCCTGGTGGACCACCGCGCCGAGAAGGCCCCGCGGTCCTTCGACATCCCCGGCATCGTGCTGCTGTCCGGCGCGATGTTCTGCCTGATCTGGGCGCTGATCAACGCCGCCGACTGGCACTGGGGCGACCAGCGCACGCTGCTCTTCCTGGGCCTGGCGGCGGTCTGCTTCGCCGTCTTCGTCTTCTGGGAGAACCGGACGGCGGAGCCGCTGCTGCCGCTCAGCATGTTCCGCTCGGTGCCGCTGAGCGCGGGCACCGTGCTGATGGTGCTGATGGCCTTCGGCTTCATGGGCGGGCTGTTCTTCGTCACCTTCTACCTGCAGAACGTGCACGGGATGAGCCCCGTCGACAGCGGGCTGCGGCTGCTGCCGCTCACCGCGATGATGATCGTCGCCTCACCGCTGGCCGGTGCGCTGATCACCAAGTTCGGGCCGCGGACGCCGCTGGTGGTCGCCATGGCGATCACCGCCGTCTCGATGTTCGGCCTCTCCCGGCTGGACGCGGACAGCGGCGGCCTCGAGATGGCCGTGTGGTTCGCCCTGCTGGGCCTCGGCCTCGGCCCGGTGATGGTCGGCGCCACCGAGGTCATCGTCGGCAACGCCCCGATCCAGCACGCCGGTGTCGCCGGCGGCCTCCAGCAGGCCGCGATGCAGGTCGGCGGCAGCCTCGGCACCGCCGTCCTGGGCGCGGTCATGGCGGGCCGGGTGGACAGCGCGCTGCCGGAGAAGTGGGCCGACGCCGGGCTGCCGCCGATGCCCGAGGGCGCGGAGTCCAAGGCGTCGGACGCCGTCGAGGTCGGCATCGCCCCGGTCCCCAAGGGCACTCAGCCGGAGATCGCGGGCAAGATCACGGCCGTCGCGCATGACACCTTCGTGTCGGGGATGGGCCTCGCCTTCACCGTGGCCGCCGTCGTCTCGGTGGTCGCGGCCCTGGTCGCGGCCTTCACCAAACGCGGTGAGAACGCGGACGCGTCCGGAGGCGCCGTCCACATCTGACCCCTCGCGGTCAACCCCCTATCAGGGTGGACCTTGATCGACCCCATGGTGGCGAACGGGAGCCGGCGGACAGGCTGGCTCCCGTTCTGTTCTTTCCACACGGGGAGTTAAAGCGTTATGCGTACGATCATCAGGGCCGCCGTCTCGGCGCTGGCCCTCACCGCCGCCCTCACCGCCACCCTCGCCCCGGCCGCCGCCCGGGCGAAGCTGTCGGTGCGGGCGGCGGTGAGGGCCAGC
>NZ_JAEEAP010000226.1 GCF_016103465.1 Streptomyces sabulosicollis
AGCTGCACCAGTACGCGTCCGCCTCGTACGAGCCGGACGCGTACTGGTGCAGCTGGAGTCCCTCGGCGTCGCCGCTCGCCATGCAGTGCGGCAGCGAGGCCAGCAGCCGCATCGCGTTGGGCGGGCAGCAGGCACACCGGAACCACGGCGTCCGGTGGGCGCCCTGGTCACCGGTGGCGGCCTTGACGCTCTCCTCGTCCTGGCGGACCCGTAGCGGATTCACATAGAGCCAGCGCTCGCCGTCGATCGACACCCCCGACGCGAAGCCGTTGAACAGGGTCCGCTCCACCAGATCGCTGTAGCGGGCCTCCCCGGTCAGCAGCGCCATCCGCCAGCCGAAGTGGATGGCGGCGATGGCCGCGCAGGTCTCGGCGTACGCCCGGTCCGGTGGCAGCTCGTACGCGTCCCCGAAGGACTCCAGCTCGTGCCGGGAACCCACACCGCCGGTCAGATGGGTCTTGGTCGCGGCCATGTCCTCCCACAGCCGCACCAGCGCGTCCCGCAGCCCCGTATCGCCGGTCTCCGCCGCCACATCGGCGGCCCCGGCCAGGAGATACAGCTGGCGCACCGCATGCCCGGCGACCGCCGTGGCCTCCCGCACCGGGACGTGGTCCTGCCAGTAGGGAGCCCCGGGGCGGGGGCCGGGCGAGCCGTCCGGCGGGCCGTCGCCGAGGCTGCCCCGCCCGCGCCGGTCCACGAAGTGCCCGGCCAGATCGAGGTAGCGCCGCTCACCGGTCTCCCGGTACAGCTCGACCAGCGCCGTCTCGATCTCCGGATGTCCGCACACCGTCTCGTCCTTGCCGGGCCCGAACGTGGCGTCGATCAGATCGGCGCACCGCACGGCCACCTGGAGCAGTCCGTCCCGGCCGGTGGCCCGGTGGTGGGCGACCGCGGCCTGGAGGAGATGGCCCGCGCAGTAGAGCTCGTGCCCCCAGTGCGGGTCCGCCCACCGCCGGGCGTCCGGGCCGAGCTGGTAGTACGTCTGGAGGTAGCCGTCCTCGGCCTGGGCGGCCGCGACCAGCCCGGCCAGCCGCTCCACCTGCCGGGACAGCTCCTCCCCGGCCGGTCCCTCGCCGCCGTCGGCCAGCTGCCAGGATGCCGCCTCCAGCCACTTGTGCACATCGGAGTCCTGGAACGGGAAGTCGCCCCGGAAGCCGGACTCCGCCGGTGCCGCTCCCGCGGCGGCCCGCAGATTGGCGAGGTTGCCCGCCCGCTCCAGCCGCTCCGGCCCCTGGGGAACGCTCACCTCGGCGTTGACGCGGCGTCTGGCGGCCCAGAAGCCCCCGGTGATCCGCGCCGCGGTGGCCGGGCGGAGCGCGGTGCGCGCCTCCCGGGAGAGCCGGATCGGACCTGCGGACATCCGCCACCCCTTACACCGCGCGGCCGGTCCTGCCCGTCTCCCGGTCACGCAGGAGTGGAAACCGGTTTCCGCCGCGAGCATAGGGAGGCGGTCTTCCGGTCGACAAGACCTTGCAACACCATTCAACAACTTTCAACAACTGGACGCGGCCGGGCGGGCGAGTCGGCCGGAACGGCGGTCTACGCCGAGGTCAGCGCCCCCTGCTCGGCGACATGGGCCACCACGCAGGTGACGTTGTCGGGTCCGCCCGCGCGGTTGGCGAGGGCGACCAGCTCCCGTACGGCCCTGCCCGGATCGTCCTCCGAGGCGAGCACGCGCCGGATCTCCTCGGCGGGCACGACCCCCGTCAGCCCGTCCGAGCACAGCAGATAGCGGTCCTCGGCACGGGCGTCACGCAGGGCGAAGTCCGGCTCGAACGCCGAACCGCCGCCCACGGCGCGCAGCAGCAGCGCACGCTGGGGGTGCGAGGCGGCCTCCTCGGGGGTGATCCGCCCCTCGTCGATCAGCGACTGGACCACCGTGTGGTCATGGGTGATCTGGAAGAGCTCACCGTCGCGCAGCAGATAGGCGCGCGAGTCGCCGATGTGGACCAGCCCCAGCCGGGAGCCCGACCACACCATCGCGGTGAGCGTCGTGCCGACGTCCCGCAGCGCGGGGTCGGACGCGGCGAGCGCGGAGACCGACTCACGGACCCGGTGCGCCGCCTCCTCCAGGGCGCTGAGCAGTTCCCCGCCCGGGACACCCGCGTCCAGTGGTTTGAGCGCCTCGATCGCCGCCTCGCCGGCGTGCCGTCCGCCCCCGAAACCGTCGGCCACGGCGAGCAGGCGCGGACCGGCGTAGCCCGCGTCGTCATTGCTCTCCCGGACCGAGCCGGTGTCGGAGAGCACGGCGTAGCGGATCCCCAGGGTGGTGTGGTGAGAAGACATCGTGCTGTCCTTCCCTGACAGATGGTCGACGAGGAAGGCGGCCAGGTCCCTCCTGGCGGCGGTGTCGGCCTCGACCCGCGCCCAGTACGCGCGCACCTCCCGCGCCGCGGACTCCGGCTCCAGCTCGCACACCGCCCGGATGACGGCCAGCGGCATGCCGAGCCGCCTCAGCCACGCCACCAGACGGGCCCGCTCCAGCTGGGCCGGGTCGTAGAGGCGGTAGCCGGAGTGCGGATCGACGCGGGCGGGCGGCAGCAGCCCGAGCTCGTCGTACAGGCGAAGCGCCTTGGGGGACAGCCGCGACGCCCTCGCGAACGCACCGATGGTCAGCAGCCCCATGCTCGCCCTCCTCGTCGCCGGGCACCCCGCCCGGCGACCACGATGCTCGGGCTTCCCCCTTGGGGAAGGTCAATGGAGGGCCTCGATCAGTATCCCGCCTCTCACATGGACGCATTCCCAAAGCAAGCGAGCATGCGTAATCCGATATCAACCTCTCATGACAATGAGTCGGTCATATACATACATCTTGCTTTCTTCGGGTATCCGCCATGCTTTACCCGGGAACTGACGGTGTATCCGCACATTCTCGTGGCCTCACGAGAAGAGGGAGGTCCTCTCATGGTCGTTTCCACCACTCCCGGCACCGTCTGGGGGACCTGGGTCAATCTGCAGGGCGGCATCCACTCCGAACCCGCCCCGGTCACCTTCGCCGACGACCGGGTGCAGGTCTTCATCCGGGGCGGGTCCAACGTCCTGTGGAGCAGGGTGGAGGCCCGCGACGGAAGTTGGGGGCCGTGGCAGCAGTACCCGGGCCTTTCCGTCGACGGCATCCCGGCGCCGATCCGGGGCAAGGACGGTAGGATCCGGGTCTTCTACCGCACCCCCGGCAACAATCTGGAGGTCATCACCCAGACCGCCATCAACTCCGGGTACGGACCACCCCAGACCCTGGTCACCGGCATCGGGGACGACCCGGCCGCGGCGCTCGGCGCCGACGGCCGCATCTATGTGTTCTTCCCCGGCACCGACAACGCCCTGTGGTACATCCGCAACCAGGATCTGCAGTACGAGACCTACACCTCCGCGACCTCGCTGGGGGGCGGCATCTTCGCCACGCCCTCGCCCATCCTCGACGGGGGAGGGCGGCTCGTGGTGGCGGTCAAGGGCGCGGGCGAGACGCTGCACACCATCCAGCAGCAGACCGAGAACTCCACCGTCTGGGAGGCGTTCTCCCCCAACGCCACCAATGTGACCAGCCGTCCGTCGGTGTGCCTGGACGCGGCCGGCCGGGTGCAGATCTTCTACCGGGGCTCCGACGGATCCGTCCGGCGGGTCGGGCAGACCGACGACTACGACGCGTTCGGCGCCCCCGTGAGCCTCGGCGCGCAGATCGTCTGGCGGCCCACCTGCGCCCTGGCCCAGGACGGCCGGATCAACGTGTTCATCAAGGCCACCGACAACGCCCTGTGGGTCGCGGTGCAGAACACCGAGAACGGCACGGCCTACAGCGGCTTCCAGTCCCTGGGCGGGGTCGTCGGCTCCGCGGGCGTCGGCGTCCCGATCCTCAACGAGGAGAACCTGCTCTACGTCTTCATCCAGGGCAGCGGAACCGCCAGGGACCTCTGGCTGCAGCGCCAGACCTTCGTCTGATCCGCCCCCTCACCCCACCGCGTCATCGCGCGTCCTTCAGGGCTCCACGGTTTTCGAAACTTTCGCACCCTCTCCAGGGGCTGTCGGAAGTCATCAGAACCCTTAATCTCCGAACAAATTCGATCAGTTCGGATCGCAGGAGCCCTTCTGATGCCCTCGCATGCCACTCGACCCTGGAGAGCGTCGGCAGTGCTGCTCGCGCTGCTGGCCGCCTTCGCTCTTGTGCTCCCCCTCAGCGCGAGCCGTGTGCAGGCCGCGGAGCACCACCGGAGCGACGGGAACGGACGCGCCGCGCAGCGGCCCACCACGGTCTCCCGCTATCTGTTCACCGCCTTCACGAACAGCAGCGAGAGCAATATGTACGTCTACGGGTCCGACGACGCGCAGAACTTCTGGTCGATCCAGGACAAGGCGTACACCCCGCCCTCCGGTCTCGTCCGCGACCCCAGCGTCATCCACCGCGGCGGCCGCACTTACGTCGCCTACACCACCGGATGGACCGGCACCACCTTCGGCCTCGCCGTGAGCGACGACCGCCGCACCTGGACCCATCTCGCCGACATCGACCACGGCGTGGCCGCCAACAACACCTGGGCACCGGAGTTCTTCACCGACGCGCCCGACGGCAAGGTCCGCATCGTCGTCTCGCTGTCCACCGGCCCCACCGCCTACCGGCACTTCCAGCCGTACGTCCTGACCGCCCTCGACGACACGCTCACCAAGTGGAGTGAGCCCCAGCCGCTCGAGGGCATCTCGCCGAGCGAGAGCGACTACAACGGCTACATCGACACCTTCGTGGTCCGCAAGGGCGCCACGTACCACGCGTTCACCAAGAACGCCACGGGCGAACTCATCGAGCACGCCGTCGCCGACCGCCTCACCGGCCCGTACCGCTTCACCGGCAAGGGCGACTGGGCGGGGTGGGGCAGCCTGCTGGAGGGCCAGACCGTCGTCGCCCTCCCCAACGGTGGCTACCGCATGTTCATGGACGGCTACACCGTCAAGAAGTACTACTACAGCGACAGCCCCGATCTGGAGCACTGGACGCCCAAGCGGGAGCTGCCCGGCCTGTCGGGGGTCGTGCGCCACGGCACCGTCATCCGGGAGACCGCCACCGTGCGGCCCGGTGACTCCAACCCCGCGCTGCCCGGCTACCACGCCGACCCCGATGTGATGTACGCCGAGGGCCGGTACTGGATCTATCCCACCGAGGACGGCCACCCCGGTTGGAGCGGTACCCGCTTCAACGGCTTCTCCTCACCCGACCTCGTCCACTGGACCGACCACGGCCCCGCTCTCGACCTCGCCGATGTCTCCTGGTGCCACGGACACGCCTGGGCCCCCTCGGTGGTCAGGAAGGGCGACACCTACTGGATGTACTTCAGCGCCTGCCAGTCCATCGGCGTCGCCAAGTCCGCAAGCCCCGGGGGGCCGTTCACCGACGCCCTCGGCAAACCGCTCGTCGCCAAGGGGCAGTTCGGCCACCAGTCGATCGACCCGGACGCCTTCATCGACGACGACGGCACCCCCCACCTCTACTTCGGGCAGGGAGCCTTCGAGGCGGCCCGGCTGAACGACGACATGGTCTCCTTCGCCACCCGGCCGGTGAAGATCACCCCGCCCGGCTACAACGAGGCCCCGACCGTCTTCAAGCGCGCGGGCCGCTACTACGCGATGTGGTCGGAGGACGACACCCGCAGCCCGGACTACCGCGTGGCCTACGGGGTCTCCGACTCACCGCTCGGCCCCTTCACCAAGGCGCCGGGCAACCCGGTCCTGGCCAAGGACCCCGGTGATCAGATCCTCGGCACCGGGCACAACTCCGTCCTCCAGGTCCCGGGCCGCGACGAGTGGTACATCGTCTACCACCGCTTCGCCCGCCCCGGCGGCGACGGCACCCATCGCGAAGTCGCCATCGACCGGATGCGGTTCGACCCCGACGGCACCATCCGCAAGATCCGCCCGACGCAAGCCGGTATCGAGCCCGTCCGATAGAGCGGCATCAAGCCCGTCCGATGTCAGGCGCGTCACCCGCCAGAGCAGGAGAGAGAGCCGTATGAGCCGCAGCGAAGAACACCAGCCCAGCCGCAGAAGCGTGATGATGGGAGCCCTGGTCCTGGGGGCGGCCGCCGGGACACCCGGTGTCGCGCGGGCCGCCACCCCCGCGGCGCCGCAATCGGCCGCCAAGGCCCCCGCGTACGCCAATCCACTGGTGCCCCGGCGCGCCGATCCGCACATCCTCAAGCACGGGGACGGCTACTACTACTTCACGGCCACCGTCCCCGAGTACGACCGCATCGTCCTGCGGCGCTCCAGGACCATCGGCGGTCTGGCCACCGCCGCCGAGTCGGTGATCTGGAAGAAGCACACCAGTGGCGACATGGGCGCCCACATATGGGCCCCGGAGATCCATTTCATCGACGGCAAGTGGTACGTCTACTTCGCCTCGGCGCCCGCCAACGACGTCTGGAAGATCCGGATGTGGGTGCTGGAGAACGCGAGCGCCAACCCCCTCGCCGGGACCTGGACCGAGAAGGGCCGCATCGTCACCCCCATCGACTCCTTCTCCCTCGACGCCTCCACCTTCACCCACCAGGGCACCCGCTATCTGGTCTGGGCCCAGAGCAACCCGGACGTCGGCAACAACTCGAGCATCTACCTCGCCCGGATGGCCAATCCGTGGACCATCACCGGGCCCCAGGTGGAGATCTCCCGGCCCACGTACGACTGGGAGACCCGTGGCTTCAAGGTCAACGAGGGCCCGTCGGTGCTGCAGCGGAACGGCCGGGTCTTCCTCACCTACTCCGCCAGCGCCACCGACGCCAACTACTGCATGGGGCTGCTGACCGCCTCCGCGGGCAGCGACCTGCTCGCCGCGTCGTCCTGGAAGAAGAGCCCGCAACCGGTCTTCACCAGCAATGACACCACCAAGCAGTACGGGCCGGGCCACAACTCCTTCACCGTCGCCGAGGACGGCCGCACCGACCTCCTCGTCTACCACGCCCGCCCGTACAAGGACATCACCGGCGACCCGCTGAACGACCCCAACCGGCACACCCGCGTCCAGGTGCTCGGCTGGAAGGCGGACGGCACGCCCGACTTCGGCGTGCCCGTGGCCGACGCGCCCGCACGGGACACCACGGCCGCCACCCGCTTCACCATGACGGCGTTCACCAACAGCAGCGAGTCGAACATGTACGTCTACCAGTCGTCCGACGCGACCACGTACACGCTGCTCAAGGGACCCGCCTACACCCCGCCGTCCGGGCTGATCCGCGACCCCAGCGTCATCAAGCACACCGACGGCTACTACTACATCGTCTACACGACCAACTGGACCGGCAACACCATCGGCTTCGCACGCAGCCGCGACCGCGTCACCTGGAGCTTCGTCCGCGATCACACCCTCCCGGTGGCCGGTCTCGAGCGCACCTGGGCGCCCGAGTTCTTCGTGGACGACGGCGGCGGCGTCCACATCATCGTCTCGCTGGACACCACCTCCACACCCGACTACATCTTCCGGCCGCATCTGCTCACCGCCACCGACGCCTCGCTGACGTCGTGGACCACGCCCACACCGCTGAAGGGCCTGGACACCGCGAACTACATCGACACCTTCGTCGTCCGCCACGCCGGGCAGTACCACGCCTTCACCAAGCAGGAGACGACCAAGTACATCGAGCACGCCACGGCGGGCAGCCTCGGCGGGCCGTACACCTTCCGCGGCACCGGCGACTGGGCGGGCTGGGGCAGCTGGCGCGAGGGTCCCGCGCTGGTGCGCCTGGACAACGGCGGCTGGCGGATCTACTTCGACGGCTACACCGAGCAGAAGTACTACTACAGCGACAGCCTCGACAACTTCCGGACCTGGACCCCGATCCGGGAACTGCCCGGGCTCACCGGATTCGCCCGCCACTTCACCGTGTGGAAGGAGACCGTGTGATGCGCGGACGTCCCAGGACCCGTCTGTGGACTCTCGTCGTGGCCGCCGTCCTCGGGCTGCTCGCCCCGCTGACGGGAGTCGGCGCGGCGCAGGCCGCTCCCGTCACCGTCGCCAACGGCACCCAGTTCACCACCACCTCCGGCGAGGCGGTGCACGCCCACGGCGGGGGAGTCATCAAATCCGGCGGCTACTACTACTGGTTCGGTGAGAACCGCAACGCCGACAACACCTTCCGCTACGTCTCCGCCTATCGCTCCACGGACCTGAGGACCTGGGAGTTCCGCCGCCACGTCCTCACCCAGGCCACCGACCCCGAGCTGGCCTCCGCCAACATCGAGCGGCCCAAGGTGCTCTACAACGAGCGGACCGGGCAGTACGTGATGTGGGTGCACAAGGAGAACGGCAGCGACTACAGCGAGGCGCGCGCGGCCGTCGCCACCTCGGCCACCATCGACGGCGACTACACCTGGCGGGGCAGCTTCCGCCCGCTGGGCCGGCACATGTCCCGGGACATCACCCTCTTCCAGGACGGCGACGGCACCGGATACATGGTCTCGGCCGCCCGGGACAACTACGACCTGCACATCTACCGGCTGACCGAGGACTACACCGGGGTGGCGAGCCTGGTGGCCAACCCCTGGCCCGGTGGCCACCGCGAGGCACCGGCCCTCTTCAAGTGCGGGAACGTGTACTTCATGCTGACCTCCGGCGCCACCGGCTGGAACCCCAACCAGCAGCAGTACGCCACCGCCACCAGCCCGGCGGGCCCCTGGAGCGCGATGCGCGACGTGGGCGACGCCACCGCCTACGGCTCGCAGACCGCCTACGTCCTGCCGGTGCAGGGCAGCGGCACCACCTCGTACCTCTATCTGGGCGACCGCTGGGGGAACTCCTTCGGCGGCACCGTCAACGACTCGCGCTACGTCTGGCTGCCGCTGGCCTTCCCCACCGCCACCACCCTGACCATGGACTGGTATCCGCAGCTCACCATCGACACGGCGGCGGGCACGGTGACCGGCTCCGGCGGCCCGTACACCCCGCTCAGGGCCCGGCACAGCGGCAAGTGCGCCGACATCGTCTCCGGCTCGCAGACCGACGGCGCCGCGGCCGTGCAGTACACCTGCAACGGCGGTGGCAACCAGCTGTTCTGGTCCAAGGACGTGGGCGGCGGCCAGGTCCAGCTGGTCGCCCGGCACAGCTCCCAGTGCCTGACGGTGGCCGGCGGCTCCGGCGCCGACGGCGCCGCCGTGGTCCAGTCGGCCTGTGGCACGGGGACGAACCAGCAGTGGCGGGCCACCGACACCGGTGACGGCTACGTCCGGTTCACCGCCCGCTCCAGCGGCAAGTGCCTGGACGTGGCGGACGAGTCCACGGCGGACAAGGCCGCGCTCCTCCAGTGGAGCTGCACCGGCGGCGCCAACCAGCAGTGGCGGCGCGGCTGACCGACCCCGCACCGCCGGTGCCCGAGCTCCGGTGTCCGGGGGCTGTTGACTCCCCGGGAGGGCCGGTACCTTCACGGTGCACACGATGTCGGACATTGTTCGTAATTTCGAACCTCTGTGAGGGAAGTCATGAGCGAACCAGTCGACAGACGGCACTTCATCGCCACCACGGCCTCAGGGGCCGCGGCCGTGGCGCTCACCGTCGCCGCCGGAGGCACCGCCGCCGCGGCCGCCCACGGCGACACCCCGGCCGCGACCCACCGCGAGCCCGGGGCGCTGACCGGCGTCCAGCCCTTTCCGCTCACCGCCGTGACCCTGCTCCCCGGCGCCTTCCAGGACAACCAGTCCCGCAACACCGCCTATCTGCGCTTCGTCGACATCGACCGGCTGCTGCACACCTTCCGCCTCAACGTGGGCCTCCCCAGCAGCGCCCAGCCCTGCGGCGGCTGGGAGAGCCCCAGCACGGAACTGCGCGGCCACAGCACCGGCCACCTCCTGTCCGGACTGGCCCTCACCTACGCGGGCACCGGCGACACCGCCCTGCTCGACAAGGGCCGCAAGCTGGTCTCGGCGCTCGCCGCCTGCCAGGCCAAGTCCCCGGCCGCGGGCTACGGTCAGGGCTATCTCTCGGCGTTTCCCGAGAGCTTCTTCGACCGGCTGGAGGCCGGCACCGGGGTGTGGGCCCCGTACTACACCATCCACAAGATCATGGCCGGGCTCGTCGACCAGTACCGGCTCGCGGGCAACGCCGAGGCCCTGGAGACCGTGCTGCGGCAGGCCGCCTGGGTCGACACCCGCACCGGCAGGCTCGGCTACGACCAGATGCAGCGGGTGCTGCAGACCGAGTTCGGCGGCATGAACGACGTCCTCGCCGATCTGCACGCGATCACCGGCGACAGCCGCTGGCTGGAGGTGGCCGAGCGCTTCACCCACGCCCGCGTCTTCGACCCGCTGGCCCGCAACGAGGACCGGCTCGCCGGGCTGCACGCCAACACCCAGATCCCCAAGATGGTCGGCGCCCTGCGGCTGTGGGAGGAGGGGCTCGACAGCCGCTACCGCACCATCGGCGAGAACTTCTGGAAGATCGTCACCGACCACCACACCTATGTGATCGGCGGGAACAGCAACGGGGAGGCGTTCCACGCGCCCGACGCCATCGCCGCCCAGCTCTCGAACAACTGCTGCGAGAACTGCAACTCGTACAACATGCTCAAGCTCACCCGGCTGATCCACTTCCACGCGCCGGACCGCACCGACCTGCTCGACTACTACGAGCGCACCCTGTTCAACCAGATGCTGGGGGAGCAGGACCCGGACTCGGCCCACGGCTTCAACATCTACTACACGGGCCTCGCCCCCGGCTCCTTCAAACAGCAGCCGTCCTTCATGGGCCCCGACCCCGACCAGTACTCCACCGACTACGACAACTTCTCCTGCGACCACGGCAGCGGCATGGAGACCCAGGCCAAGTTCGCCGACACCATCTACACCCACGGCGACCGCAGCCTGCTGGTCAACCTCTTCATCCCCTCCGAGCTGCGCTGGCGGGACAAGGGCATCACCTGGCGCCAGACCACCGGGTTCCCCGACCAGCAGACCACCACCCTCACCGTCACCTCCGGCGCGGCCTCCCTCGAACTGCGCGTCCGCATCCCCTCCTGGGCCGCCGGGGCCCGCGCCACGCTCAACGGCACCACCCTCGCCGACCGTCCTGCCCCCGGCAGCCGGCTGATCATCGACCGCCAGTGGAAGACCGGCGACCGGGTCGAGGTGACCCTGCCGATGAAGCTGACGTTCGACCCCACCCCTGACGACCCCGACGTCCAGGCCGTGCTCTACGGGCCCGTGGTGCTCGCCGGGGCGTACGGCGGCCGCACCGGAATGACCATGCCGCGCCTGGACAAGGGGTCGGTGACCCGGACGGCCACCAGCCCCCTGCGGTTCAGCGCCACGGCCAGTGGGGAGAGCGTGACCCTGCTGCCGGTCGCCCGCGTCCACCACCAGCACTACAACGTGTACTGGCTGACCGGGCAGCCGCCCACCCCGCCACCCGCCTTCGCCGCCTGGCACCGCTTCGACGAGACCTCCGGCACCACCGCGGCCGACGCCACCGGCCGCCAGAAGACCGCCCGGATCGTCGGCGGCGCCTCCTGGACGGCGGGCCGGACCGGTGGCGCGGTCGCCCTGAACGGCACCGACGGCCATGTCGTCCTCGCGGACGACCTCCTGGCCGGTGCCCGCGCGTACACCCTGGCCACCTGGGTGCGGCTGGACGGCACCCCCGCCACCTGGACCCGGATCTTCGACATCGGCACGGGTGTCACCGCCAATATGTTCCTCACCCCCGTGGCCGACTCCGGAAAGCTGCGCTTCGCCATCACCGCGGGCGGCGGCGGGGCGGAACAGCGCATCGAGGCCGACCCGCTGCCCACCGGCCAGTGGGTCCATGTGGCCGTCGCCTACGGCAGCGGCACCGCGGTCCTCTACGCCGGCGGGCGCGAGGTGGGGCGCAACACCGCCGTCACCGTCGAGCCGGTCCACTTCGGCAACCACATCCGCGCCGGCTACCTCGGCAGGTCGCAGTACCCGGACCCGTACCTCAAGGCCGCGTTCGACGACTTCCGTGTGTACGGCAGGACACTCAGCGCTAATGAGGTCGCCACTTTGGCCCAAAGCTGACAAGCTCAGGCGGGCGGGCCGTCCCCACGGCCCGTCTGCTCCCAACCGCACCGTACGGACAAGGACGACGCGCATGGTCCACCTCGCCGCCGAGAACCGCTACGACTCCATGCAGTACCAGCGCTGCGGGCGCAGCGGTGTGCTGCTTCCGAAGGTCTCGCTCGGCCTGTGGCACAACTTCGGCGACACCCACCCCCTCGAGACCCAGCGCGCGGTGCTGCGCCGGGCCTTCGACCTCGGCGTCACCCACATCGATCTGGCCAACAACTACGGTCCGCCGCCCGGCAGCGCCGAGAGCAACTTCGGCTCGATCTTCGCCCAGGACTTCCGCCCCTACCGCGATGAGCTCTTCATCGCCACCAAGGCGGGGCACCTCATGTGGCCGGGGCCGTACGGCGAGTGGGGTTCGCGCAAGTACGTCCTCGCCAGCCTCGACCAGTCGCTGTCCCGGATGGGGCTGGACTACGTCGACGTCTTCTACTCCCACCGCTTCGACCCGGACACCCCGCTCGAGGAGACGATGGTCGCCCTCGACAGCGCGGTGCGCCAGGGCAAGGCGCTCTACGCGGGCGTGTCCAACTACCCGCCGGAGGCGATCGCCGAGGCCGCCGCGATCCTGAAGGAGCTGCGCACCCCGTACCTGATCAACCAGTATCCGTACTCGATCCTCCAGCGCGGGGTCGAGGGCGGGGTGCTCCAGGCGTCCGCCGAGGCGGGCGTGGGGGTCATCGCCTTCTCGCCGCTGGCACAGGGGCAGCTCACCGACCGGTATCTGCACGGGGTGCCCGCCGATTCGCGCATGGCGCTCGGCCACTTCCTCAAGCGCGAGACGCTCACCGAGGAGCGGCTGGCCCTGCTGCACGCCCTCAACAAGCTCGCGGAGGGACGCGGCCAGACCCTCGCCCAGCTGGCGCTCGCCTGGGTGCTGCGGGACCCCCGGGTGGTCTCGGTGCTGATCGGCGCGAGCAGCGTCGCCCAGCTGGAGCAGAACGTCGCGGTGCTGGACTCGCCCGCCTTCAGCGACGCCGAGCTGGCCGAGATCGACCGCCTGTCGGCCGAGGCGGGGATCGAGATCCCCTGACGGCCCCGGCCGCGGGCTCCGCCGGAACCGATGCCCGCCGCGTCCGGCGCGGCGGGCATCGGCGGGCGGATAACATGAGCGGTCCGCCCGAGATCACCACGGACCGCCGCACGGAGACACCACCTTGGCCACACAACGGATTCCGGTCATCCTCGTCACGGGTTTTCTGGGCTCCGGCAAGACGACGATGCTCAACCACCTGATGCGGGACAGCACGGACACCCGGATCGGCGTCATTGTCAACGACTTCGGATCGATCAACATCGACGCCATGGCCGTCGCCGGGCAGGTCGATTCGATGATCCCGATCGAGAACGGCTGTCTGTGCTGCGCGGCGGACGCCTCCGAGATGGACGAGATGCTCGAGCGGCTCACCGCTCCCGAGCTGCGCATCGATGTCGTGGTGATCGAGGCCAGCGGGCTCGCCGAGCCGCAGAGCATGATCCGCACGCTGCTGTCCAGCACCAATGAGCGGATCGTCTACGGCGGCCTGGTGGAGGTCGTGGACGCCGCGGAGTTCCCGGACACCCGGGTCCGCCACCCCGAGCTCGACCGCCACGTCCGGGCCGCGGACCTCGTCGTGCTCAACAAGACCGACCGGGTCGCCGAGGACGAGCGGCGGGGCCTCCTGGAGACCCTCCAGGAGATCGCCCCCGGTGCGCCCGTCGTGACCGCCGCGCACGGGCGCGTGGACCCCGCTCTCCTCTTCGACCACCGGCCCCGCGAGACCGGCGAGGAAGCCTTCCGGCAGCTCTCGTTCGCTGATGTGCGGGCCGACGAGCCGGGTGGGGC
>NZ_JAEEAP010000227.1 GCF_016103465.1 Streptomyces sabulosicollis
CCCCGGCGCCCACCCCGGCGTCCGGCTCCCGGCCGTTCGTGGGCACAAAACCGGCGGGCAGCCCGGGGCCCGCGTCCGGCGCGCGCTGGACCAGGGTGTGCACCACGTCCCCGAAGCCCCGCACGGCGGCGGTGACGGACGGGCCGTCACCGGTGTGCCGGGCCGGTCGCCGGTGGACGCGGGCGCCGTTGGCCACCGCCGCCTCGAAGGCCGCGGGCACATCGGCGGTGCGCAGCGCGATGTCCGCGACGCCGTCGCCATGGGTGAGCACGTACGCCGAGGCGGGGTGGCGGTCGGAGGTGGCCTCGGTGAGCACCAGGGTGATCTCCCCGTGCCGCAGCGCCAGACTGCGGTGCTCCGCGGAGCCGCCGCTGCCGACGATGCCGAACGCATACCGATCGACCCACTGGGACGCGCTCGAATCCAGGTTCTCCACATACAACTCGACATAGTCGATGGCGAGATCCGCGAGCGGCTCCGCGCTTTTCGATGAATTCCTCAAGATGGCCCCCAGATGCGGAAGAAAACCGAGCCCGCAGAACTCTAGGCGGCCATAAGGGCGTCCAGCCATCGGTGCCCTTTTCGACGGTTGACCGAACTCGTGGACGCCGGGTCTTCTCCCTAAGCTGCGCCGTGTTTTGTGTTTCCGGGTCGCGGTCCTCATGGACGGGTGATGTCTTGTGATGCGCACCATGGCTGTCATCGGCACCGGCCTCATCGGTACGTCGGTCGCGCTCGCCGCCGCCGGGCGGGGCGTGTCGGTGTATCTCTCCGACCGGAACCGGGCCGCCGCCAGGACCGCCGCCGCACTCGGCGCGGGCCGGGCGGAGGACCCGCCGGGGCCGGTCGACCTGGCCGTGCTCGCGGTGCCGCCGAGCCGGATCGCCGAGGTGCTGATCGCGGCCCAGGCGCGCGGTCTGGCCCGCGCCTACACCGATGTGGCGAGCGTGAAGGCGGGCCCGGAGCGGGCCGTGCTCGCCCGCGCCCCCGAGCCCTCCCGCTACGTCGGCGGCCATCCGCTGGCCGGCCGGGAGCGGTCGGGGCCGCTGGCGGCGCGGGCCGAGTTGTTCCAGGGCCGTCCCTGGGCGCTGACGCCGCACCGGCTGACCTCGCGCGCCGCCCTCGACCGGGGCCTGGAGCTGGCCGAGTTGTGCGGCGCCGCCCCGGTCGTGATGCGCAGCCGGGAGCATGACGAGGTGGTGGCGCTGACCTCGCACGTTCCGCATCTGCTGGCCAGCGTGATGGCGGCCCGGCTGCGTGACGGCCCGGCCGGGGTGCCGCTGCTGGCCGGGCAGGGGGTGCGCGATGTGACCCGGATCGCCGCGGGCGACCCCCGGCTGTGGAGCGACATCCTGCGGTCCAACGCGGCCGCCATGGCCGGGGTGGTGGAGGAACTGCGGGCGGATCTGGCCCGGGTGGCGGCGGCGCTCGACGTGCTCGCCGAGGGCGATGTGCTCGCCGAGGACGATGTGTTCGCCAGGGACGACGTGCTCGCCAGGGACGAGGCGCTCGCCAGGGACGAGGCGCTCGCCAGGGACGAAGTGTTCGCGGGCGACCGCGGCGCGGGCCATGACCAGGGCGTACGGACTCTGGAGGACCTGCTGTCCCGGGGTGTCGCCGGGCTCGCGGGGCTGCCGCGGCCGGGCGCGGCCCCGCCCGTGGCCGAGGCGGGCCTGCGGATCCTGGTCCCGGACCGCCCGGGGGAGCTGGCCCGGCTGCTGGGCGCCGTCACGGTGCTCGGCATCTCCGTGGACGACGTCGCGGTGGAGGCCGCGGAGGAGAGCGGGCTGCGGGTGCGCGTCCCCGTTCCCACGGCCGACGCCGAGCGCATCGGGGCCAAGCTGGGCGCCGACGGCTGGGACCGGGCACCGGCTGCATCGGTGCCCGCGCGATAGCGCTCCACCAGGCCGGCGACAAGCCCGTCCAAGTGCCCGGTCCGAGCAATTGGACGGCATTGTCGAAAGGCCGACGGGCGTGTGATGCTGAAGCATCCGAGCCGCCCTCATTCAGCTGCTCTCATTTCAGCCCCTCTCGTTTCAGTCGCTCTCATTCGAGCCGCTCATTCGAGCAGCCATCAATCATGTGACGCCCGGGGGAATTCATGGCAGGAACCACCGCCGCCGCGCGGATCCGTCCACGGGACCATCTCGAAATGGCAGAGCTGCACGGCAGCGTTTCCGAGCCGGTGCTGGACACGATGAACTTCCTCAACGAGGTGACCCATCGCTATCCGGACGCGATCTCCTTCGCCCCGGGCCGGCCGTACGACGGCTTCTTCGACACCGAGCAGGTCTTCACCCACATCCGCCGCTACCTGGACCACCTGGCGGAGCAGGGCAGTTCACCGGCCGACATCCGCACCGCGCTGTACCAGTACGGGCCGACGGCCGGGCGGATCCGCCAGATCATCGCCGACTCGCTGCGCGCGGACGAGGGCACGGATGTGCCGGCCGAGTCGATCGTGGTGACCGTCGGCGCCCAGGAGGCCATGCTGCTGGTGCTGCGCGCGCTCATCGCGGGCCCCGACGACGTCCTGCTGGTCTCCAGCCCCTGCTATGTGGGGATCACCGGCGCGGCCCGGCTGCTGGACGTGACGGTGCGCCCGGTGGAGGAGCGTGAGGACGGTTTCCACGCCGCCGACCTGGAGGCCGCGGTGCTGGCGGAACGGGCGCGCGGCCGCCGCCCCCGCGCCTTCTACGTGGTGCCCGACCACTCCAACCCGTCCGGGAACACGATGGGCCCGAAGGCCCGGGAAGAGCTGCTGGAGCTCGCCGAGCGCCATGACTTCCTGGTGCTGGAGGACAGCCCGTACCGGCAGGTGAGCCCCGGCACACCGCTGCCGACGCTGAAGTCCCGGGACCGGGCCCGCCGTGTGGTGCACCTGGGCTCGTACTCCAAGACCGTCTTCCCCGGTGCCCGGGTCGGGTTCGTCGTGGCCGACCAGCGGGTCCGGGACGCGACGGGCGGTGAGCGGCTGCTGGCCGACGAACTCGCCAAGATCAAGAGCATGGTGACGGTCAACACCTCGTCCCTGAGCCAGGCCGCCGTGGCGGGCGCGCTGCTCGGCGCCCGGGGGCGCCTGTCGCAGCTGAACGCCGAGGCCGCCGCGTACTACGGCGAGGCGATGCGGGAGATGCTGCGGCTACTGGACGCCCGGCTGCCCGCCGCCCGCCGCGAGGCCCTCGGGGTGCGCTGGAACGAGCCCAGCGGCGGCTTCTTCCTCACCATGCGGGTTCCGTTCCGGGTGGACAACGCCGTACTGACCACATCCGCACAGGACTTCGGCGTGATCTGGACGCCGATGGCGCACTTCTACCCGGGCACCGGCGGCCACCACGGCATCCGGCTGTCCATCAGCTATCTGACGCCCGCCGAGATCGACGAGGGCACGGCGAGGCTCGCGCGCTTCATCGAGGCGCACAGCGCGTCGCACAGCGCGTCGCACAGCGCGTCGCGCGGCGCCTCGCACAGCACCAGCGGATCCCAGTGAGAAAGGTGAGGCACGTGTCCGGACTGAGTCGCGGTCGCCGGCCCCGGAGCAAGCCGCGTATGTGGGGGTGGACCTTCCGATGACCCTGGCAGCCGCACCACTGCCCCGCGCCCTCGGCGTGGGAACGGCGGTGACATCCACGTCGTACACCCAGCGGGAGGTGCTCGACGCCTTCCAGATCACCGACCCCAAGATCCGTTCGGTGTTCCTCAACAGCGCCATCGACCGCCGCCACCTGACGCTTCCGCCACCGGACGGCAAGGGCGGCCGCGTCCACGAACCGCAGGGCGACCTGCTCGACAAGCACAAGGCCAAGGCCATCGAGATGGGCGCCGAGGCGCTGCGCGCCTGTCTGAAGCGGGCCGGTGCCGAGCTGGCCGAGCTGCGCCACCTGTGCTGTGTGACCTCCACCGGACTGCTCACCCCGGGCCTGAGCGCCCTGCTCATCAAGGAGCTCGGCATCGACCGGCACTGCGGCCGCTCCGACATCGTGGGCATGGGCTGCAACGCGGGGCTGAACGCCCTGGGCTTGGTCGCCGGCTGGGCCGCCGCCCACCCCGGCGAACTCGCCGTCGTGCTCTGCGCCGAAGCCTGTTCCGCCGCGTACGCGATCGACTCCACGATGCGCACCGCCGTCGTCAACAGCCTCTTCGGCGACGGCGCGAGCGCGATCGCGCTCCGCTCAGGACCGGACGGCGTGTCCGACCCCGAGGGACCGCGCATCCATAAGTTCGCCAGCTGCCTCATCCCGGACGCCTCCGACGCCATGCGCTACGACTGGGACCGCGAGCAGGGCCGCTACAGCTTCTACCTGGACCCGCAGATCCCCTACGTGGTCGGCGCCCACGCCGAACTGGTCGTGGACCGGCTGCTGGCGGACACCGGGCTGCGCCGCAGCGACATCTCCCACTGGCTGGTGCACTCGGGCGGCAAGAAGGTCATCGACGCCGTCGTCGTCAACCTGGGGCTCACCCGGTACGACGTCCGGCACACCGTCGGTGTGCTGCGCGACTACGGCAACGTGTCCAGCGGCTCCTTCCTGTTCTCCTACGAACGGCTCCTGGACGAGGGAGTGGCCGAACCGGGTGAGTACGGCGTGCTGATGACCATGGGGCCCGGCTCCACGATCGAGACGGCGCTGGTCCAGTGGTGACCACGGAGGGTGTCATGGAAGAACTGCTGACCGTGGCGATCGACGGGACGGAACCGCCGACCGCCGCGACCGTGAACGCCGTACAGGCCGTGTGCGACAAGGCCGAGGACCGCCCCGGCCGTGGAGTCGTCGCCGTACAGGTCGGTGGCGCCCCGGCACCGGGCTGGACCACCGGCCTCGATGTGATGCGCGTCAGCAAGTGGGAGCGGACGCTGCGCCGCCTGGAGCGGCTGCCCCGGGCCACCGTCGCGGTGGCCTCGGGCGACTGCGGCGGCGCGGCCCTGGACGCCTTCCTCGCCTGCGACGTCCGGGTGGTCACCCCGGGCACCCGGCTGCTCGTCCACGGCGACACCACGGCGACCTGGCCCGGCATGGCCGCCTATCGGCTCGTCCAGCTGGCCGGGCCCGCGCGGGTCCGCCGGGCGCTGCTGTTCGGCGTGCCCATCGAGGCGCCCGAGGCGCTCGCGCTCGGCGTGGCCGACGAGCTGGCCGACGACCCGGCCGGTGCGGTAGCGGCCACCGCCGGGCTGGTCAGCGGGCTGACCGGGAAGGAGGTCGCGATCCGTCGGCAGCTGCTCTTCGACGCCGTGACGACCAGTTTCGAGGACGCACTCGGCCCCCATCTGGCCGCCTGCGACCGGGTGTTGCGGGGGCCCGTGGTGGAGGCGTCATGACCGCTCGGGCCCGTGGTGGAGGCGTCATGACCGTCCCGCTCTGGCCGGAGCTGCGGCAGGCGGCCCACCGCGTCGACGCACTGGTGGCGAAACTGCCCGACCCCGGCGCCCGGGGCCCTGAGGAGCGGGCCGAGGTCACCGCGGCCAAGGACACCGCCCGCACGCTGCGGACGCGCTATCTGCGCACACACGCCGACGCGGTGTACGACCACCTCACCAGCGGCGGCGCCGACGAGCTCCGCATCGCCGAACTCGTCGGCGCCGCCGCGGACGCCTTCCCCGCGCTGCTGCCCACGGCCGGGCAGCTCGCGGCCGACCGCGCCCGGCGGCAGGCGGACAAGGAGGGGTACGAGATCGACCAGGGCGTCTTCCTGCGCGCCGTGCTGGCCTCGCCCCGGTCCGGGCCACATCTGCTCGACGCGATGCTCCGGCCGACACCGCGGGCGCTGCGGCTGCTGCCGGAGTTCACGCGGACCGGCGTTCTGGAGACGACATCCGTCCGGATGGAGCGGCGCGACGGCGTGGCGTATCTGACGATGTGCCGGGACGACTGCCTGAACGCCGAGGACGAGCGGCAGGTCGATGACATGGAGACGGCCGTCGACCTGGCCCTGCTCGACCCGGAGGTGAAGGTCGGCGTGGTGCGCGGCGGCCCGATGAGCCACCCCCGCTACCGGGGCCGACGGGTGTTCAGCTCGGGCATCAACCTCAAGAGCCTGCACGCCGGTGCCATTTCGCTGGTCGGCTTCCTGCTCCGCCGCGAGCTGGGCTATCTCCACAAGCTGGTCAGGGGAGTGCGCGCCGACACCGCGCCCTGGCACTCCCCGACGGTCCAAAAGCCGTGGGTCGCGGCGGTCGAGACGTTCGCCATCGGCGGCGGCGCCCAGCTGCTGCTCGTCTTCGACCATGTGCTGGCCGCGTCGGACGCCTACCTCAGCCTGCCCGCGGCCCGGGAGGGCATCGTGCCGGGGGCCGCGAACTTCCGGCTCGGGCGGCACACCGGACCGCGGATCTCCCGGCAGGTCATCCTCCAGGGCCGCCGCATCCGGGCCACCGAACCCGACGCCCGGCTGCTGATCGACGAGGTCGTCGAGCCGGAGGAGATGGACACGGCCGTGGCCGGCGCCGTGGCGCGGCTCGGCGGCCCGGCGGTCGTGCCCAACCGGCGGATGCTGGGCGGGGCCGAGGAGCCGGTCGAGGAGTTCCGCCGTTACATGGCCGAGTTCGCGCTGCAGCAGGCCCTGCGCCTGTACGGCGAGGACGTCATCGGCAAGGCCGCCCGGTTCGCGGGGCAGGACGCATGACCGCGGCCGCGCCCGGGCGCGCTACCGCTAGCTACCGCTACCGAGAAGAGCAATGGACGCCAGGAGGGGGAAGCAATGAGCAGTGAGGGTCGTCAGGAGTACGAGGTCAGTGGGGGTCGTGAGAGTTACGACGTCGTGGTGGTCGGGGGCGGTCCCGGTGGTTCGACACTGGCCGCGCTCGTCGCGATGCGGGGCCACCGGGTCCTGATCCTGGAGAAGGAGACGTTTCCGCGGTACCAGATCGGCGAGTCGCTGCTGCCGTCCACGATCCACGGCGTCTGCCGGATGACCGGGGTGGCGGACAAGCTGGCCGCGGCCGGGTTCACTCCGAAGAAGGGCGGCACGTTCCGGTGGGGTGCCAACGCCGAGCCGTGGACCTTCTCCTTCTCGGTGTCCCCGAAGATCGCGGGTGCCACCTCGCACGCGTACCAGGTCGAGCGCTCGAAGTTCGACACCATCCTGCTGGAACACGCGGTGGAGAAGGGCGCGGAGGTCCGCTTCCGGGCGTCGGTCTCCGATGTGCTCGAGGACGGTGAGCGGGTCACCGGCGTGCGGTACACCGACGCGGGCGGGACCGAGCACGAGGTGCACGCCACCTACGTGGTGGACGCGTCCGGCAACGGCAGCCGGCTGCACAAGCGGGTCGGCGGCACCCGGGAGTACTCGCAGTTCTTCCGCAGCCTCGCGCTGTTCGGCTACTTCGAGGGCGGCAAGCGGCTGCCCGCCCCGAACTCGGGCAACATCCTGTCCGTGGCCTTCGAGAGCGGCTGGTTCTGGTACATCCCGCTCACCCCGGACCTCACCAGCGTCGGCGCGGTCGTGCGCCGGGAGAACGCCGAGAAGGTCCAGGGCGATCCGGAGCGGGCCCTGCTGTCACTGATCGACGAATGCCCGCTGATCAAGGAGTATCTGTCGGACGCCACCCGGGTCACGGAGGGCCAGTACGGCCAGCTGCGGGTGCGCAAGGACTACTCGTACCACCAGACCACGTTCTGGCGGCCCGGCCTCGTGCTCATCGGCGACGCCGCCTGCTTCGTCGACCCGGTCTTCTCCTCCGGCGTCCACCTGGCCACCTACAGCGCCCTGCTGGCGGCCCGCTCGATCAGCAGCAGTCTGGCCGGGATCGTGTCCGAGGAGGCGGCGTTCACCGAGTTCGAGGCCCGCTACCGCCGGGAGTACGGCGTCTTCTACGAGTTCCTGATGTCCTTCTACGACATGCACGTGGACGAGAACTCCTACTTCTGGTCGGCGAAGAAGGTCACCCGCAACCAGCACACCGAGCTGGAGTCGTTCGTCGAGCTGGTGGCCGGGGTGTCGTCCTCGGAGTTCGATCTCGACGGGGCCGAGTCGGCCGCGCTGCGCATGAAGTCCAAGTCGGCCGAGTTCGTCTCCGCCATCGACGAGATGGCCGCGGACGGTGAGGGGAACATGACGCCGCTGTTCCGCTCCTCCGCGGTGCGCCAGGCGATGCAGGAGGGGGCGCAGGTGCAGAGCCGGGCCTTCCTCGGCGAGGACCTCGGCCCGGACGTGCCGATGTTCCCCGGCGGGCTCATCACCTCCGACGACGGCATGCTCTGGCAGCCGGGGCCGGCCTGACGATGCCTGTCGTCCGGATCAACGGCATCCAGCTGAACTACGAGGAGCACGGAACGGGGGACCCGGTCGTCATGGTGACCGGCACCGGGGCCCCCGGCCGGATGTGGCGCACCCACCAGGTGCCCGCGCTCAAGGCGGCCGGCTTCAGGGTGATCACCGTGGACAACCGCGGGATCCCGCCGAGCGATCCTGGCGCCGACGGCTTCACCCTCGACGACATGGCGGCGGACATCGCGGGCCTCATCGAGCACCTCGGCGCGGGCCCGTGCCGGATCGTGGGCTTCTCCCTGGGCGGCATCATCGTCCAGGAGCTGCTCCTGGCCCGGCCCGAACTCGTCCGGTCGGCCGTGCTGATGGCGACCAGCGGCCGGGCCGACACCTTCGCCACCGCCCAGGCGATCGCGGAGATGGACCTGGCCGACAGCGGGGTCAAGCTGCCGCCCCGCTACGCCGCCTATGTGAACGCGCTGCAGAGCCTGTCCCCGCAGACCCTGGCCGATGAGCAGCGGCTGCGCGACTGGCTGGACATCTTCGAGATCTCCGCCATCGACCTGGCCTCGGTCCGCGGCCAGCTCGGCCTGCAGCTG
Organism: Streptomyces sabulosicollis; assembly: GCF_016103465.1. Taxonomy (GTDB): domain Bacteria; phylum Actinomycetota; class Actinomycetes; order Streptomycetales; family Streptomycetaceae; genus Streptomyces; species Streptomyces sabulosicollis. The sequence goes on from NZ_JAEEAP010000227.1 coordinate 8,805, forward strand.
ATCCCCAACCGGCTGCCCGCGTACGCGGCCATCCGCTGCCCGTGCCTGGTCCTGGGCTTCGAGCACGACCTGATCGTACGGCCGCAGCTCACCCGGGAGGTCGCCGACGCCATCCCCGGCGCCCGCTACACCGAGATCCCCGGCTGCGGGCACTACGGCTATCTGGAGAAGCCGGCCGCGGTGAACGCCGCGCTCGTCGACTTCTTCACCGCTCGCCTCGCCGCTCGGGTGGCGGCCCCGGCCGTTGGGGTGACAGCCCGGGCCGTTGGGGTGGCTGCCCCTGCCGGTGGGCCGGTGGCTGCCCCTGCCGGTGGGCCGGTGGCCGTCCCTGCCGGTGTGCGGGCGGGTGCGGAAAGCCGATCGTGAAGATCAGGCCCCCCTCCGGGCGGGCCTCGACGGTGAGGGTGGCGTCGTGCGCCACCGCGATGGCCTGCACGATCGACAGCCCCAGGCCCAGGCCGTCCTTGTTGGTCCGCGGGTCGCCGAGCCGCTGGAACGGCTGGAACATCTGGTCCAGCGCGCTCGGCGGCACCACCGGACCGGAGTTGGCCACGGTCAGGACCGCCCGGCCGGGCTCGTCCGCCGTGGCCACCTCCACCCAGCCGTACGGCTCGTTGTGCCGCAGCGCGTTGTCCACCAGGTTGCTGACCAGCCGTTCGGCCAGCGGACGGTGGCCCGCCGCGACCGTGGCCGCCGGTGCACAGCGCAGCGTGACCCGCCGCTGCTCCGCGTCCGTCCGGCGCGCCGCCACGACCTCCCGCGCCAGCCGGTCCAGGTCGAACGGCCTGCGCACCTCGATCCCCGCGTGGCCGCGGGCCAGGGTCAGCAGCGCCTCGATCATGCGCTCCTGCTGGGCGCCCGAGGCGAGGATCCGTTCGTGCGCCGCGCGCAGCGACGCCACGTCCGCGTCGGGATCCGACAGGGCGAGCTGCCCCAGCGTCCGCTGCCGGGCGAGGGGAGTGCGCAGCTCGTGCGAGGCGTTGGCGACGAACCGGCGCTGTGCCTCGAACGACGTCTCCAGCCGGCCGAGCAGACCGTCGAAGGTGTCGCCCAGCTCCTTGAGCTCATCGCTCGGGCCCTCGAGGGCGAGGCGCTGATGCAGGCTCGTCGCCGAGATCTCCCGGGCGGCGGCGATGACCGTACGCAGCGGGCGCAGTATCCGCCCGGAGACCACCCAGCCCAGCGCGATCGAGATGACCGACATCAGCCCGAGCGCGATCGCGGACTGCACCAGCAGGTCGTGCAGCACGGCGTCCCGCTGCAGCTCCATGATCTCCCGCGCCGCCGCCGGAAGGACGTCGCGGGTGCTCTCCCCGATGCGCCCCCGGGGTGGCGGCACCGGCGGGGAGTGCTCGCCGGTCTCGCCCGTCCGCGGCCCACCGCCGTCCGGCGCGGGCTGCCCGCCGGACAGGGAACCGCTGCCCGCACCCAGCACCAGCAGGTAGGTGATCGTCAGCAGCGCCGCCCCGGAGAGCAGGAACAGCGCCCCGTACAGCAGGGTCAGCTTCAGCCGGACCGTACGCCGTGGCAGGGCTGAGTGCGCGAGCCGGGCGGTGAGCCGGGACAGCGAAGGCATCGTCGGCCTCAGATCCGGTAGCCGCGCTTGGCGACGGTCTCGATCACCGGCGGATCGCCCAGCTTGGCCCGCAGCCTGCTGATGGTGATCTTCACCGCGCTGGTGAACGGATCGGCCGCCTCGTCCCACACCCGCTCCAGCAGCTCCTCCGCCGACACCGCCCGCCCCTTGGCCGACAGCAACAGCTCCAGCACGCCGAACTCCTTCGGCGCCAGCTCCAGCGGCCGGCCCGCCCGGGCGGCCTTGCGCCGCGCCGTGTCCACCACCAGGTCGCCGTGGTGCACCACCGGCGGCACGGCCGGGTGCGCCCGCCGCGCCAGTGCGCCGATCCGGGCGATCAGCACCGGGAAGTCGAACGGCTTGGCCAGATAGTCATCGGCCCCCAGATTGAGCCCGTCGACCAGATCCTCCGCCGAGGCCGCCGCGGTCAGCATCAGCACCCTGCTGCGGCAGTCGGACGCGATCAGCTCGGAGCAGATCTCGTCGCCGTGCCTCCCGGGCAGGTCCCGGTCCAGCACGATCACGTCGTAATCGCTGATCAGCGCCCGCTCAAGCCCGCTCTCCCCGTCGAACGCCACATCGACGGCCATCTGCGCCCGCCGTAAGCCGACGGCCACCGCCTGCGCCATTTCCTGGTCGTCCTCCACCACGAGCACGCGCACCCGCTCCCCCTCCTCGAACCGTCCAACCGGCCATGCCCCCCTGGACAACGGGACCCAGAATGCCCCGGCCCCGGTTTCCGCGGGGTTTCACCCGTTGTCCAAGTGCAGAGAATACGCGGTTGGACGCCACTTCAATAGTCGGCCTTGCCGCTCCCGACGGGCCCTCGTTACCTTGAATTCCGGCCCGCTCCGGGGAAGTTGGAAGGAGTGAAGATGACCAATCCGTTCGACGACGAAAACGGTTCCTTTCTGGTCCTGCTGAACGACGAGGGTCAGTATTCGCTGTGGCCCGCCTTTGCCGAGGTACCGGCCGGCTGGCGCGTCGTATTCGGTGAGGACACCCGCAAGGACTGCCTGGACTACATCGAGGAGAACTGGCGCGACATGCGCCCCAAGAGCCTCATCGACCAGCTCACATAGGTCGGAACGACCCAAGCCGAGGAGAGCGTCGTGTCCATAGGCGGCCCAGGGCCGATGATGATTCGCGCGGTGGGCCCCGACCCATCCGTGACCAAGCAGAAAATAAAAGCCGGGACCGCGAAACGGATACTTCCGTATACCCGGCCGTACCGCGTCAGCATCTGTCTGCTGCTGCTCATGACGGTGCTGAACGCCGCCATTGTCGTGGCCACCCCCATCCTCTTCAAATACCTCATCGACAATGGCATCGCCGAACATGATTCCGATGTCGTGGTGGGTATCGCCGTGGCGGTCGGCGGGTTGGCGATCCTCGGCGCCCTGCTGGGGTTCGGCGAGGCGTGGTACTCGGCCCGGGTCAGCGAAGGGCTCGTCTACGAGCTGCGCACCGAGGTCTTCGACCATGTGCAGCGCCAGCCGCTGGCGTTCTTCACCCGGGCCCGGACCGGCGCCCTGGTCAGCCGCCTCAACGCGGATGTGGTCGGCGCCCAGCAGGCCCTGACCTCGCTGCTGTCCACGGTCGTCTCGGCCGCGCTCACCCTGCTGTTCGTCCTCGTCACGATGTTCTACCTGTCCTGGGTGATCACCCTGATCGCCCTGGTGGTGCTGCCCTTCTTCATCCTGCCCGGCAAGGTCGTCGGGCGCCGGCTGCAGCGGCTCATGCGCTCCCAGATGGAGCAGAACGCCGAGATGGGCGCGCTGATGAACGAGCGGTTCAACGTGACCGGCGCGCTGCTGGTCAAGCTGTACGGACGGCCGAGCCGGGAGCTGCGCCAGTTCACCAAGCTGGCCGGCAAGGTCCGCGACCTCGGCGTGCTGACCGCCGTCAACGGCAAGCTGCTCTTCCTGTCGATGGTCCTCCTCAGCGCGCTCGCCACCGCCGTCGTCTACGGCGTCGGCGGCCGCCTCGTCATCGACGACGCCTTCGAGATCGGCACCCTGGTGGCCCTGGCCACCCTGCTCACCCGGCTCTTCGGCCCGATCAACCAGCTCTCCAGCGCCCAGGCCAACGTGGTCACCGCCCTCGTCAGCTTCGACCGGCTCTTCGAGATCCTCGACCTCGAACCGCTCATCTCCGAAAAGCCCGACGCCATCGCCCTGCCCCGCGACGGCGCGCCCGAAATCGTCTTCGACGGCGTGTCATTCTCCTACCCGGCCGCCGCGGACGTCTCGCTCGCCTCCCTCGAATCGATCGCCATGCCGCGGCCGGAGCGCACCAGGAACGACTGGACCCTGCGCGAGCTGAGCTTCCGGCTGCCCGCGGGGAAGCTCACCGCCCTCGTCGGCCCCTCCGGCGCGGGCAAGACCACCATCACCCATCTCGTGCCCCGGCTGTACGACCCCGGCGAGGGCACCGTCAGCATCGACGGACACGACCTGCGGGACCTCACCCTGGAGTCCCTCTACGACACCATCGGCGTCGTCACCCAGGACGCCTACCTCTTCCACGCCACCATCGGCGACAACCTCCGCTACGCCCGGCCGGAGGCCACCGAGCAGGAGTTGATCGACGCCTGCAGGGCCGCCCAGATCTGGGGCCTGATCGAGTCCCTGCCCGACGGCTTCGACACCGTCGTCGGCGACCGCGGCTACCGGCTCTCCGGCGGTGAGAAACAGCGCATCGCCATGGCCCGGCTGCTGCTCAAGGCGCCGCCGGTCGTCGTCCTCGACGAGGCCACCGCCCACCTCGACTCCGAGTCCGAAGCCGCGCTGCAACGAGCGCTGGAGACCGCGCTCGCGGGGCGCACCTCACTGGTGATCGCCCACCGGCTGTCCACGATCCGCGACGCCGACCAGATCCTCGTGATCGACGGCGGCCGGGTACGGGAGAGCGGCACCCATGAGGAACTCCTCGCCCTGGGCGGGCTCTACGCGGAGCTGTACCGCACGCAGTTCGCGGGACGTGGCGCGCCGGATGGCCAGGCGGCGCCGCCCAACGGCCATGGGCCGGTGCCGTATGGCCAGGCGCCGGTGGGCAGTGGCCATGCGCCGGTCGGCCCGCCTCGCGGGCCGCACCCGGCGGGCCCGGGGGTGGGCCCGTTTCCGGGGCCCGGGCCTGGTCCCGCGCCGTTTCCGGGGCCCGGGCCTCATCCGGGGATGCGGGCGATGCCCGGCGGCCCGCCGCCCGGACATGGCTGAGCACGGCTGAGTACGTAGCTCCGATCACCGCCATCGCGTACCGCAGCAGAGGGAGACATCCATGCATGGCACGACCGAATCCTGGCCGCCGCTGGGCGAGTTGTTCGAGGCGCGGGTGGCTGTGTGTCCGGATGCGGTGGCGGTGGTGGGTGCGGACGGTGTGGAGTGGTCGTACGCGGAGCTGGGGGAGCGGGCGGATCGGGTGGCGGGGGCGCTGGC
>NZ_JAEEAP010000228.1 GCF_016103465.1 Streptomyces sabulosicollis
CCGGCCCCGCCACCGGCCCCGCCGCCCGGCGTCGGCCCCGGCTCGCCGGGCGCGGCGTACGCCGCCTCCGGCACGGCCGACAGTCCCAGCGCGCAGACGAGCGCGGTGGCCGCGGCGACGCTCACACCCCTCCCTCTCCCGTCCCGCCTCACCCGCGGTCTCCTCTCGTTCCGCTCCGGCCGTGCGCGCTCCTGTCCCTCTCGCGCGCCAGACCTGACGTACCGGCACGTAGGGACGGATAGTGACATGCCGTACCGCAATTCGACAGAGACACGCGGCGGTTACGCCAGCAGCCACCCCGATCCGGTTCACCGGACGGGTGTCGCACAGGTGTCGGACGGCCCCCGGCCGACCTCCGCGAGGGGGTCATCCAGTCCGCGGGGCGGCCTCCGCGAGGCGGTCATCCACACCCCCGGCCGACCTTCGCGAGGGGGTCGGCCACGTCGCGATCCGGCCGTGACCTGGCCGTGACATGGCCACCACACTGACGGCCGAGGTTCACCATCCGTTAACTCACCCCCTCAGGCCGCTTCACCTGATCTGCCTACTTTCGGCCCTACTGAGCGTGAGCCGAGTACGGCTCCGGCGCACGCCGCAACAAGTGCGCTCCACCCATCTCGCGCCGTCCCCCACCGGCGGCTCCCCGGAAGGAACTCCTGAAAGTGAAGCTTCAGCGCAAGAACCGGCTTCGCGCCATCGCCGCCGGTGCCCTCGCTGTCTCCGGCGCCCTTGTCCTCACGGCGTGCGGCTCCGACGACAACAGTGGCGGTGGCGGCGGGGGCGACTCCAAGGCCGCCTCCAACATCAAGTGCGACGGCAAGGGGCAGCTGCTGGCCTCCGGCTCCTCCGCGCAGAAGAACGCCATGGACCTGTGGATCAAGACCTACGGCGCGGCGTGCAAGGACACCAAGCTCAACTACAAGGCCACCGGCTCGGGCGCGGGTATCCAGGAGTTCCTGCAGGGCAAGACCGCCTTCGCGGGTTCCGACTCGGCGCTGAAGCCCGAAGAGGTCAAGTCCTCGAAGCAGGTCTGCAAGGGCGGCCAGGCCATTGACCTGCCGATGGTCGGCGGCCCGATCGCGGTCGGCTTCAACGTGCCCGGCGTGGACAAGCTGACGCTGAACGCCGAGGTCCTCGCCAAGATCTTCAACTCCGAGATCAAGAAGTGGGACGACCCCGCGATCAAGGCGCTGAACAAGGACGCGAAGCTTCCGAGCCTCAAGATCCAGGCGTTCCACCGCTCCGACGAGTCGGGCACCACGGACAACTTCACCAAGTACCTCAAGGCCGCCGCCCCGAAGGCGTGGCCGCACGAGCCGGGCAAGGCGTGGGAGGGCGAAGGCGGCCAGTCGGCCGACGGTTCCTCCGGTGTCTCCTCGCAGGTCAAGCAGGTCTCGGGCGCGATCTCGTACTTCGAGCTCTCCTACGCGACCGCGAACAGCATCAAGACCGTCGACCTGGACACCGGCGCCTCCGCCCCGGTCCAGGCCACCGTCGAGAACGCCTCCAAGGCCATCTCCGAGGCCAAGATCAAGGGCACCGGCAAGGACCTGGCGCTGGACCTCGCCTACGACACCAAGGCCGACGGCGCCTACCCGATCACCCTGGTCACCTACGAGATCGCCTGCGACAAGGGCAACAAGGCGAGCACCCTCGCCGCGACCAAGTCCTTCCTGACCTACGTCGCCAGCGAGGACGGCCAGACCTCGCTGAAGGAGCTGGGTTACGCCCCGCTGCCGACCGAGATCGCCAACAAGGTCCGCGAGAGCGTCAAGAGCCTCTCCTGACCCGAGTGCGGCTGACTCCGCCGCGGCGATCGCCGCGGCGGAGTCAGCCGCATCGTCCGGTGCACCGCCGCACCAGGAGCCTCATCCGCAGCAGGCTCCGCAGACCGGAGAACCCATGAAAACGGATATAGAACCCACATCATCAGCCGCAGAGTCGCCATCAAAGGTCAGGACCCGCTCCACCGGCCGGGCCGGTGACAAGATCTTCCTCGGCCTCTCCCGGGGTTCCGGTATCGCTCTGCTGGTGATCATGGCGGCCATCGCGGCTTTCCTGACCTACCGCGCCGCCATCGCGATCTCCAAGGACGAGGCCAACTTCCTCACCACCTTCGAGTGGAACACCGGCTCCTCGCCGATGCGGTTCGGCATCGCCGTCCTCGCCTACGGCACGGTCGTCAGCTCGATCATCGCCATGCTCATCGCGGTCCCGATCGCGGTGGGCATCGCGCTGTTCATCTCGCACTACGCCCCGCGCCGGCTGGCCGCCCCGGTCGCCTACGTGATCGACCTGCTCGCCGCGGTCCCCAGCATCGTCTACGGCCTGTGGGGCGCGCTGTTCCTCGTGCCGCATCTGACCGGCCTGTACACCTGGTTCGACGACTACCTGGGCTGGACGGGGATCCTCAGCTACCAGGGCGGCGCCGCGCGCTCCCTGTTCACCGTCGGCATCCTGCTGGCGATCATGATCCTGCCGATCGTCACCAGCGTGAGCCGCGAGGTGTTCCGGCAGGTCCCGAAGATGCACGAGGAGGCGGCGCTGGCGCTCGGCGCCACCCGCTGGGAGGTCATCCGGATGGCGGTCCTGCCGTTCGGCCGCTCCGGCATCATCAGCGCCTCGATGCTGGGCCTGGGCCGTGCGCTGGGCGAGACCATGGCGGTCGCCACCGTGCTGTCCCCCAACTTCCTGATCGAGACCAGCCTGCTGGACCCGGGCGGCGGCACCTTCGCCCAGAACATCGCCAGCCGCTTCAAGGAAGCCGGCAACGACGGCCGTGACGCGCTGATCGCCTCCGGTCTGGTGCTGTTCGTCATCACCCTGCTGGTGAACGGCGCCGCGCGAATGATCATCGCCCGCCGCAAGGAGTACTCGGGGACCGCCGCATGAGCACTGTCGTTGACAAGAACCCCGCACGTCGCGCTTCCAGCCTCCAGCAGGCCCGGCTTCCCGGGTGGGCCCCGTACGCCCTGGTCGTGGTCTCGGTGGCGCTGGGAGCGGGCATCGGCACCGCCCTGGGAATGGGCAATCCGTTCCAGATGGGCCTGCTCGCCGCCCTGGTCTTCATCATCGCCTCGTACGCCCTCGGCGCCGTGGTCGAAGGCAGCCGACAGGCCAGGAACCGGCTGGCCACCAGCCTGGTGTGGGTCTGCTTCCTGCTCGCCGTCGTCCCGCTGCTCTCCCTGATCTGGGAGACCGTCGACCGGGGCCGGACCGTGCTCGACGGCTACTTCCTGAGCCACTCCATGGAGGGCGTGCAGACGATCCTGCCCGGCGGTGGCGCCTACCACGCGATCATCGGCACCCTGGAGCAGGTCGGCCTCGCCGCGCTCATCGCCGTTCCGATCGGCCTGCTGACCGCCATCTACCTGGTGGAGTACGGCCGCGGCCGGCTCGCCAAGGCCGTCACCTTCTTCGTCGACGTGATGACCGGTATCCCCTCGATCGTCGCCGGTCTGTTCATCCTCAGCTTCTGGATCATCATCCTCGGCTTCAGCTACTCGGGCTTCGCCGGTGCCATGGCGCTGGCCATCCTGATGATGCCGATCGTCGTCCGCTCGACCGAGGAAATGCTCAAGCTGGTCCCGGACGAGCTGCGCGAGGCGTCCCTCGCACTCGGCGTGCCCAAGTGGCGCACCATCCTCAAGGTGGTGCTGCCCACCGCGATCGGCGGGATCACCACGGGTGTGATGCTCGCGGTCGCCCGTATCGCCGGCGAGTCCGCGCCCATCGTGCTGCTGGTCTTCGGCGCCACGGGGATCAACAACAACCCGTTCGAAGGCGCCCAGTCGTCGCTGCCCTACTACATCTACGAACAGTGGCAGCTCGGCAACGAAGCCTCCTTCAACCGGGCCTGGGCAGCGGCGCTCGTGCTCATCGCCTTCGTCATGATCCTGAACCTGGTGGCCCGCGGCATCGCCCGCTGGAAGGCCCCGAAGTCCGGCCGCTGAGGCCAAGAAGAAGAGAAGTGATTCACATGGCCAAGCGCATCGACGTCAGCGGGCTCACCGCCTACTACGGCAGCCACAAGGCCATCGAGGACATCTCGATGACCGTCGAGCCCCGCTCGGTGACCGCCTTCATCGGCCCGTCGGGCTGCGGCAAGTCCACCTTCCTGCGCACCCTCAACCGGATGCACGAGGTCACCCCCGGCGGCCGGGTCGAGGGCAAGGTGATGCTCGACGACGAGAACCTCTACGGCTCGGGGGTGGACCCGGTCTCCGTGCGGCGCACGGTCGGCATGGTCTTCCAGCGCCCCAACCCGTTCCCGACGATGTCCATCTTCGAGAACGTGGCCGCCGGGCTGAAGCTCAACGGCTCGTACAAGAAGAACGAGCTCGAAGGTGTCGTCGAGAAGTCCCTCAAGGGCGCCAACCTGTGGAACGAGGTCAAGGACCGGCTCAACAAGCCGGGCGCCGGGCTCTCCGGCGGGCAGCAGCAGCGGCTGTGCATCGCCCGCGCCATCGCGGTCGAGCCCGACGTGCTGCTGATGGACGAGCCCTGCTCGGCGCTCGACCCGATCTCCACGCTCGCCATCGAGGACCTGATCGGTGAGCTCAAGGAGCGCTTCACGATCGTCATCGTGACGCACAACATGCAGCAGGCGGCGCGCGTCTCGGACCGTACGGCCTTCTTCAACCTGGCCGGTGTCGGCCAGCCGGGCAAGCTCATCGAGATCGACGAGACCGAGCGGATCTTCTCCAACCCGTCGGTGCAGGCGACCGAGGACTACATCTCCGGCCGCTTCGGCTGACCAGGCCCCTCGCACGACCGGCGAGGAAAGAACGTCCTGCGGTGCTGCATGGCGGTGCCACCGCAAGACGAAGGGCCCGCCCCTGGCTCCCGGGGGCGGGCCCACTTACGTTCGTGCCCGCTTGCGTCGTGCCCACTTAGGGCGTGCCCGCTTGCGTCACTCAGGTCGTGTCCGCTTGCGTCACTCAGGTCGTGTCCGCTGAGGACGTGCCCGCTTACGTCGTCACGGGACCACTTCCCAGGGCCCGCTCCGTGGGTGCGGCGGTCAGCCGAAGGCCAGGTTGACGATCCAGTAGCTGAGCGCGGCGACCGCGGCCGCCGCGGGCATGGTGATGAACCAGCCGAGGACGATGTTCTTCGCGACCCCCCAGCGGACCGCGCTCACCCGCTTGGTCGCCCCCACGCCCATGATCGCCGAGGTGATGACATGGGTGGTCGAGATCGGCGCCTGGAACATGAACGACGCCGTGTACATGACTCCTGCCGCCGTGGTCTCCGCCGCGAACCCCTGCGGCGGGTCCAGCTCGATGATCCGCCGTCCCAGCGTGCGCATGATGCGCCAGCCGCCCGCGTAGGTGCCGAGCGACAGCATCGCGGCGCAGGAGATCTTCACCCACACCGGAATCGCGTCGCCTTCATCCTCGACACCCCCGATGACCAGGGCCATCACCACGACACCCATGGTCTTCTGGGCGTCCTGGAGGCCGTGGCCGAGCGCCATGCCCGCCGCCGAGACGGTCTGGGCTATCCGGAAGCCACGCTTGGCCTTGTGCGGGTTCGCGTCGCGGAAGATCCAGAGGATGATCACCATCACGAAGTAGCCCAGCACCAGGCCGACGATGGGCGAGAGGACCATCGGGATGACGATCTTCTCCAGCACCCCGTCCCAGTGGACCGTGCTCGCCCCCGCGAGCGCCGCGCCCACCAGACCGCCGAACAGCGCGTGGGAGGAGGAGGACGGCAGCCCGAAGTACCAGGTCACCATGTTCCAGGTGATCGCGCCGACCAGCCCCGCGAACAAGATCATCATGCCTTGGTCGCCGGTGGGGGTGGCGATCAGGCCCTCGCTGACGGTCTTGGCGACGCCGCTGCCGAGGAAGGCACCCGCGAGGTTCATCACGGCGGCCATCGCGAGCGCCGCCCTGGGGGTCAGCGCCCGGGTGGAGACCGAGGTCGCGATGGCGTTGGCCGAGTCGTGGAAGCCGTTGGTATAGGTGAAGAACAGCGCGACCGCGATGGTCACGACAAGCGCGAAGGTGTCCATGCCCGGGCTCAGGACTCCTTGACGGCGATGGTCTCGACCGTGTTGGCCACGTGCTCGAAGGCGTCGGCCGCCTCCTCCAGCACATCGACGATCTGCTTGAGCTTGAGCACCTCGATGGCGTCGTACTTACCGTTGAAGAGGTGGGCCAGGAGCTTGCGGTGGATCTGGTCCGCCTGGTTCTCCAGCCGGTTGACCTCGATCCAGTACTCCGTGAGGTTGGTCATGGTGCGGAGGTTCGGCATCGCCTCGGCGGTCAGCTCGGCCGCCCGCGCCAGCACCTCGATCTGCTGCTCGACCCCCTTGGGCAGCTCTTCGACCTGGTAGAGGACGACCAGGTCGACGGCCTCCTCCATGAAGTCCATGATGTCGTCGAGGGACGAGGCCAGGGAGTAGATGTCCTCGCGGTCGAACGGCGTGATGAAGGAGGAGTTCAGCTGGTGGAAGATCGCGTGCGTGGCGTCGTCCCCCGCGTGCTCCGCGGCCCTCATCCGCTCCGCGATCTCGGCACGAGCGGAGGAGTCCGCCCCGAGCAGTTCCATCAGGAGCTTGGAGCCGGTCACGATGTTGTCCGCGGACGCGGCGAACATGTCGTAAAAGCTCGTCTCCCTGGGGGTCAGACGAAAGCGCACTGGGGATCCTCGGAATGCAGCGGATGGGGACTCGACGATGCTAGGCGCATCTTCCGGCCACGGTAACCGGCGTTCCCAGTGTCGCCCATCGGGCAGAGTGCTCAGCACGGGGGCCCGGTTCGACCGGAAAAGGCGATACCATATACCCACTGGGGGTATATGCGGACATAGCGTCATCAACGGGAGGAAGCCATGACGACCACGGCGGCCGACACCACCGCGCCCACCGACGGCGACGAGCGGGGCCAGGCGTCCGGGCACACCTCCGCCCAGGACTCCGTACCCCACGGTGGGCATGGATACGCCAAACAAAAGGATCAGCACCTGAAGCGGCTGCGCCGGATCGAGGGCCAGATCAGGGGTCTGCAGCGGATGGTCGAGGAAGACGTCTACTGCATCGACATACTCACCCAGGTCTCGGCGAGCACGAAGGCGCTCCAGTCGTTCGCCCTCCAGCTGCTCGAGGAGCATCTGCGCCACTGTGTCGCCAGCGCGGCCGTGGAGAGCGCCGCCCAGGGCGAGGCGGAGGGCAAGGGGGAGGTCGACGCCAAGGTCGCCGAGGCCACGGCGGCCATCGCCCGGCTGCTGCGGACCTGAGCGCCGGCGCGGGCTGCCGCCGGTACGGGCCGCCGCCAGTGCGGGCCGCCGCCCAGTGCGGGCCGCCGTCGGCGCGGGCCGCCGCCAGTGCGGACCACCGTCGGCGCAGGGCGTACGCGGGCGCGGACCGACCGGCACGGGGCGCCCGGCACGGGGCCCGGACCCGGGCGTGGACATGACCGCTGGCTGTCCGCTCCCCTCGCTTCTCGCCACTCGCCGGACGGGGCCGCTGGGCGCCCGTCGGCGAGACGGCGACATCGCCAGGGCCGCGGGGCGCCCGCTACGGGACGTCCGGACTCCCGGCCTCGGTCTCGGGGGCGGCCTCCGGGGTGACCTACGCCTCCTCGGCGGCCTTCGCCTCCTCGGCGCGCTTTGCCTTCTCCGCGCGGTCCGGCTTCTCCGCGCGGTCCGGCTTCTGCGCGCGGTCCGGCTTCTCCGCCCGGTCGTCCGCCTTCTCCGCGCGCTTCCGGTCCTCGGCGGCCTTCACGTTTCCCTTGGCACCCGTGGTCCCCTCGGCCGAATCTGATCGGTCGGCCTGCACCCGGAGCACCTCGTCGATACGGTCCGTACTGAGCCTGTCCTCGTCCGCGCTCGACGCAGCGATCATCAAGTCACCATAGAGATCGATTTCGACGAGGGCCACGGGGTCCGGGCCCGACGAGCCGCGACGCGCAACCACGTGTTTCACCTCCTCCAGCGAGCACCTGCGAGCACTTTCGAGCAGCGGCTTCCCAGCGTAGGGATCGGTACACACTCCGCGCATGGCACGGATGGGCCATTTCGAAGGGCAAAGCGGGGCCCTCCGACTACTTCTGAGGTGATCCGACCTTTCCTGCGTAGATATCCGTGGGCTTGGGGAGCTCAACCTCGGCCGGGGCCCCGAAGTCGTACAGCTCCGTGGTCGAGGCGACCCCCAGTTCGCCGCGCCGCCGCCCGGCGGCGTCCGGGTCCTCCGCCGCCCCCTGGCCGTCGGTCCGGCTGGTCACCGTGAACCGGTGGCGCACCTCGCGCAGTCGGCCGAGCCCGTCGAGATACGCGTCGAAACGGACCGTGCTCTCGTCGAACCCCCTGGCCGCGGCCACCAGCGATCCCCGCGCGCCCTCCGACGCGGCCCGCGCCGCCCGGCCGATGTCGATGGTGCCGCTGTAATGGCGCACCAGGTCCCCGCCGAGCCCCTCCTCGCCGATCAGGCTGGCCTCCCGCACCCCGCGCAGCAACTCGGCGGCGGTCAGCGGGTCCGTGGCGCCGCCGGTGACCAGGTTGCCGTCGGGAATGTCCGTCGTATCCACCCGAACCCATTTGTCGCGGGGAATGCCCGCACCGCGATTGCGCATGAAAAGCGCCCCGGAGGCCAGGAGTTCGGTGATCGGCGCATGCTCGGCGGCCCCCATCGCGTCCCTGGGCAGCAGCAGCCGCAGCCGGCCCAGCCGCTTCTCGAAGTCGTAGGCGCCGGTGCCCCGGATGGACACGCGGGTGCCGCCCGTCGCCGTCTCCATGGTCGTACGGATCCGTGAGCTGCCCGACTTGACCAGCACGTCCGCAGCCCGGTGGAGCACCGTGACCGCGCTCTCGCGCGCGGTGCCGCCAGGGCGTTCATCGGCCGCCGTCTCGGTGGAGCAGCCGCTCACGGTCGCCAGCGACACGGCCAGCAGGCCACCCGACACGACCCCGGCGACCGCTCTCATCCGTCTCCGCGCGCCGAGCCCGCGCTGCTGGAACACCATCGACCGCCGACCCCCTGGCCACGCTCGTCCCGCTTGGTACTTGTTCGTTTAACGAACCACACCAGTGGCCCGTCACGGCCCGGTAGCGTGGTCATGTGCTCGACTCAGGTGACATAGGCCCCGGCCAGAACCGCACCACCACCGTGGAGCGGGGCTCCTTCTCCGTCGCCCGCTGCACCTGCGGCTGGTACGGTCCGGCCCGTCGCGCCAGGGCCCTCGCCCGCGATGACGCGGCGGCCCACGCGACGGCCCGTCACACTTCGTCCGGCACAAGCGATTCACCGGACTCGTCCGATTAGCCCGGATCACACCCGCCCGATGGGCGCGGGTTGTCCATCCCCCGACAACACTTCGGCCACGAGCGGAACCACACCTCCCGGTCCACCCCTCTGACCAAGGGACCGGGCCGGCCTCACGGTGGCCCGGTCGACGGTTGAGAGCAGCGTCGACAGGGAGGGGACACCGCCATGAACCGGCGGACACTGCTGGCAGCGGGCACGGGGCTGGCGGCCACCGCCACATGGGCCACCGCGTGCGACGACGGCGCGGGGAAGGCCGGCGGTGACACGAGCCCGGTGGGCTCCTCCTCCTCGGCGCCGGACGCCCGTTCGGCCTCGGCGAGCGGCAGTCGCCGCGCCGTCGACGGCAAGCCGAAGGCCGCGGACTGGAGCGCGCTCGGGGAGGACCTCCAGGGCGACCTGGTGCGCCCCGGGGACTCCGACTACACCTCCGCCAGCCGGCTCTACAACACCCGCTTCGACCATCTGCGCCCCGCCGCCGTCGCCTATATAGAGAACACCTCGGACATCTCCGCCTGTCTGGACTTCGCCCGGCGCCACGGCGCCCCCGTCGCGATCCGCAACGGCGGCCACTCCTACGCCGGCTGGTCGAGCGGCGACGGCCGCCTCGTCATCGACGTCTCCGCGCTCTCCTCGATCCGTACGACCTCCGGCGAGGCGCGGATCGGCGCCGGCGCCAAGCTCATCGACGTCTACACGACACTGGGCGCCCGCGGGGTCACCGTCCCCGGCGGCTCCTGCCCGAGCGTCGGCATCTCGGGGCTGACCCTCGGCGGCGGCCACGGTGTGGTCTCCCGGGCGTACGGACTGACCGCCGACAGCCTTACGGGTGCCACCATCGTCACCGCGGACGGCAGGGCCCTCCAGGTCTCCAAGAGCCGCGAGGCCGAGCTGTTCTGGGCGCTGCGCGGCGCGGGCAACGGCAACTTCGGCGTCGTCACCGAACTGCGCTTCCGTACGCATGACGCGGCCGACGGCGTGACCTGTTACATGTCATGGCCATGGTCGAAGGCCGCGAAGGTGCTGAGCGCCTGGCAGAAGTGGGGCCCGGACCAGCCGGACGAGATCTGGTCGGCGCTGCATCTGTCGGCCGCCCCCGGGCGCACCCCCACCGTCTCCATCAGCTGCTTCTCGCTCGGCACCTACGGCGCGCTGCAGAACGCGGTGGACAAGCTCGCCGACGGACCGGGCGGCCCCGGCCCCGCCTCGCAGGTCAGCCTGCGCCGCCGCGGCTACGTCGACGCCATGCGGATGTACGCCGGCTGCGGCGACACCTCCACGGCCAACTGCCATCTGCCCGGCGACAAGCCCGGCCGCAGCACCTCCGGAACGCTGAACCGCGAGACCTACGCGGCGCGCTCGGACTTCTTCGACCGCTCGCTGAGCCAGGCGGGCGTCCGGGCGATGCTGGACCAGCTGGAGCGCTACGGGCGGCGCACCGGCGGCGGGGGCGCGGTCAGCATCGCGCTCACCGCGCTCGGCGGGGCGGTCAACCGGGTCTCACCCACGGCCACCTCCTTCGTCCACCGCCGCTCGCGGTTCCTCGCGCAGTACACCGCGTCCTGGTCGGCGGGCGGCTCGGGCACCGCGGGCAACGCCTGGCTGGACGGCGCCCACAAGGCGATGCGGCGGTACGCCTCCGGGGCGGCGTACCAGAACTACACGGACCCGTCGCTGAAGGACTGGCGCTCGGCCTACTACGGCTCGGCCGCCGACAAGCTGACGCGGGTGAAGAAGCGTTACGACCCGGACCGGCTCTTCGACTTCCCGCAGGCCCTGTGAGGCCCTCCGCCGGGGCTCGCGGGGCCCTCGGAGGTTGGGCGGCGGCTGAGCCGCGGACATGACGGAAGGCCCGGCAGCCGCCGGGCCTTCGTCGCGTCCGCGTTCGCGGCGTTCGCGTTCGCGGCGTCCGCGTTCATCGCGTCCGCGTTCATCGCATCCGTAAGGAGACCGCTAGGCCGCCAGATCCTTGTTCCTGTGGCCGCCGCCCGCCGAGCGGGACTCGGTGAGCTCCGCGCATGCCTCGTCCGCGTCCTGGTCGGCCCTGGCGGGCTCGGCCCGTATCAGCCAGCCGGCACGCGAACCCGCGATCGCCGTGGTCAGCGGCGTCAGCAGCATCATCGCGAGCGGCGCCAGCAGCAGCGTGACCGCCGTCCCCAGGGCGAACCCGCCGATCACATCCGTCGGGTAGTGGACACCCATATAGACGCGGCAGAACCCTTCCAGCAGGGCGAGCCCTATGGCGGCCGCCCCATAGGCGCGGTGGGCCATGAAGACGCCGACGGCGACCGCCATGGTCAGCGTCGCGTGGTCGCTGACGAACGAGAAGTCCGTCTTGCCCGCCACCAGGACGTCGAGCCCCTGATGGTCCTTGAAGGGTCTGGGCCGCTCGACGAAGCCGCGGATGGGGATGTTGGCGACCAGCGCCAGCCCGGCGGCCAGCGGGGCCCACACCAGCCCGGCGACGGCGGACGGCGCCTCCTGCGACCGCTTCCGCACGCTCCACCAGGCGGCCAGGGTCACCAGGGCGAGCCCGATGATGATCCCGTACTCGCCGACGAACTCCATGCCGCGGTCGAACCAGTGCGGGGCGTCCTTCGCCAGCCCGTTGATGTCGTAGAGAAGGCTGACATCGGGGTTCGACCCGTCCAGTGCGAGTCCAGCCATATGCCGTGGCCCCTTATCTCTTGCCTGTCACTACGTGCAGCTGCCGACCCCCCGTAATGCCCTGCGAGCCGTGGCCACGCGACCGGCGCCGGAGAGTCCGCCGTCGATCCACGCTGATCCACGCCCCGATCCACCTCCAGGGAACGCCCTCTTCTCGCCAGGGGTTCCGTACTCCACCCAACGATCACCGGGACGTTATCGAAGGGTGACCGATCGTCGCAGCTCAGCGGGAATCCTTACGCGGAGTTCGCCCGTGGCAGCGCTTTCGCGCCATCTTGAGTCACCCGCGTAGCACCGATGTAGTCCGGCGAGTCGATCTTGTCAAAACGAATCACCGCACCGGTGTAGGGCGCGTTGATCATGTAGCCGCCGCCCACATAGATCCCCACGTGGTGGATCGATCTCGGATCGTCGAGGTCATAGGCGAAGAAGACCAGATCCCCGGGGAGCAGCTCGCTCCGCTTGGGGTGCGGTCCGGCGTTCCACTGGTCGTTGGCGACGCGCGGCAGATCGATGCCGACCGTCTTGTACGCCGCCTTCGTCAGCCCCGAGCAGTCGAACCGCCCGCCCTCCTCCGGCGTGCCGTTCCCGCCCCAGAGATAGGGCTTGCCGAGCTGCTTCTGCGCGAAGTAGATCGCCCCGGCCGACTGCTGCGAGGGCTGGACCTTCTGGATCGGCGCCTCGAAGCTCTTGGCGAGGGTGGTGATGGTCTTCACGTAGTTCTGGGTCTCGCGGTAAGGCGGCACCCCGCCGTACTTGATCACGGCATAGGCGCCCGCGTTGTACGAGGCCAGCATGTTGTGCGTCTGATTGCCCGGCACGTCCTTGACGTACTTGGCGAGCGAGCAGTCATAGGCGGCCGCCGACGGGATGGCGTCCTGCGGGTCCCAGATGTCCTTGACGCCGTCCTTGTTGCCGTCGACCCCGTGCGAGGCCCAGGTGGCGGGGATGAACTGCGCTATCCCCTTGGCGTTGGCCGGGCTCTGCGCCTTCGCGTTCCAGCCGCTCTCCTGGTAGAGCTGCGCGGCGAGGAGCGCGGGGTTGATGGCCGGGCAGGAGTTCCCGTACCGCTGGATGAGGGGCTCGTACGTGGCGGGAACGGCGCCCTTGGCCAGCCCGACGGCCTTACCGCCGGCACCGCCGACAAGGTCCGCCGCGACCATGTAGGTACCGACGACGAGCAGCGCGACGAAGGAAAAGGAGACCCCGAGACCGACACTGACACCCAGCCAGACCTTACGCACCCGGCCATCCTCCCCCATTCACCCGCCATGCGAACGCCTTTCCGCACGCACGGCGAAAATCAGCCGCTCCCCAGCCGAAACCTTACGACGGCCGCCGACGCGCGCCCCCTTGTGCGCCGCCGACCCGCCCCGCGCGCCTCACCGCCCCGTCCCGGCCGCCTCTCGCGTGAGCGCGGAACGCGTAGAGTCCAGCCGTCCGAGCAGCACGACCCTGGGGACCGCAGATGACACGGCTCGACCGGCAAGAGCTCGACTGGCAGCGGGCCGCACCCGCCGACCTCGAGGAGGGCAGCGCCTACCTCGAAGTGGCCGTGGGCCCCGACGACCAGATCCTGATGCGCGAGAGCAACGACCCGGAAACCGTCGTGGTCACGACCCGGGCCAAGTGGGACGCGTTCATCAAGGGCGTCAAGGCGGGCGAATTCGACGACTTCGCGGACCTCACGGAGACGGGAGCCCTGGAGACGGGGACCACGGAGACGGGGACCGACGAGCCCGCGGGGAAGTGAGGGGCCGGGCGCCGGGGGCCGGGGCCCCTGAGCGAAGGTCCCACTGACGGCCCTTCACCGACGGGCTCATGCGATGACCCTTCACCGATGGGACGCGGCACCTCACCGGTGCCCGCAGCCCTTCCC
>NZ_JAEEAP010000229.1 GCF_016103465.1 Streptomyces sabulosicollis
GGCGGGGCCGGCCGGAGGGGGCGGGGCACCCCGCGATCGCCGGACGGGCCGGACTTCCGGCGGAAATCCGGCCCGTCCCGCGATCGGGGACGGCCTCTGAGGTGCCTACGGTCCCGAGGTCCTGGGCGCCTACGGTCCCGAGGTCGTCAGGAGCCGTTCTCGTTCGGGCGGCGGTGGCGGCCGTTGGCCGGTGCCTGGGTCTCCTCGGACGCGGCCTGCCCCCGGTGCCTGCCCTGACCGCCATCGGCCTGGGCCGCGGCGGCGTCCCGCGGGCGCGCCTGGGTCGTGTCGATGTGGGTTTCGGACATGGTGGGTACGTCACCCCGTCAGATCGCTTTGTACTGTGCGAAAGGGGCTGACCACGTTGTCGCACGACGTTCCATGCGCATCACCCGGGGCGCCCCGCGCGTGACGGAACGCAGGGACGCGCAGCCCCTGCCAGAGTCTAACCAAGTGGGTGATCCCGGACCCAGCGGGGTGGCCGGGGCCGCGGTGGCCGCGCGAGCGGTGCCTGCTGAAGCGGTACGGGCCGCAGCGCGGGGGTGAGACCGGCGAGACCGGTCCCCGCTGCGGGCTCCGGCTCGGGCCCCATCTCCTGCTCGACCCCGGCCCACGACCCGGTCCCGCCCCACGGCTCGACACCGGACCCGCACTCGGGCTCCGGCGCCCGCTCGTGCAGGGGCAGCGGCGCCCGCTCCCGCGGTGGCGTCGGCTCGGGTGTCGGCCCGGACGGCCGGGGCGGTGTCAGCTCGGACGCCCGCTCGGATGCCCGCGCGGGGGCGGGTGCGCCGGGGCCGCCGACCCGGGTCCACGGTGTGATCCTGGTCGCCCTGGTCGCGATCCCGGCCGCGGGCGCCTGGACGACCCGCGCTTCGGCAGGGGTGGGGCCGGGCGGCTCCGCTCCGTGGTCCGGGGGCTCGGACGCCCGTGTCACGCGCGCGATCCGCCGTGCCCCGGTCGCCTCGTCCGGCTGCCACGGCGCTGTCGTACCGCCCGGTCTCCACGGCCCCGCCGTCTCATCCCGCCGCCACGGCCCCGCCGTGTCGTCGGGTCTCCACCGTGCCGGCGCCGCCGCGGACGATCCCGCTGCGGACGGCTCCGCCGCGCACGCGGCATCGCTCGCGGCACCGCTCGCAGTGCCCGGTGCCTCCGGAGCGTGCCGCATTCGCGCCGCGCCCGTACCGCCCGGCGCCGCCGACACCCACGACCCTCCCGACAGCCACGGCGCCGCCCCCGCCGTCCCCGGGGGCCGCACCCGGGCCAGGCCGCAGGGCACGTGGGGGGTGACGTAGGGCAGCCGCAGTTCGCCGTCCCGGGTCCACAGGCCCGCGCCCGGGAGCCAGCCCTCCGGTGCCGGGAACTCGCGCAGGCGCCGCTCCGCCGGGCGCCATACGCCCACCCACGGCCGCCCGGACCCGGATCCGCCCCGCCCGTCGACGCGGAACGCCACGGCGCACACCTCGGGCGTCAGCACCTGCCCCGGCTGCACCGCGAACGGCGTGGCCTCCGACCACCCCGCGGGGCGCAGACACTCCGGGAACCGCACCGGCCGGGTGCTGCCCAGCACTCCCCACCCCAGCCGCTCCTCGCCGGGCGCGTCGGAGCGTACGAGCAGCAGACCGCTGTCGGGGTCGGCGAGCAGCAGCCGGTCGTCGCTGCGCTCGGTGATCTGCAGCAGCGGGCTGGTCTCACCGCCGCGCCGCAGGTCGACCACCACGGTCTTGGTGCGGCCGTCGAGTTCGCGGTCGAGGGCCAGCAGCCGGCCCGTACGGTCCAGCCAACTGCCGCCCGTACAGCGGCCGGGCACCTCGGCCAGGTGCTGGGGGGTGAGGACACCGCCGCCGAACAGCAGCCAGACGGAGGTGGACCGCGCCCCGCGCCCCAGCGCGAACGCGCACAGGCCGCCGGGCGCGGGCGGCAGCAGCGAGACCTCGGCGCGGTCGATGCCGCCGAGCGGACGCTCGCCGGTGCCGGGGCCGGCCGGGTACAGCAGCGAGAAGGAGTGGTGGCCGGCCACCCGGCGGTGGATGAGCACCTGCCCGTCGGCCAGCGGCAGCAACTCGCTGTCCGGCTCCTCGGGCTGGGCGGCCGGCAGCGGTACGGCGTAGGGCTCCGGGCCGTCCAGCGTCCAGCGCTCGGGGTACCAGCAGCCCGCCTCCCCGCTGAGCGCGAGCCGCGCGCCGTACGAGCGGTCCGAGGCGATGGTGAAACCCCCTCGTGGCCGGTCGCCGACGCCCCCGGTGAGGGCGGTGTCGAAGGCACAGGCAGTCATCGGTCAGTCACCTCCGGCCACTGACCGTAGTTTTCGCACTCGCTGCCGAAGGCCGTAATGGGTGCGCTCCACCCGTAAGTGTGGCTCTTGCCCGATTCGCCTGAGAGGTCGGGGGTGAATGTGCTGTAAGCGACGGGGGGATGGTGTGTGATTAAAGTAAGGCACACCTAAGTGCGATCGGCGCGCCCGTGGGAACGGGCGCGCCCAGCTATCCCAGGAGCTCCGTCATGTCCCTGCGCGCCCGCGGCAGCGCCGCCCTCGCCCTCGCCCTGGCCGGGGCGCTCTCCCTCACCGCCTGCGGAGCGTCCGACGACGGCGGGGCCGACGGCAAGCGCAACGGCGGGGGCGGGAAGTCCGTCGCCCAGGGCGGCAAGGACTTCGGCACGGCGGCCGAGGAGACCGCGAAGATGGGCACGGACGCCAAACCCGGCGCGTTCCCCCGCACCATCACCCACGCGATGGGCAGGACCGAGCTCAAGAGCAAGCCGAAGCGGGTCGTGGTGCTCGACGTCGGCGAGCTCGACAACGTGGTCTCACTGGGGCTGAAGCCGGTCGGCTACGCCCCCTCCGAGGGTGACCAGGCCATACCCGACTACCTCAAGAAGGACGCCGGTAACCCCAAGAACGTCGGCACCATCAACAACCTCAACCTCGAGGCCATCAACGCCCTCCACCCCGATCTGATCCTCGGCAGCAAGCTGCGCGCCGAACCGCTCTACGACGAGCTGAAGCAGATCGCCCCGACCGTCTTCTCCATCCGCCCCGGCTTCACCTGGAAGGAGAACTACCTCCTCAACGCCGCGGCCCTGGACCGCACCGCCGCGGCCCAGCGCGCCCTCGGCGCGTACGAGAAGAAGGCCGAGAAGCTCGGCGAGGACATCGGCCCCGACAAGCCGACCATCACCATGCTCCGCTTCATGCCGCAGGCCACCCGGCTCTATGCCAAGGCGTCCTTCATCGGCACCATCCTCGAGGACGTCGGCCTGCCGCGTCCGAAGAACCAGCAGATCAACGATCTCGCCGCGGAGGTCGGCCCGGAGCGGATCGACGAGGCCGACGCCGACTGGATCTTCACCGGCGTCTACGGCGACCCCAAGGCCACCAAGCGCGACCAGGCGCGGTCCAACCCGCTGTGGAAGAAGCTGAAGGCGGTCAAGGCGGGCCGGGCCAAGGACGTCGACGAGGAGACCTGGTACCTGGGCCTCGGCGTCACCGCCGCCGACCGGGTCCTGGACGACCTGCGCGGCTACCTCGTCCGCTGATCCGCGCGACCGCGCGACCGCGCGACCACCGCGACCGCGCGACCACCGCGGCCGGGCGCAGCGCCGGTCGCGCTGAGTGAAGGCCGGGGCAGGGCTCAGCCGTGATCCGGGAGGTAGCCTTGCCCCGTGCCCGCACTCAACGACGTCATCGCCGCACTCGACGCCCTCTGGCCGCCCGAGCGGGCGGAGCAGTGGGACGCCGTCGGCACGGTGTGCGGTGACCCCGACGCCGAGGTCACCCGCGTGCTGTTCGCCGTCGACCCGGTCCAGGAAGTGGCCGACGAGGCGGTGGACCTCGGCGCCGATCTGCTGATCACCCACCATCCGCTCTATCTGCGGGGGACGACCACCGTCGCCGCCTCCACCTTCAAGGGCCGGGTGGTGCACACCCTGATCAAGCACGACATCGCCCTGCATGTCGCGCACACCAACGCCGACACCGCCGACCCCGGCGTCTCCGACGCCCTCGCCGGCGCGCTCGACCTGCGGATCGTCGGTCCGCTGGTGCCCGACGCCACCGACCCCGAGGGCCGCCGCGGGCTGGGCCGGGTCTGCGAGTTCGACCACCCCGAGACGCTGCGGGAGTTCGCCGAGCGCGCCGCCGCCCGGCTGCCCGCCACCGCGCAGGGGATCCGCGCCGCGGGCGACCCGGACCGTACGATCCGCCGGGTGGCCGTCAGCGGCGGCTCCGGCGACAGCCTCTTCGACGCGGTGCGCGCGGCCGGGGTCGACGCGTTCCTCACCGCCGATCTGCGCCACCACCCGTCCTCGGAGGCGCGGGAACACAGTGATCTCGCCCTGCTGGACGCCGCCCACTGGGCCACCGAATGGCCCTGGACCGAGCAGGCAGCGGCCCAGCTGGACGAGATCTCCGACCGGCACGGCTGGGGTCTGCGCACGCATGTCTCCCGTATCGTCACCGACCCGTGGACGGCCCACGCCGCGGCCCCCGCCGCCCTCCGCTCGACTCCCTGACCTCGTTTCCCGTCCCACTCGACTCCCCTGGAGCCCCACGCTGAATGCCGCGCCCGCCGATCAGATCCGCCTCCTCGACGTCCAGGCGCTCGACGTCCGGCTGTCGCAGCTCGCGCACAAGCGCAAGACGCTGCCCGAGCACGCCGAGATCGAGACGCTGAACGCCGACCACACCCAGCTGCGCGACCTGCTCATCGCCGCGCAGACCGAGGAGAGCGACACCGCCCGCGAGCAGACCAAGGCGGAGCAGGACGTGGAGCAGGTGCGCCAGCGCGCCGCCCGCGACCAGAAGCGCCTGGACTCCGGGGCCGTCACCTCGCCGAAGGACCTGGAGAACCTCCAGCACGAGATCGCCTCCCTCGCCAAGCGCCAGGGCGACCTGGAGGACGTCGTCCTGGAGGTCATGGAGCGCCGGGAGTCCGTCCAGGAGCGGGTCGCCGAGCTGACCGAGCGGGTGGAGTCCCTCCAGTCCAAGATCGGCGACGCCACCTCGCGCCGGGACGCGGCGGCCGAGGGGATCGACGCCGAGATCGCGACCGTCACCAAGGAGCGGGAGGTGATCGCCGGGACCATCCCCGCCGATCTGCTGAAGCTCTACGACAAGCTGCGCGAGCAGCAGGGCGGCATCGGCGCGGCCCGGCTCTACCAGCGGCGCTGCGACGGCTGCCGCCAGGAGCTCGCCATCACCGAGCTCAACGAGGTGCGCTCGGCGGCCCCCGACACGGTGGTGCGCTGCGAGAACTGCCGCCGGATCCTGGTCCGTACGCCCGAGTCGGGGCTGTAGGCCGATGGCGCGGCGCTTCATCGTCGAGGCGGACGGCGGGTCCCGGGGCAACCCCGGGCCGGCCGGCTACGGCGCCCTCGTGCGCGACGCGGAGACCGGTGAGACGCTCGCCGAGGTGGCCGAGTACCTCGGCACCGCGACCAACAACGTGGCCGAGTACAAGGGCCTGATCGCCGGGTTGCGGGCGGCGCACGCCCTGGACCCGGCGGCCGAGGTCCGGGTGCGGATGGACTCCAAGCTGGTCATCGAGCAGATGTCGGGCCGTTGGAAGATCAAGCATCCCGATATGCGGCCGCTCGCCGCCGAGGCCAAGGCGATCGTCCCGCCCGGCCAGGTGGATTACGAGTGGATCCCGCGCGAGGACAACAAGCACGCCGACCGGCTGGCCAACGAGGCGATGGACGCGGGCAAGCGGGGCGAGCAGTGGCGGCCGAAGGTGCCGCCCGGCGGCACGCTGGCGGCGGGCGCGCCCGAGGCCGCCGCGCCCGCCGACGACGCCCTCGCCGAGCCCGCCGCCACGGGGGCTCCGGCGGTGGGCTGGGGCGCGGCGGACCTGGGTACGCCCGCCACGTTCGTCCTGCTCCGGCACGGGGAGACCCCGCTCACCCCCGAGAAGCGCTTCTCCGGCAGCGGCGGCACCGACCCCGGGCTCTCCGACGTGGGCCGCCTCCAGGCCGAGCGGGTGGCGGCGGCGCTCGCCGCACGCGGCACCATCCAGGCCGTCGTCGCCTCACCGCTGCGGCGCTGCCGGGAGACCGCCGAGGTGGTGGCCCGGCGGCTGGGCCTGGAGGTCCGGGTCGAAGAGGGGCTGCGGGAGACGGACTTCGGGGCCTGGGAGGGCCTGACCTTCGCGGAGGTCAAGGAGCGCTACCCGGACGACCTGGACGCATGGCTGGCCTCCACGGAGGTGGCCCCCACCGGCGGCGGCGAGAGTTTCGCGGCGGTCACGCGCCGGGTCGCGCTCTCCCGCGACAAGCTGATCGCCCGTTACCCGGGCCGTACGGTGCTGCTGGTCACCCATGTCACCCCGATCAAAACCCTGGTCCGGCTGGCCCTGGGCGCCCCGCCGCAGTCGCTGTTCCGCATGGAGCTCTCGGCGGCCTCGCTGACGGCGGTGGCGTACTACGGGGACGGGAACGCGTCGTTGAGGCTGCTGAACGAGACGGCGCATCTGCGGTAGGGGCCGACCGCGGTAGCCGCCACGGTGCGGATCTCGGTGGCGGCTGTTTCACGGTGACGGCCCCGCGGCGGCTCTGCCACGGTGACGGCCCCCCGCGGCGGCCGTCACCGCCGAAGCGCCGCCGCCTCCCGGGCCAGGGACTCCACCCGGGCCCAGTCGCCCGCCTCCAGCGCGTCCGGCGGCAGCATCCATGTGCCGCCCACGCAGCCGACGTTGGGGAGGGACAGGTACCCGAGGGCGTTCGAGGCGTTGACCCCGCCCGTCGGGCAGAAGCGGGCCCGGGGGAGGGGCGAGGCGAGCGCCTTCAGATACGCGGTGCCCCCGGCCGCCTCCGCCGGGAAGAACTTCATCTCCGCCACCCCGCGCTCCAGCAGCGCCACGACCTCCGAGGTGGTCGAGACCCCCGGCAGATACGGCAGCCCGGACGCGTCCAGCGCGCCCAGCAGCCGGTCCGTCCAGCCGGGCGTGACCAGGAAGCGCGACCCGGCGGCGACGGCCGTCTCCACCTGCTCCGACGTCAGGACGGTACCGGCGCCGACGACCGCGTCCGGGACCTCCTCGGCGATCGCCCGGATCGCGTCCGCGGCGGCGGGCGTCCGGAAGGTCACCTCGATCGCGGGCAGCCCGCCCGCCACCAGCGCACGGGCCATCGGGACCGCGTCGGCCACGTCATGGACGATGACCACGGGGATGACGGGGGCGAGGTCGAGCAGCGAGGAAGCCGGGGTGCCGGGGGAGGGCGCGGTGCTAGTCACGGCGCCCATCCTGCCGTCGTGCGGCGCACCGCGCAATGGCGGTTGCGCAAGTCGCAATGAACGGGGTACGGGGCGACCGGAGACGGGCGCGCCGCGCCGCCCGTACCGCCCGTACCGCCCAGCGGGCGGGCCGGACCGGGCACCACTGCGGCTGGACCGGTGCCCCACCCGCAGCCGCACCGGGCCTGGCCGGGCAGCGGGTGGTCCGGGCCGGGCAGCGCCCCGCCGCGGCCCGGGGCCGCCGGGCGCCCCGCCCCGGGACGGCCCGAGCAGCGCTCCGCCACCGGCCCCGCCCCGGGACGGCCCCAGTAGCGCTCCGCCACCGCTCGAAGCGGCCCGCACGGCGCGCGGGTATCCATCTACAGCTCGGTCACCACCACATCCAGCCCCCATGCCCGCCCAGCCCGCTCCGGCGGCGCGGCCTCCACCGCGTACCCCAGCCCGCGCAGCGCCTCGACCAGTTCGCCGGGGCCGTCCGGCTCGGCGCCCGCGGTCAGCAGGTCCCGTACCATCCGGCCCTTCGTCGCCTTGTTGAAGTGGCTGACGACGGACCGCTTCTCGACCCCGTTCACGATTTTCGACTGGAGCACCCGCACCGTCGCCGTCCGCTCGGCGACCGCCCCCTTCGGCTTCCACGCCGCCGCGTACGCCGCCGAGCGGAGGTCCAGCACCAGTCCGTCCCCGGCGGCCTCCGGAAGCGCCTCGGCCATCGGGGTCCGGGTCCGCCAGTAGCTGCCGAGCGCGCCGAGGCCCGGCAGCTTCACCCCCATCGAGCAGCGGTAGGAGGGGATGCGGTCGTCGATCCGTACGGCGCCCCACAGCCCGGAGAACACCAGCAGCGACTCCTCCGCCCGGCGGCGGGCGGTGCCCGGCAGCGTGGCCAGGCCGAGCGCGTCGTACAGCACACCGGTGTAGATCTCCCCGGCGGGCCGCGCCGCGGCCTCCCGCAGCGCCGCGTTCTTCGCGATCTCGCCGCGCAGCCCCTCGCTGAGCCCCAGCGCCTCCGCGGCCTTCGCCTCGTCGCCCGAGCAGAGCGACACCAGCGCGTCCAGCACCTCCGCCCGCGCTTCGCCCAGGCCCGGCAGCGACAGCGATCCCAGGTCCAGTGGGGACCCGGAACCCTCTGTGGCCTTTCCCTCGGACGGGGGCAGCAGCACGAGCACGGTCTCTCCTCGAAGGGTCGTCGGCGACGGGGCGCGGGGCGGGCCCGGAGAACCGGGCCCGCCCCGCCCCGCAGCCTACGGCCTCCGGCCGACGGCCCCGCAGCCCACGGCCTCCGACTGCGGGGCGCCCGCCGCGTGACCCGCCGCAGGCGTCACGAACCCCCGGACACCCCCTGGCGCGCCCAGACCGTCGTCTGCGCGGGCACCCGGTCCCCGTCGAGCGGACCGCTGGCCAGCACCACCTCGAGCCCCTCCGGCAGCGGCACCGGGACCGGTGAGAGATTGCTGAGGCTGTGCCAGCCGGTGGAGCGCCGGAAGTGCAGCACCCCCGCGCTCAGCTCCTCCACCGAGCCGACCCACTCCACGCCCTCGTCGCCGCCCAGCGCACGGCGCAGCCGCAGCGCCTCCCGGTACAGCTCCAGCGTGGAGCCCGCCACCCCGGTCTGTGCCTCGACCGACAGTTCGCCGAAGTACTCCGGCTGCGGCAGCCAGGAACCCCCGTCGCCGAAGCCGAACGACGGGCCGGACCGCGTCCACGGCAGCGGCACCCGGCAGCCGTCACGGCCCTTGATCCGCCCGCCGCTGCGCTCCCAGGTCGGGTCCTGGAGCGCCTCCCGGGGCAGATCCGCCACCTCCGGCAGGCCCAGCTCCTCGCCCTGGTACAGGTACGACGACCCCGGCAGCGCGAGCATCAGCAGCGTCGCCGCCCGGGCCCGGCGCAGCCCCAGCTCCCGGTCGGCCTCCGGCTCCCGGCCGTCGGCGAGCAGCCACGCCTCCCGCCCCGCCCGGCTCAGCTCGTCGGGCAGCGCCAGCCGGGTGGCGTGCCGGATCACATCGTGGTTGGAGAGCACCCAGGTGGCCGAGGCCCCCGCCGTACGGGCGTCGTGCAGCGCGCTGTCGATGGCGGTGTGCAGCGCGGGCGCGGACAGCGGGGTGCAGAGGAAGTCGAAGTTGAACGCCTGGCCCAGCTCCTCGGGGCTGGCGTAGGGCGTGCGGCGGGAGTTGCGGACCCATGCCTCGGCCACGGCGATCCGCGGTGGGTCGTACTCGTCCATGACCTTGCGCCACGCGCGGAAGATGCCGTGCACCTCATCGCGGTCCCACAGCGGATGGCTGCCGTCCTCCGGCAGTTCGTCCGGGTCGTAGCCGCGCACGTCCCCGATGTCGCGCAGCGGTTCGGCCAGGTCCTTGGCCAGGCCGTGGGCCACGTCGACGCGGAAGCCCGCCACGCCGCGGTCGGACCAGAAGCGCAGGGTGGTGAGGAAGTCGGCGCGCACCTCCGGATGGTCCCAGTTCAGGTCCGGCTGCTCGGGCGCGAACAGGTGCAGGTACCACTGCCCGTCGGGCAGCCGGGTCCACGCCGGGCCGCCGAAGCAGGAGATCCAGTCGGTGGGCGGGAGCGAGCCGTCCGGGCCGCGCCCGTCGCGGAAGACGTACCGCTCACGGGCGGCGGAGCCGGGCGCCGAGCGCAGCGCCTCCTGGAACCACGCGTGGTCGTTCGAGGTGTGGTTGGGCACGATGTCGACCATGACCTTCAGCCCGAGCCGGTCCGCCTCGGCGACCATCCGGTCGAAGTCGTCAAGGGTGCCCAGGCGCGGGTCGACATCGCGGTAGTCGGCCACGTCGTAGCCGCCGTCGGCGAGCGCGGACGGATAGAAGGGACTCAGCCAGACGCAGTCCACGCCGAGGTCGGCGAGGTACGGCAGCCGGGAGGTGATACCGGGCAGGTCGCCGATGCCGTCCGCGTCCGAGTCGGCGAAGCTGCGGGGGTAGATCTGGTAGAAGACGGCCTGCCGCCACCAGTTGGGGTCCGAGGGCTGAAGGGTCACGAGGTCCTCGCGGTGATGGGACGGATACGGGTACGGATACGAGGGCGGCCGGGGCCGCGGGGGTCAGCTCATGGCGGTGTCATCCCTTCACCGCCCCTGACGTCATTCCGGAGATCACCGACCGCCGGAAGACCAGGACGAGGATGGCGATGGGCACGGTGGCCGCCATCGCACCGGCGAAGATCGTGCCGTAGGGGACGGTGTACTGGCTGGTGAACAGGGCCATCCCGACCGGCACCGTACGGAAGGCGTCCTCGCTGTTGAAGGTGAGGGCCATCAGGAACTCCGCCCAGGTGGCGGTGAAGGTGAACACCCCGGCCGTGAACAGCCCGGGCCGCGCCAGCGGAAGGATGACCGAGACCACCGTGCGCAGCGGACTCGCGCCGTCCACCGTGGCCGCCTCCTCCAGCGCCCGT
The DNA here is from genome assembly GCF_016103465.1 of Streptomyces sabulosicollis. Taxonomy (GTDB): domain Bacteria; phylum Actinomycetota; class Actinomycetes; order Streptomycetales; family Streptomycetaceae; genus Streptomyces; species Streptomyces sabulosicollis. Next base: position 10,637 of record NZ_JAEEAP010000229.1, read on the forward strand.
GGCACCCCCAGCAGATAGTTGCGCAGGATCCAGATGGAGAACGGCAGGTTGAAGGCCACGTAGGGGACGATCAGCCCCTGGTAGCTGTTGAGCATCCCGGCCGAGCGCTCCAGCAGATACAGCGGGGTGACCACGGCGATGCACGGGAAGACCGAGATCATCAGCAGCGAGACCATGACCGGCCCGCGTCCGCGCATCGGCAGCCGGGCCAGGGCGTAGCCCGCGAAGAAGGCCAGCGCCAGCACCACGACCGTGGCGACCACGGACACCACCACGCTGTTGAGGAAGTACCGGCCGAGGCTGTTGCCGCCGAAGGCGTCCGCGTAGTTGCCCGTGGTCGGGTGCTCCGGGAACAGGGTGGGCGGGCTGGCGCTGATCTCACCGGTGCCCTTGAAGGAGGCCGTGGCCATCCAGTACAGGGGTGCGGTGGTCAGCACGACGATGATCAGGGCGCCGATGTTGACCAGGTTGACGTAACGCCGTCGGCCGCGGACGGCGTGGGCGGGGGTTCTCATCATCGGCCTCCCTCGGCCACCTGGGCCCGGAAGGCGCGCAGGAACAGCAGACAACACCCCATGACCAGGGCCGCCGTACTGGTGGCGACGGCCGCGCCCGGCCCGATGCTGAGGTTCTGGAAAAGCGTCTTGTAGCCGAGGATCGCCAGCGACTGGGTCGCCGTTCCCGGCCCGCCCTGGGTGAGCACGAACGGCAGGTCGAAGACGCCGAACGCCTGGAGGGTGCGGAAGAGCACCGCGATGGCCAGGATCGGCCGCAGCTGCGGCAGGGTGACCCGCCAGAAGGTGGTCCAGGGCCCCGAGCCGTCGATCTCCGCCGCCTCGTACACATCCCGTGGGATCTGCATCAGCCCGGCGAGCACGATGATGGCCACGAACGGGGTGGTCTTCCACACGTCGGCCACCACCATGGCCGCCATCGCGGGCACCGGACGGCCCAGGATGGCGGGTTCACCGCCGCCGAGCGCCTCGATCGCCCAACTCACCAGGCCGTAGGTGCCGTTGTACAGATAGCCCCACAGCTGGGCCGCCACCACGTTGATCATCGCCCAGGGCAGCAGCAGCACGGCCAGGATCCAGCCGCGCGCGGCGCCCAGCCGCTCCAGGACCAGGGCGGCGGCGGTGCCCAGCGCCAGTTCCAGGACGACGGTCACCAGGGTGAAGCCGATGGTGAAGGCGAGCGAGGCGAACCACTCCGAACTGTGCAGCAGCGCCGTGTAGTTGCCGGTGGTGAAACCGTCGATCCGGAAGCCGCCGTAGCTCAGACGCACCTCGGAGAAGCTGAGGACGACGGAGAAGAGGATGGGGAAGAGGGTGACGGCGGCGACGACGGTGAGCGCGGGGGAGGCGTAGAGCCAGCCGACGCGGGCGAGACGGCGCTCGGCCGATCCGCGGGCGGGGGCGCGCTGTACGGTCCGGCGCGAGGGGCCGGTCCGCTCGGCGATACGGGCCACCGTACGGCGTTCGACGGCCGTGGTGCTCATCCGGCTGGTGGTACTCACAGCGCCTTCCCCTCCAGTGCCGCGGTGATGTCGGAGCGGGCGGCCCGCAGCGCGCCGCCGACCGATTCCGAGCCGCCGATGGCCGAATTCACCCGGGTGTAGATGGCCTTGCTGACCTGCGGGTAGTACGGCGTCTGCACCGGACGGGCGACCAGCCGCAGCCGCCGGGTGGTGGTGACGGTCGGATCGCCGGTCCGCGCCGCGGCCGGGCTGTCGAGCACGGTGTCCATCGCGGGCAGCACCCCGGCCCGGCGCAACAGCATCATCTGGGCCTCCTCCTCGGCGAGGAAGCGGGCGAAGGCGACCGCGGCACCGAGGTTCTCCGCATGCGGATTGATGAAGTTGCTCCAGCCGCCCAGGCAGGCGTGGCCGGACGCCGGACGCCCCTCGAAACCGGGCCGCGGAACGACCCCCACCCTGCCCGTCACCTTGGACGCCCCGTCGGCGTCGGACATCCCCCAGGCGTAGGCCCAGTTGCGCAGGAACACCGCCCGGCCGCCCGCGAAGGCGTCCATGGCGTCCTGCTCGGCGTAGGTGGTGACCGCCGACGGCGTCACTCCGGCGCCGACCAGCCCGCGCAGATAGCCCACGGCACGCTGTGCGGGTTCGTCGGCGACGGTGACGTCCCCGGAGCGGCCGAGCACACCGCCGCCCGCGTCGGCGAGGAATTCGGTGACGACGCAGGTGAGGGATTCGCTGACGGAACCCTGCCAGACGAAGCCGTAGTCCGCGTCGCCCGCCCGCTGGATCCTCCGCCCGGTGCGCTCCAGCTCCTCCCAGGTCCCGGGCACCGGCAGACCGTGCTTGGCCAGCAGGTCCTTGCGGTAGTAGAGGTAGGCGGCGTCCGTGTAGAAGGGGAAGGCGTACACCCTGCCCTTCAGGCTGGACGCCCGCATCAGCGCCGGCGGATACGGGTCCCAGAACCCCTTCGGCACCAGCGATTCCACCGGCAGCGCGAGGTAGTTGGCACCGAACTGGGCGGGCCAGGTGGTGTCGCCGAGGTAGACGTCCGGGGTGGCGGAGCCCCCGCCGATCTGGGTGGTCAGCGCCACGCGGTTGCCGTCGGTCGTGCTGAGCCCCTTCACGATCTGGATGTGGATGTCCGGGTGCCTGCGGCGGAACGCCCGGATGATGGCGGGGCGCATATCGCCCCCGTCGCGGGCGGGTATCTTCCCCGCCCACCAGCGGACGGTCACCGGGCCCTTCGGTGGCCGTTTCGCCTTGACCAACAGGTCGTCAAGGTCGTTGGTCCCGCACGCGGTGGTGAGACCGGCGGTCATGGCGAGGCTGCCAGCGCTTGCAAGCAGCGTTCTGCGGCTCAGAACCATGCGCCCTCCTCCCGTTCCCGTCAGGGCTGCCTCTCTGACAGCGTTTGCAAGCTAGGTGGACGCGGTGAGGGGTGTCAACGGTCGAGTCATTGGAAGTTCCAGGCTCAGGCGGCGGTCCCTGAATGACAGCGTTGCCAACCAGGCTTCGGAAACCCTGTCGAAGGCCGAGGGCCGCGTGCTACCGTCCCGCCATGTCCGCAGCTTCCGACAGCCCCGCCGATATGACCGGACCCGCGAGCCCGGACAGCGCTGTCAACGGTGTCCCGGGCCAACGGCCTGCCGGTTCCGGAGGTGCCGGGAGTGCCGTCAGTGCCGGGGG
>NZ_JAEEAP010000022.1 GCF_016103465.1 Streptomyces sabulosicollis
CCCAGGGGCGGCTCGTGGCGTACGGCGTGCTCGGCACCCAGGCCGTGCGGTGGCGCGAGACGGCGTCCGGCAGCGGGCGGTTCGGGGCGCCGCTGGGGCTCGGCGGCGGACCCCTCGCCCCGGCGCTCGCCGCGGTGCGGGACAGCGCGGGGCGGCAGGTGCTGTTCGCGCTGCGGTTCGCGGCGCTTGCCGGGCAGGGCGCGGGGGACCTGCGCGAGATCGTGGTGCTGGAGCAGCGCCGCCCGGACGGCCCGTTCCGCGCCTGGACCGGGCTCGGCACCCCCGAGACCGACCCCGAGCACGGCCGCCGGGTCGGCTGCCCGGCGGCGGTGGCCACCCCGGACGGCCGGGTGCACCTCTTCGTGCGCACCGCGGACAAGGGCCTGGCCACCCGGGTACGGGACGCGGGCGGGCAGTGGGGACCCTGGCAGCGGCTCGGCGGCGCCGAGATCCAGGACGGGCTGACCGCGCTGCTGGACGCGGAGGGGCGGGTCCATGTCCTCGCCCCCGGCCGCGACACCGTCCACCACTGGGCCCAGGAGTGGGACGGCGGCCCAGTCGCCCTGCGCCCGCCGTCCGGTCTGCCGCGCCCCGGCGGGGACCCGCTGGGCGCCGCGGTGGCCCCCGACGGCACGCTCGCGCTGGTCTACCGCACCCCCGCGGCCACCGTGCCCGCCGTCCACGGCGAAACCTCCCTCACGGTGCGGCACTTCGAGGGGTACGGGGCGATCGCCGCCCACACCGTGGCCGAACCGTCCGGCCGCCGCGAGGCGAAGACGCTGCTGCTGGTCGGCCGCGACCTGGGCGGGGAGGTCCAGGTCCAGTACGGCACCGGCCCGGACGCCAAGCCGCTGCGCTCCCCCGGCCACCTGACCCCGGTCGGCGCCCCGGCCCTCCTCGCGGACGACGGCCACCAGGGCGTCTGCGTGGTGGGCGTGGCCCCCGACGCCACCCCCTGGATCTGGCGCCCCCGCCCCACCTCGCGGGCGTAGCGGTCGGCTGCCGCCCGCTGGGCGGCCCCATGGGCCGCCCCGGGGCGGCGCCCTCGGCGCACGCCGTTCGGGCCATGCCCCGGGCGCGCCTCCGGGATGTCGCCGGGGGCGCCCCACCCCGGCGCGGCGCCCCCGGCGACATCCGGCCCGGGTCGCGGTCCGGCGCCCCGGGACAGCACCGGGCGCGCGTCGTCCGGGCCGCCCCCCAGCGCGCGTCCGGGCCGGACCCAGCGCGGCGCAGCGGCGCCCTCGGCGACCTCCCCGGTCGGCGATTCGGTCCGGCTCGCCGGTCGGCGACCGGCCCGGATCCCCGTGCGGCGCTCGCGATACTCGTGCGGCCATCACCTCCGCCGTACGGCATGGCCGGGGCCCCACCCGACGTCTTCCGTCTGGGTGGGGCCCCGTCAGGTCCGGCGGTCGCCGGGGGTGCTCAGCGGCGGGCCGCGGCGGTGCGGCGGCCGGGTTCCTCGTCGAGCTCCTCTTCGGGCACCTCGGACTCCTCGGGCTCCTCATACGCCTCGGCGTCCCCGGATTCCCCGGGCTGCTCCGGCTCTTCGGCCTCGTCCGGCTCCCGGGCGGCCTCCGGCTCCTCCTCGTACTCCTCGTCGTACTCCTCGGGCTCGGCGCCTTCGGGCTCCTCCTCGTACTCCTCCTCAGCCGCGTCGTCCGGCTCATCGGCGTCTCCCCCGGTCTCGTCGCCCTCGCCGGTCTCCTCGGCCTCGGCCTTCTCGCGCTCTTCGTCCTCCACGGCCGTCTCGTGGTCCCGCACGACCGCGCCGTCCCGGATCTCGCCGCGCCAGCCGTCCGTGGCCTCGCCGCGCATCATGATGAACTTCCGGTAGAGCTTCAGATCGAGCCGCGCCCGTCGGCCCTGGGCGCGCCAGATGTTGCCGGTCTTCTCGAAGAGGCCCTTGGGGAAGTATTCGAGGACCAGCAGCACCCGGGTGAGGTTGTCGCCGAGCGGGTGAAAGGTGACGACGCCCTTGACGGTGCCCTTCGCGCCCTCCGTGGTCCAGCTGATCCGCTCGTCGGGCACCTGCTCGGTGACGTTCGCCCGCCAGCTGCGGGTGGACTTGGCGACCTTCACCTTCCAGTTGCTGCTGGTGTCGTCGGCCTTCTCGACGCTGACGACGCCCTTGGCGAAGGTGCTGAACTCCTGGAACTGCGTCCACTGGTCGTACGCCTCGCGGACCGGCACCCCGACGTCGATGTCCTCGACGACCGTCACGCTCTTCGACTTGCCGCCCCCGCTCCTGCTCCGGCCGCCCTTGCCGAAGGCCCCCTTGACCTTCTCCTTCAGCGACTCCTTGAGCGAGTCCTTCAGCTGGGAGGTACCGGCCTTCATCAGGGCCTGCCCCGGGGACTTGCCCTCGGAGAGGGACTGCGCGCCCTTGGCGAGGCCCGAGCCGAGGCCGGAGATCGCATGGGTCGCCCGCGCCTGGACATAGTCGCGCAGCTCGTCCTTCAGGCGGTCGGTGGCCGGGTTCTTGACGATGTCGTCCTTGAACTTGCCGAGCGTGTCAGCCATTGCGGCCCCCCGCGGTCCTGGCGGTCTTCTTCGCCGCGGTCTTCTTCGCCGGGGCCTTCTTGGCCGCGGCCTTCTTCGCCCGGCCGGAACCAGAGGCGGCGGTCTTCTTCGCCGGGCCGGTCGGGGCCTTGGCCGTCGCCTCGCGCGGCGGCTTCGGAGGCTTCGGTTTCCGCCTCGGCCCGGATTCCGTCTCGTCGTCGGCCCGCTCGGCGGAGTCCTCGTCCGCGGCGGAGTCCTCGTCCGTGGCGGGCTCCTCGTCCTCGTCCCGGTCCCTCTCGTCCTCGGCCTCGGCTTCCTCGTCCTCGCCCCCGCCTTCGCCGCGCAGCAGTGCCGTGCGCTCATGCAGTGAATCGGCGAGGCCGCTCACCCGGTCGGAGACGGCCTTGGTCGCGGCCTGACGCGTGGCGTCGGCAAGCTCCTTGCGCACTTCCGAGTTGAGGCCGCTCAGCAGCGGCGCCTGGGCCAGGGACTTCTTCAGCTGCGCGGGATCCAGCGTGATCTTCTTACCGGCCAGCAGCATGCCCAGCCCCACGGCGAGTTTCGCCTTCTTGGTACGCCCGAGAAGGTAGCCCCCCACGACCGCGACCGCGATCTTGCCATTGGTCATCATGTATTCGCTCCCGAAGTCGAACGCGGCTTCGATGTGGACGGCCGGGTACCCACATACGAAAGAGCCCCACCCGCCAAAGGCGGATGGGGCTCTCTGCTCCGGGGAGCGTCAGGTCACTTGACGATCTTGGTGACCTGGCCGGCGCCGACGGTCCGGCCACCCTCACGGATGGCGAACTTCAGGCCCTCCTCCATGGCGACCGGCTGGATCAGCTGGACGGACATCTCGGTGTTGTCGCCCGGCATGACCATCTCGGTGCCCTCGGGGAGGGTCACAACGCCCGTCACGTCCGTGGTACGGAAGTAGAACTGCGGACGGTAGTTGTTGAAGAACGGCGTGTGGCGGCCACCCTCGTCCTTGGACAGGATGTACGCCTGGGCCTCGAACTCGGTGTGCGGGGTGACCGAGCCCGGCTTGATGATGACCTGGCCGCGCTCGACGTCCTCGCGCTTGATGCCGCGGAGCAGCAGACCGACGTTCTCACCGGCCTGGCCCTCGTCGAGCAGCTTGCGGAACATCTCGATACCGGTGACGGTGGTCGAGGTCTTCTCCTGCTTGATGCCGATGATGTCGACGTTCTCGTTGACCTTCAGCACACCGCGCTCGATACGGCCGGTGACGACCGTACCGCGACCGGTGATGGTGAAGACGTCCTCGATCGGCATCAGGAACGGCTTGTCGACGTCGCGCTCCGGCTGCGGGATCGACTCGTCGACGGCCTTCATCAGGTCGAGGACGGACTGGCCCCACTCGGCGTCGCCCTCGAGCGCCTTGAGCGCCGAGACCTTGACGACCGGAACCTCGTCGCCCGGGAACTCGTACTCGGAGAGCAGCTCGCGGACCTCGAGCTCGACGAGCTCCAGGATCTCCTCGTCGTCCACCATGTCGGCCTTGTTCAGGGCGACAACGATGTACGGCACGCCGACCTGGCGGGCCAGGAGCACGTGCTCCTTGGTCTGCGGCATCGGGCCGTCGGTGGCGGCGACCACGAGGATGGCGCCGTCCATCTGCGCCGCACCGGTGATCATGTTCTTGATGTAGTCCGCGTGACCGGGGCAGTCAACGTGCGCGTAGTGACGCGACTCGGTCTGGTACTCGACGTGCGCGATGGAGATGGTGATACCGCGCTGGCGCTCCTCAGGAGCCTTGTCGATCTGGTCGAAGGCCGAGGCCTCGTTCAGGTCCGGGTACGCGTCGTGCAGCACCTTGGTGATCGCAGCGGTAAGCGTGGTCTTACCGTGGTCGATGTGACCGATGGTGCCGATGTTGACGTGCGGCTTAGTCCGCTCGAACTTCGCCTTCGCCACTGGGGTCCTCCTGTGGAGTGGTTCTGTACGCATCCACGCTTTGCGGATGGGTTCAGGTGGTCTTACCGAACCGGCCAGGACCCCGAGGGGGATGCCCTTCGCCGTATTCGTATGGGGGCCGGCGGCCGGGGCCCGTCATGGAACGCGGTGGACGCGCTCCACGACGGAAGGCCCCGATGCCTTGTGCTTCCAGCCTAAAGGGTGGGAAATGCGGATGAACCCGCCTTACTCGCCCTTGGCCTTCGCGATGATCTCCTCGGCGACGTTCCGCGGAACCTCGGCGTAGGAGTCGAACTGCATGGAGTAGCTGGCGCGGCCGGACGTCTTGCTGCGCAGGTCGCCCACGTAGCCGAACATCTCCGACAGCGGAACCAGGCCGGTGACCAGCTTGGCGCCGCTCCGGTCCTCCATGGACTGGATCTGCCCGCGACGGGAGTTGATGTCGCCGATCACGTCACCCATGTAGTCCTCGGGCGTGGTGACCTCGACCTTCATCATCGGCTCGAGCAGGGCCGGGCTGGCCTTGCGGGCGGCCTCCTTGAAGGCCATCGAACCGGCGATCTTGAACGCCATCTCGGACGAGTCGACCTCGTGGTAGCCACCGTCGAGCAGGGTGACCTTCACACCGGTCAGCGGGTAGCCGGCGAGCACGCCGAACTCCATGGCCTCCTGGCAGCCCGCGTCCACCGACGGGATGTACTCCCGCGGGATGCGGCCACCGGTGACCTTGTTCTCGAACTCGTAGCCGTCGCCCTCGAGCGGCTCCAGCGCGATCTGCACCTTCGCGAACTGGCCGGAACCACCCGTCTGCTTCTTGTGCGTGTAGTCGTACCGCTCGACCGCCTTGCGCAGCGTCTCGCGGTAGGCCACCTGCGGCTTGCCGACGTTGGCCTCGACCTTGAACTCGCGCTTCATCCGGTCGACCAGCACGTCGAGGTGGAGCTCGCCCATGCCGGAGATGATGGTCTGGCCGGTCTCCTCGTCGGTCTTGACGCGGAAGGACGGGTCCTCCTCGGCGAGCCGCTGGATCGCGACGGCCAGCTTCTCCTGGTCACCCTTGGACTTCGGCTCGATGGCCACCTCGATGACCGGGGCCGGGAAGTCCATCGACTCCAGGATCACCGGGTTCGACGCGTCGCAGAGGGTCTCACCGGTGGTGGTCTGCTTCAGACCCATGACGGCGACGATGTCGCCGGCACCCACCGAGTCGATCTCCTCACGCTTGTTCGCGTGCATCCGGTAGATCTTGCCGATGCGCTCCTTCTTGCCCTTCACCGAGTTCAGGACCTGCGAGCCGGACTCGAGACGGCCCGAGTAGACCCGGATGAAGGTGAGCTTGCCAAGGTGCGGGTCGCTCGCGATCTTGAACGCCAGGACCGACAGCGGCTCGTCCTCGGACGGCTTGCGCTTGATGACCTCGTCGGGGTCGCTGACCGCGTGGCCCTCGATCGCCTCGATGTCGATCGGCGACGGCAGGTAGCGCACGACCGCGTCGAGCAGCGGCTGCACACCCTTGTTCTTGAACGCGGTGCCGCAGAACACGGGGGTGACGGTGGTGCCGCCGCCCTTGCCGGAGGCGATGGTGATGCGGCGGATCGCCGCGTACAGCTGCTCCACGGAGGGCTCCTCGCCCTCCAGGTACAGCTCCATCATCTCCTCGTCGTTCTCGGCGACGGCCTCGAGCAGCTTGCCGCGCCACTCGTCGGCGGCTTCCTTGTGGGTGTCCGGGATGTCGACGGTGTCGTACATCTCGCCCTTGGTCGCCTCGGCGGACCAGACCAGCGCCTTCATCCGGACGAGGTCGACCACGCCCTTGAAGTCGGCCTCGGTGCCGATCGGCAGCTGCATGACCAGCGGGGTCGCGCCCAGGCGGTCCACGATCATGTCGACGCAGCGGTGGAACTCGGCACCGGTGCGGTCGAGCTTGTTGACGAAGCAGATACGCGGCACGCCGTAGCGGTCCGCCTGACGCCACACCGTCTCGGACTGCGGCTCCACACCGGCGACGCCATCGAACACGGTCACGGCACCGTCGAGGACGCGCAGCGAACGCTCCACCTCGACGGTGAAGTCGACGTGGCCCGGGGTGTCGATGATGTTGATGGTGTGATCGACGTTCTCAAGCGGCCAGTGACAGGTCGTCGCGGCCGACGTGATCGTGATGCCGCGCTCCTGCTCCTGCTCCATCCAGTCCATGGTGGCAGCGCCGTCGTGGACTTCACCGATCTTGTAGCTCACGCCGGTGTAGAACAGGATCCGCTCGGTGGTGGTCGTCTTGCCCGCGTCGATGTGGGCCATGATCCCGATGTTGCGGACCTTGGCCAGGTCAAGTGAAGTGGTGGCCATATGGCTCAGTCTTCTCTCGGTTCTCGATGGGGTAGCGACTACCAGCGGTAGTGCGCGAAGGCCTTGTTGGACTCGGCCATCTTGTGGGTGTCCTCACGCCGCTTGACGGAGGCACCCAGACCATTGCTGGCGTCCAGCAGCTCGTTCATGAGCCGCTCGGTCATGGTCTTCTCACGACGCGCGCGCGAGTAGCCCACGAGCCAACGCAGGGCGAGGGTGGAGGAGCGGCCGGGACGGACCTCGACCGGCACCTGGTAGGTGGCGCCACCGACACGACGGGAGCGGACCTCGAGGGTCGGCTTCACGTTCTCCAGCGCGCGCTTGAGGGTGATGACCGGGTCGTTGCCGGTCTTCTCCCGCAGGCCCTCCATGGCGCCGTAGACGATGCGCTCGGCGGTGGAACGCTTGCCGTTCAGCAGCACCTTGTTGATGAGGGAGGTCACCAGAGGAGAGTTGTAGACCGGGTCGATGATGACCGGGCGCTTCGGGGCGGGGCCCTTACGAGGCATTCTTACTTCTCCTTCTTGGCGCCGTAGCGGCTGCGAGCCTGCTTGCGGTTCTTGACGCCCTGCGTGTCGAGGGAGCCGCGGATGATCTTGTAACGAACACCCGGCAGGTCCTTCACACGACCGCCACGCACGAGCACGATGGAGTGCTCCTGCAGGTTGTGCCCCTCACCCGGGACGTAGGCGGTGACCTCGATCCCACTGCTCAGCCGGACACGCGCGACCTTGCGGAGCGCCGAGTTCGGCTTCTTCGGCGTCGTGGTGAACACGCGGGTGCATGTGCCACGGCGCTGCGGCGACCCCGCGAGGGCGGGGGTCTTGTTCTTCTCGACCTTGTCCTGGCGGCCCTTGCGGACCAGCTGCTGGATCGTAGGCACCGTTTCTCCGGTTTCTGTGTGCCAGTCTCGGTAAAGCTAACCTGGGGTTTCTCCGACCCACGCGGTCGGGTGTGTCGCGCACCGCAGCCCTCTGCGAAAGTCAGAGAGTGCAGATTGTTGGTGTCGACACCTCGGGCTCCCGAGCGGTCTGGAAGCGCGCACAGGAGCCCAGGGACACCCCAGGCACAAGGTCAGAGCGTACCTATAGCATCGGCTCCGGTCAAAACAAATGCACACGCGCTGGACACACCAACCCGGAGCATAGCCGCAGGGCGGCCACCCCCGCCATGGGGTGACCGCCCTGTGAACGTTGACCAGCCGTCCGCGGACCTACTGGTTGTACGGACCGTAGTCGTAGTCCTCCAGCGGAACCGCCTGGCCGGAGCCCGTGCCGAAGGGCGAGTAGTCGATGTCGTCGTAGCCGACGGCCGAGTACATCGCGGCCTTCGCCTCCTCGGTCGGCTCGACCCGGATGTTGCGGTAGCGGGACAGGCCCGTACCGGCCGGGATGAGCTTACCGATGATCACGTTCTCCTTGAGGCCGATCAGGGAGTCCGACTTGGCGTTGATCGCCGCGTCGGTGAGCACCCGGGTCGTCTCCTGGAAGGACGCCGCCGACAGCCAGGACTCGGTCGCCAGCGATGCCTTGGTGATACCCATCAGCTGCGGACGGCCGGAGGCCGGGTGGCCGCCTTCCTGGACCACACGACGGTTCTCACCCTCGAAGCGCGAGCGCTCCACGAGCTCGCCCGGCAGCAGCTCGGCGTCGCCGGACTCGATGATCGTCACACGGCGCAGCATCTGCCGGATGATGATCTCGATGTGCTTGTCGTGGATCGACACACCCTGCGAGTTGTAGACCTTCTGGACCTCGCCCACCAGGTGCACCTGGACGGCGCGCTGGCCGAGGATGCGCAGCACGTCGTGCGGGTTGACGGCACCCACGGTCAGCGGCTGGCCGACCTCGACGTGGTCGCCCTCGCCCACCAGCAGACGGGACCGCTTGGAGACGCCGTAGGCCGTCTCGTCGGAGCCGTCGTCCGGGGTGACGACGATCTTCTTGGTCTTCTCGGTCTCCTCGATCCGGACGCGGCCGGCCGCCTCCGAGATCGGGGCGACACCCTTGGGCGTACGGGCCTCGAAGAGCTCGACGACACGCGGCAGACCCTGGGTGATGTCGTCACCGGCCACACCACCGGTGTGGAAGGTACGCATCGTCAGCTGGGTGCCGGGCTCACCGATGGACTGGGCGGCGATGATGCCGACCGCCTCGCCGATGTCCACCAGCTTGCCGGTCGCCAGCGAGCGGCCGTAGCACATGGCGCAGGTGCCGACGGCGGACTCACAGGTGAGCACCGAGCGGGTCTTGACCGTCTCCACGCCGTGGCGGACCAGCTCGTCGATGAGCACATCGCCCAGGTCGGTACCGGCCGGGGCCAGGACCTTCCCGTCCACGACGATGTCCTCGGCGAGGCAGCGCGCGTACACGCTGGTCTCGACGTCCTCCGTCTTGCGCAGCACGCCGTCCGCGCCCTTGGACGCGATCGCCAGCTTGAGGCCGCGGTCGGTGCCGCAGTCCTCCTCGCGGATGATGACGTCCTGCGAGACGTCCACCAGACGACGGGTCAGGTAACCGGAGTCGGCGGTACGCAGGGCGGTGTCCGCGAGACCCTTACGGGCACCGTGGGTGGAGATGAAGTACTCCAGCACGGAGAGACCCTCACGGAACGACGCCTTGATAGGCCGCGGGATGGTCTCGTTCTTCGCGTTGGACACCAGACCACGCATACCGGCGATCTGACGCATCTGCATCATGTTTCCGCGCGCGCCCGAGTTGACCATCATGAAGATCGGGTTGGTCTTCGGGAAGTTCGCGTTCATCGCCTCGGCGACCTCGTTGGTCGCCTTGGTCCAGATCGCGATCAGTTCCTGGGTGCGCTCGTCCTTGGTGATCAGACCGCGCTCGTACTGCTTCTGGACCTTCTCGTCCTGCGCCTCGTAGCCCTCGATGATGGCCTTCTTGGCCTCGGGCACGACCACGTCGGAGATGGCCACGGTGACACCGGAGCGGGTGGCCCAGTGGAAACCGGCCGCCTTCAGGTTGTCCAGCGTCGCCGCGACGATGACCTTGGGGTAGCGCTCGGCGAGGTCGTTGACGATCTCGGAGAGCTGCTTCTTGCCCACCGAGTAGTCGACGAACGGGTAGTCCTCGGGCAGCAGCTCGTTGAAGAGCGCGCGGCCCAGCGTGGTGCGCAGCCGGAAGCTGTCACCGGGCTGCCAGGCGGGCTCACCCTCCTCGGCCACCGGCGGGGTCCAGCCGCGGGGCGGGACGGTGCCGATCGGGAAGCGGATGTCGATCTTCGCCTGGAGCGAGAGCTCCCGGGCGTCGAACGCCATGATCGCCTCGGCGACCGAGCCGAAGGACCGGCCCTCGCCGCGGACGTCGCGCTCCTCCTCGTCGGTGGTGAGGAAGAACAGGCCCAGCACCATGTCCTGGGTGGGCATGGTCACCGGACGGCCGTCGGCCGGCTTGAGGATGTTGTTCGAGGACAGCATCAGGATGCGGGCCTCGGCCTGCGCCTCCGCGGACAGCGGCAGGTGCACGGCCATCTGGTCACCGTCGAAGTCCGCGTTGAACGCGGTGCAGACGAGCGGGTGGATCTGAATGGCCTTGCCCTCGACCAGCTGCGGCTCGAACGCCTGGATACCGAGGCGGTGCAGGGTGGGCGCACGGTTCAGCAGCACCGGGTGCTCGGCGATGACCTCTTCGAGCACGTCGTACACGACCGTGCGGCCGCGCTCGACCATGCGCTTGGCCGACTTGATGTTCTGCGCGTGGTTCAGGTCCACCAGGCGCTTCATCACGAACGGCTTGAAGAGCTCCAGCGCCATGGCCTTGGGCAGACCGCACTGGTGCAGCTTGAGCTGCGGGCCGACGACGATGACCGAACGGGCCGAGTAGTCGACACGCTTACCGAGCAGGTTCTGACGGAACCGGCCCTGCTTACCCTTCAGCATGTCGCTGAGGGACTTCAGCGGACGGTTACCGGGGCCGGTGACCGGGCGGCCGCGGCGGCCGTTGTCGAAGAGGGCGTCAACAGCCTCCTGAAGCATGCGCTTCTCGTTGTTGACGATGATCTCGGGGGCGCCGAGGTCCAGGAGCCTCTTCAGCCGGTTGTTCCGGTTGATCACGCGGCGGTACAGGTCGTTCAGGTCGGAGGTCGCGAAGCGGCCACCGTCCAGCTGCACCATCGGACGCAGGTCCGGCGGGATCACCGGGATGCAGTCCAGCACCATGCCGTTGGGGCTGTTGCGGGTCTGCAGGAAGGCGGAGACGACCTTGAGGCGCTTGAGCGCACGGGTCTTCTTCTGGCCCTTGCCGGTCCGGATGATCTCGCGGAGCTTCTCGGCCTCCTCGTCGAGGTCGAAGGACTCCAGGCGCTTCTGCAGCGCCGCGGCGCCCATGCCGCCCATGAAGTACGTGCCGAAGCGGTCACGCAGCTCGCGGTAGAGCAGCTCGTCGCCCTCCAGGTCCTGGACCTTGAGGTTCTTGAAGCGGTTCCACACCTCGTCGAGACGGTCGATCTCGCGCTGGGCGCGGTCGCGCAGCTGCTTCATCTCGCGCTCGGCGCCCTCGCGCACCTTGCGGCGCACATCGGCCTTGGCGCCCTCGGCCTCGAGCTCGGCGAGGTCCGCCTCCAGCTTCTTGGCGCGGGCCTCGAGGTCGGCGTCGCGGCGCTGCTCGATCTGCTGGCGCTCGACGGAGACGTGGGCCTCCAGCGAGGGCAGGTCGCGCGTGCGGCGCTCCTCGTCCACCCACGTGATCATGTAGGCGGCGAAGTAGATGACCTTCTCGAGGTCCTTCGGGGCGAGGTCGAGCAGGTAGCCCAGACGGCTGGGCACGCCCTTGAAGTACCAGATGTGGGTGACGGGAGCGGCCAGCTCGATGTGGCCCATCCGCTCACGGCGCACCTTGGCGCGGGTGACCTCGACACCGCAGCGCTCACAGATGATGCCCTTGAAGCGGACGCGCTTGTACTTCCCGCAGTAGCACTCCCAGTCCCGGGTCGGACCGAAGATCTTCTCGCAGAAGAGTCCGTCCTTTTCGGGCTTGAGGGTGCGGTAGTTGATGGTTTCCGGCTTCTTGACCTCACCGTGGGACCACTGACGGATGTCATCAGCGGTGGCGAGGCCGATCCGCAGCTCGTCGAAGAAGTTGACGTCGAGCACTTGTCGTCAATCCCTCTTTCAGGGTCGTGTCTTCGGGTCTGACTGGGGGTCCGGGGAGAGGCCGGGGCGCGCGGTCGCGAGTGCCCCGGCCAGACCCGTCAGACCTCTTCGACGCTGCTCGGCTCGCGCCGGGACAGGTCGATACCGAGCTCCTCCGCAGCGCGGAAGACGTCCTCGTCGGTGTCGCGCATCTCGATGGACATGCCGTCGGACGACAGCACCTCCACGTTGAGGCACAGGGACTGCATCTCCTTGATGAGCACCTTGAAGGACTCGGGGATGCCGGGCTCGGGAATGTTCTCGCCCTTGACGATGGCCTCGTAGACCTTCACGCGGCCGGTGACGTCGTCGGACTTGATGGTCAGCAGCTCCTGGAGGGCGTACGCGGCGCCGTAAGCCTCCAGCGCCCACACCTCCATTTCGCCGAAGCGCTGGCCACCGAACTGAGCCTTACCACCCAGCGGCTGCTGGGTGATCATCGAGTACGGACCGGTGGACCGGGCGTGCAGCTTGTCGTCCACCAGGTGGTGCAGCTTGAGGATGTACATGTAGCCGACCGAGATCGGGTCCGGGAACGGCTCGCCGGAGCGGCCGTCGAACAGCCGGGCCTTACCGGACGACTGCACCAGGCGGTCGCCGTCGCGGTTCGGGATCGTCGAGTCGAAGAGACCGGCGATCTCGTCCTCACGGGCGCCGTCGAAGACCGGGGTCGCGACGTTGGTGCCGGGCTGGACCTCGTCCGCGCCGATCGCCCTCAGCCGCTCCATCCACTCCTCGGAGCCCTCGACCTTCCAGCCCCGGGAGGCCAGCCAGCCGAGGTGGATCTCCAGGACCTGCCCCGGGTTCATTCGGGACGGGACACCCAGCGGGTTGAGGATGATGTCGACCGGGGTGCCGTCCTCCAGGAACGGCATGTCCTCGACCGGGAGGATCTTGGAGATGACGCCCTTGTTGCCGTGGCGGCCGGCGAGCTTGTCACCGTCGGTGATCTTGCGCTTCTGCGCCACGTAGACGCGGACCAGCTGGTTCACGCCGGGCGGCAGCTCGTCGCCCTCCTCGCGGTCGAAGACGCGCACGCCGATGACCTTGCCGGTCTCACCGTGCGGCACCTTCAGCGAGGTGTCACGGACCTCACGGGCCTTCTCGCCGAAGATCGCGCGCAGCAGGCGCTCCTCCGGGGTCAGCTCGGTCTCACCCTTCGGGGTGACCTTGCCGACCAGGATGTCTCCGGCGATGACCTCGGCGCCGATGCGGATGATGCCGCGCTCGTCGAGGTCGGCCAGGACCTCCTCGGAGACGTTCGGGATGTCCCGGGTGATCTCCTCGGGGCCCAGCTTGGTGTCCCGGGCGTCGACCTCGTGCTCCTCGATGTGGATCGAGGAGAGGACGTCGTCCTGCACCAGACGCTGGCTGAGGATGATCGCGTCCTCGTAGTTGTGGCCCTCCCACGGCATGAACGCCACCAGGAGGTTCTTGCCGAGCGCCATCTCGCCGTCCTCGGTGGACGGACCGTCGGCCAGCACCTGGCCGGCGACCACCCGGGCGCCCTCGTCCACGACGACCTTCTGGTTGAAGGAGGTGCCCTGGTTGGAGCGGGAGAACTTGGCCACCCGGTAGGTGGTGTACGTGCCGTCGTCGTTGGCCACCGTCACGTAGTCGGCGGAGACCTCCTGGACGACACCGTCCTTCTCGGCCTTGATCACGTCGCCGGCGTCGACCGCGCAGCGGTACTCCATGCCGGTGCCGACCAGCGGGGACTCCGCCTTGATCAGCGGCACGGCCTGGCGCATCATGTTCGAGCCCATGAGCGCGCGGTTGGCGTCGTCGTGCTCCAGGAACGGGATCATCGCGGTCGCGACCGACACCATCTGGCGCGGCGAGACGTCCATGTAGTCGACGTCGTCGCCGGGGATGTAGTCGACCTCACCGCCACGGCGGCGGACCAGGACCCGGTTCTCGGCGAAGTGCAGGTCGTTCGTCAGCGGCGCGTTGGCCTGCGCGATGACGAAGCGGTCCTCCTCGTCGGCCGTCAGGTAGTGCACCTCGTCGGTGACGACACCGTCGACGACCTTGCGGTACGGGGTCTCGATGAAACCGAACGCGTTGACCCGGCCGTACGAGGCGAGCGAGCCGATCAGACCGATGTTCGGGCCTTCGGGCGTCTCGATCGGGCACATGCGGCCGTAGTGCGAGGGGTGCACGTCACGGACCTCGAAGCCGGCCCGCTCACGGGACAGACCACCGGGGCCGAGCGCGTTCAGACGGCGCTTGTGGGTCAGACCCGACAGCGGGTTCGTCTGGTCCATGAACTGCGACAGCTGGCTGGTGCCGAAGAACTCCTTGATGGAGGCGACGACCGGCCGGATGTTGATCAGGGTCTGCGGCGTGATCGCCTCGACGTCCTGAGTGGTCATGCGCTCGCGGACGACGCGCTCCATACGCGCCAGACCCGTGCGGACCTGGTTCTGGATCAGCTCGCCGACGTTACGGATGCGGCGGTTGCCGAAGTGGTCGATGTCGTCGGTCTCGACGACCACGCTCTGGCCGTTGTCCCCGACCGTCTCGGTCTCACCGGCGTGCAGCTTCACCAGGTACTTGATCGAGGCGATGATGTCCTCGACCGTCAGGACGCCCGCGTCCAGCGGAGCGGCCGCGCCCAGCTTCTTGTTGACCTTGTAGCGGCCGACCTTCGCCAGGTCGTAGCGCTTCGGGTTGAAGTAGAGGTTCTCCAGCAGCGTCTGCGCGGCCTCCCGCGTGGGGGGCTCGCCCGGGCGCAGCTTGCGGTAGATGTCGAGCAGCGCGTCGTCCTGGCCCTGGGTGTGGTCCTTCTCCAGGGTGGCGCGCATGGACTCGTACTCGCCGAACTCCTCGAGGATCTGCTCGGTGGTCCAGCCGAGCGCCTTCAGGAGGACGGTGACGGACTGCTTGCGCTTGCGGTCGATACGGACACCGACCATGTCGCGCTTGTCGATCTCCATCTCCAGCCAGGCACCGCGGGAGGGGATGACCTTGACCGAGAAGATGTCCTTGTCGGACGTCTTGTCGATGGAGGAGTCGAAGTAGACACCCGGCGAGCGGACCAGCTGCGAGACGACGACACGCTCGGTGCCGTTGATGCAGAAGGTGCCCTTGTCGGTCATGAGCGGGAAGTCGCCCATGAAGACCGTCTGGGACTTGATCTCGCCGGTCTCGTTGTTGGTGAACTCGGCCGTGACGAAGAGCGGAGCGGCGTAGGTGAAGTCGCGCTCCTTGCACTCGTCGATCGAGTTCTTCGGCGGCTCGAAACGGTGATCACGGAAGGTCAGGGACATCGACCCGGAGAAGTCCTCGATCGGGGAGATCTCCTCGAAGATCTCTTCCAGACCGGACTTGGTGGGGACGTCCTGACCGCTGTCCAGCGCAGCCTCG
This sequence comes from Streptomyces sabulosicollis, assembly GCF_016103465.1. Lineage (GTDB taxonomy): Bacteria > Actinomycetota > Actinomycetes > Streptomycetales > Streptomycetaceae > Streptomyces > Streptomyces sabulosicollis. The sequence continues at coordinate 15,305 of NZ_JAEEAP010000022.1, forward strand.
ACGCGAGCCTTCCACGCCGCATTGCCGAGCAGCCAATCGAAGCTCTCGGTCTGCAGCGCGAGCAGGTTCGGAACCTCGAGAGGCTCCTTGATCTTCGCAAAGGAGATGCGCAGCGGGGCGGTGCTGGCGCCATTGTTCGTATTGGCAGTCGAGGCGTTGCGCGAGGCGGCCAAGAGGGGGTCCTTCCGAGGGCTCGGACTCACTACGCGCGTACCGGTCCTACCGAGAGCCCATGGATGAAATCCCAGGTCAGGGGGTCTTCATCGGTAGTGCTCGAAGGTAGGTATGCCCCTGGTGACGGGCAGGGAGCAGCTAACAGGCAGCGCAAAGGGTCAGTGTAGCCACTTGGCACACTGATGTCCAGCGCCGAGTTTCTGAGACCGGCAGCGCCAATCTCTCCCTCCGGTGAGGGGGCGCGCCCCTCGTTGTCTTCTCACGCCCTGTCGGCAGCCCGCGCTGTCGATGCGCATATCGATACTGCCCGCTTCGCCGACGATCCATGCCTCGGACTTTCGGATCGGTGTGACGTCGCGTCCTGAGAATTGCGCGCTGCGTGCCGTTCGTCAAGGCCCCCCACTCCGGCGAGATCGTCACAGGGCGTGGCGACGGGCAACGAAGATCACCCTACCTCCACAAGCCCATAAGGCAATGTAACCGTCACGGGAACGCCGAAGGGCGACCACCCGAACGGGTGATCGCCCCTGGCGTGCAACCGGGCCGCGCCACCGGACGTCCTACCGGCGTGTGGCGGCGCGCCACGAGGTCAGCCGACCTCGAGGGGTCACTTGACCTCGACGGAGGCGCCGGCGCCCTTGAGGGACTCGGCGGCCTTGTCGGCCTGCTCCTTGTTGACCTTCTCGAGGACCGGCTTCGGGGTGCCGTCGACGAGGTCCTTGGCCTCCTTCAGACCCAGGGAGGTCAGCTCACGCACGACCTTAATGACCTGGATCTTCTTGTCGCCGGCGCCGGTGAGGATGACGTCGAACTCGTCCTTCTCCTCCTCGGCCGGGGCAGCGGCGCCCGGGGCACCCGGAGCGGCGGCGACCACGGCGGCCGGGGCGGCGGCGGTGACGTCGAACTTCTCCTCGAACGCCTTCACGAACTCGGAGAGCTCGATGAGGGTCATCTCCTCGAACTGCGCGAGCAGGTCTTCCTGGCTGAGCTTCGCCATGATGGCGGTCCTTCCACTAATTCGGCAGGTGGTGCCGGATGTACATGTCGGCGGGCTTCCGGGCCCGCTGCGACCGGGGCCTGATTACTCGGCGGCCTCGGCCTCGGCGGGAGCCGGGGTGTCGGCACCGCCCTGCTCGGCCTGCTTCTGCCGGAGCGCCTCGGCGGTCCGGACGAACTTCGACAGCGGGGCCTGGAAGAGCGCGGCAGCCTGGGACTGCTTGGCCTTCATCGCACCCGCCAGCTTGGCGAGCAGCACCTCACGGGACTCGAGGTCCGCGAGCTTCTTGATCTCGTCGGCGGACAGCGCCTTACCGTCAAGGACACCGCCCTTGATGACGAGAGCGGGGTTCTCCTTGGCGAAGTCACGGAGACCCTTCGCCGCCTCGACCGGATCACCGGTCACGAAGGCGACGGCCGACGAACCCGAGAACAGGTCGTCGAGCTGGTTGATCCCGGCCTCGTTGGCCGCGATCTTGGTCAGCGTGTTCTTCACCACACGGTACTGAGCGTTCTCACCGAGCGAACGGCGCAGCTCCTTCAGCTGCGCAACGGTGAGACCGGTGTACGCGGTCACAACGGCCGCGTTCGCGTTGCGGAACTTCTCCCGCATCTCGTCGACGGCTGCGACCTTGTCAGGACTCGCCATGAGCCTCGGCCTCCTTCCGGGTGATGAGGACCGCTTCGGCCTGAAGGAAGGAGACTGAGACAACGCGAAAACGCCCCGGCGCAGGCGCTCGGGGCGTGACTCGACCGACACGGACCCACGGCCCGTTCGGGAGTGCTACCACAGTCACCTACGCAGGTCGCCCGCAGCTAGCGGATCCTTCAGCCACCGGATCCCTTGCGGGACACGGCGACAACCAGCGGTCTTTGGCTTCTGTAGGAGATTACGCGAACGGGCCGCGGCCAGGCAAATCGGCTCTACTGCTGGAGCATGTCCTGGAAGTCCACGGTGTCCGAGGAGGGCGGCTCGGTGACCGTCACACTGGTGCCGTAGTCCGAGTAGTAGACCGTGGAGTCGTAGGCGCCGCTGTTGCTCTGCGCCTGCTCACGCTTCTTGACCAGCAGGTTCTCCTCGTCCACCCACAGGTCGATGGTCTCGGTGTCCATGCCGGAGGACTCCAGCTGCTTCTGCAGCGCGTCCAGGTCCGACTGGCTGAGCTCCTTGGACTGCATCTTGGCGATCTCGGAGACCTTGACCGTGCCCGTGTAGTGGGTGGCCTTGACGCCCTTCACGTCCTCGCTGCCCACGCTCTTGACCTTGCCCGTGGCCAGCAGCAGCTCCACCGAGCGCGACGGGTTGTTGTTCTGCATCTGGTCCTTCAGGAAGGCGCCCGAGGGCCCCGCCTTCTGGGCCAGCACGTCGTAGTCGTACTTCACCCAGTGCTTGCCGCTGCCCGCCTGCGCGGCGAACTCGTCGCCCATGTTCAGGAACATCGCGTCGGGCGTGTACCGGGCGTCCATCGGCTTGCCCGCGATCGGGGACGAGGCGATGGCACCGCCGTTCTGGGTGATGGACATGTTGGCCCGGATGCCGTTGGCCCAGTCCATGTCGCCGGACATCTGCGAGTTCTGCTCGCCCATCTTGGTGGTGCCCTCGACCTTGGCAGAGTTCTTCTTGTCCGTCTGCTGCGAGGCCAGCTTGAGCGCCGCCAGCGGGCTCAGCGCGGACTGCCCGGACTTGTCGCCGCCGGTCTTCTCGCCGGCCTTGTCGTCGTCGGACTTCTCGCTCCCGCACGCGGTGAGGCCCACCATCAGGACGAGACTTCCAGCGGCTATCGCCCAACGCGCACCGACATGAGTACCGCGCACGGCTCCCCCTAGTTTTTATTTCTCTTTTACGTCTTGTGCAGAGTGACTCTAGCGGAGGGGGCCGACAACGGAAGACGCCGGGCCCCCGCACCTTCGACGCGGTGCGGGGGCCCGGCGGTTGCACACCGTGGTGCGCCGGTCAGGGGCTGCCTCAGACGGCCTCTTCCTCGACCAGCAGGTTGCGGGTGCGGTTGGCGTCCAGCGGGATGCCGGGGCCCATCGTGGTGGTCAGGGTCGCCTTCTTGATGTAGCGGCCCTTCGCGGCGGACGGCTTGAGACGGTTGATCTCCTCGAGCGCCGCGGCGTAGTTCTCCACCAGCTTGGTCTCGTCGAACGAGAGCTTGCCGATGATGAAGTGCAGGTTGGCGTGCTTGTCGACGCGGAACTCGATCTTGCCGCCCTTGATGTCCGTGACGGCCTTGGCCACGTCCGGGGTGACGGTGCCGGTCTTCGGGTTCGGCATCAGACCACGCGGACCGAGCACCCGGCCGAGGCGGCCGACCTTGCCCATGAGGTCCGGGGTGGCGACGACGGCGTCGAAGTCCAGACGGCCCTTGGACACCTCGTCGATGAGCTCGTCGGAGCCGACGATGTCGGCGCCGGCGGCCTCCGCGGCCGCAGCACGGTCACCGGTCGCGAAGACCAGGACCCGGGCGGTCTTACCGGTGCCGTGCGGCAGGTTCACGGTGCCACGGACCATCTGGTCGGCCTTGCGCGGGTCGACGCCCAGGCGCATGGCGACCTCGACGGTCGCGTCGAACTTGGTGGTGGAGGTGTCCTTCGCCAGCCGGACGGCCTCGAGCGGGGCGTACGCGCGCTCCCGGTCGATCTTGGCGTCCGCAGCGCGGAGGGTCTTGCTGCGCTTGCTCACTCTTGCTCCTGGTGTCTGTGGAGTTCGTGGTCCGGGCCAGCGCTTGGCCCTGCCACAGGTGGCCGCGGGGGCTGTCGGCCCTCGCGCGTGAGGTGTCAGCCCTCGACCGTGATGCCCATGGAGCGGGCGGTGCCGGCGATGATCTTCTCGGCGGCGTCCAGGTCGTTGGCGTTCAGGTCGGGCATCTTGGTGGTGGCGATCTCACGCACCTGGTCGCGGGTGATCTTGGCGACCTTGGTCTTGTGCGGCTCGCCGGAGCCCTTCTCCACGCCCGCGGCCTTGAGGATCAGCTTGGCGGCCGGCGGGGTCTTGGTCACGAAGGTGAAGGAGCGGTCCTCGTAGACCGTGATCTCCACCGGCACGACCATGCCGCGCTGCGACTCGGTCGCGGCGTTGTACGCCTTGCAGAACTCCATGATGTTGACGCCGTGCTGACCCAGCGCGGGGCCGACCGGCGGGGCCGGGTTCGCGGCGCCGGCCTGGATCTGGAGCTTGATCAGCCCCGTGACCTTCTTCTTCTTGGGAGGCATGCTCTCTCCGGGTCCTAGTGAGAGGGTGTTCGCCTCCGAACCGGATCATCCGGATGGAGGCATACCGCACAACGATAACGGGTATAGCTGTGCGCCTTAAAACCGAGCAGGTCAGACCGGCCGCGAAGCCCGTCTGACCTGTTCGGAAGTTCTCGTGAAGAGACTCAGTTCTGCAGAGACTCAGTTCTTCTGGATCTGGTCGAAGCTCAGCTCGACCGGGGTCTCCCGGCCGAAGATCTCCACCAGTCCCTTGACCTTCTTCGAGTCGGCGTTGATCTCGTTGATCGTCGCCTGCAGGGTCGCGAACGGGCCGTCGGTGACCGTGACCGAGTCGCCGACCTCGAAGTCCAGCACCTGGACCTCGACCTTGCGGCTCGGCGCCGGCACACCGCTCTCCTCGGCGGCGGCCTTGGCGGCCTTCTCCTCGGCCTCGGGGGCGAGCATCTTGACGATCTCGTCCAGGGTCAGCGGGTACGGGTCGTAGGCGTTGCCCACGAAGCCGGTGACGCCCGGGGTGTTGCGGACGACGCCCCACGACTCGTTCGTCAGGTCCATGCGGACGAGCACATAGCCGGGCAGCTTGTTCTGCCGGACGTTCTTGCGCTCGCCGTTCTTGATCTGGACGATCTCTTCCTCGGGGACCTCGGCCTGGTAGATGAATTCCTCGACGTTCAGCGAGACGGCACGCTGCTCCAGGTTGGCCTTCACGCGCTTCTCGTAGCCCGCGTAGGTGTGGATCACGTACCACTCACCGGGCAGCCCGCGCAGCTCCTCGCGGAGCGCCTCGACCGGGTCGACCTCGACCTCGGCCTCGCCCTCGGCCACGTCGTCCGCCTCGGCGTTCTCGGTCTCGAGGGCGTCCTCGTCCTCGACGCGCAGCGCGCCCTCCTCGGCGGGAACGCCCGCCGAGGCATCGGCTGCTTCAGCCTGGTCGGAGTCCGCCGCCTCGACGATGTCGAGCTCGTCCTCACGGGACTCGACGGGCTCGGCGGCGTCGTTCAGGTTCGGGTCAGACACTGTGGCTGCTTCTTCCTGGCTTCAAAGGGGTGGAACGTGCGAAAGAGGCGACGCCGGGACAGCGGTCGCCTTTCGCGAGGGCCTCAGCCAAAGACGTACTTGATGGCGTTGTTGAACCCATAGTCAATCACGGTCACGATGCCGATCATGATGACGACGAAGACGATCACCACACTGGTGTACGTCGACAGCTGGCTGCGCGTGGGCCAGACGACCTTCCGCAGCTCAGCGATGATCTGGCGGTAGAAAAGCGCGAGCCGGCCGAAGGGCCCCTTCTTCGCGCGCTTACCACCACGACGACCCCGCTTGGTCGTCACCTCATCCTCGGGACGACCGCTCTCAGGCGTCGCGGTGGAGCCCAGGGCTTCCGTCACTCGTCCTCACCTGAATCCGGGTCGTGGCCGTGCCGCGTCCGGCCCGGCCGCACAGCGGTGCTTGTCCTTGCGTACGCATGCACGCACCCTCATCACAGTGCGTGTAGCAGGGCCGGAGGGACTTGAACCCCCAACCGCTGGTTTTGGAGACCAGTGCTCTACCAATTGAGCTACGACCCTTTGCGGCACTCCCAACCTACCGCATACACCCGGCTGCACGGAGTGTGCGGTCGGATGCGGCTGTTGATCGGCCAACGACGGATGAGTGTACGTGCTTGACGGCCGGGCGTCGAACGAGAAGCGCGCGAAGTCTCCGCAAACCCGTGTGCCACCCATTTCGCCCGTCTGCGACGATGCATCTATGACCGCTGCTACTCCCCCCGTACAGTCCCCGACCGACCGGCGGGTATCGGCCCGGATCGGCTCGATCTCCGAGTCCGCGACCCTCGCCGTCGACGCCAAGGCCAAGGCCCTCAAGGCCGCGGGCCGTCCGGTGATCGGCTTCGGCGCCGGTGAGCCCGACTTCCCCACGCCCGACTACATCGTCGACGCCGCGGCCGCGGCGTGCCGCGACCCCAAGTACCACCGGTACACCCCGGCCGGCGGCCTCCCCGAGCTCAAGGCCGCGATCGCCGCGAAGACGCTGCGCGACAGCGGGTACGAGGTCGAGGCGGCCCAGGTCCTGGTGACCAATGGCGGCAAGCAGGCGATCTACGAGGCGTTCGCCGCGATCCTGGACCCGGGCGACGAGGTCATCGTCCCCGCGCCCTACTGGACCACCTACCCGGAGTCGATCCGGCTGGCCGGCGGTGTCCCGGTGGAGGTCGTCGCCGACGAGACGACCGGCTACCGCGTCTCCGTCGAGCAGCTGGAGGCGGCCCGCACCAAGAACACCAAGGTGCTGCTCTTCGTCTCCCCCTCGAACCCCACCGGCGCGGTCTACAGCCGTGAGCAGGTCGAGGCGATCGGCCGCTGGGCCGCCGACAACGGGCTGTGGGTACTGACCGACGAGATCTACGAGCACCTGGTCTACGGCGACGCCCAGTTCCACTCCCTGCCGGTCGTGGTGCCCGAGCTGGCCGACAAGTGCATCGTGGTCAACGGGGTCGCCAAGACGTACGCGATGACCGGCTGGCGGGTGGGCTGGGTCATCGGCCCCAAGGACGTCATCAAGGCCGCGACCAACCTGCAGTCGCACGCCACCTCGAATGTGAGCAATGTCGCTCAGGTCGCGGCGCTGACCGCCGTCTCGGGCGACCTCGACGCCGTCTCCGCGATGCGCGAGGCGTTCGACCGCCGCCGCCGCACCATCGTGCGGATGCTGAACGAGATCGACGGCGTCGAGTGCCCGGAGCCGGAGGGCGCCTTCTACGCCTACCCCTCGGTCAAGGGGCTGCTCGGCAAGGAGATCCGTGGCAAGCGGCCGCGCACCACCGTCGAGCTGGCCGAGATCATCCTGGAGGAGGCCGAGGTCGCGGTGGTGCCGGGTGAGGCGTTCGGCACCCCGGGCTATCTGCGGCTGTCCTACGCGCTGGGCGACGAGGACCTCGTCGAGGGCGTCTCCCGGCTCCAGAAGCTGCTGGGCGAGGCGGCCGCGTAAGGCACCCCGCCTTCGTACGGGCGATCCGTGCACACGGAAGGAACGGGCCGGAGTCCGCGGGGGCGGATTCCGGCCCGTTCCCCATGCGCGCACCTCCCCGTTCGGGGAAAGCGGTACCGACGGGTCCGGACGTGCGGCAGTATCTGCAGATGGCACGCGATGTACACCTGCTCCCCAAAGCGCATCTGCATCTCCACTTCACCGGCTCCATGCGCCCCGCGACCCTCCTCGAACTGGCCGACAAGTACGGCGTCCACCTCCCCGAGGCACTGAGCGGCGGCGAGCCGCCGAAGCTGCGCGCCACCGATGAGCGCGGCTGGTTCCGCTTCCAGCGGCTGTACGACATCGCACGTTCCTGCCTGCGGGAGGCCGACGACATCCGGCGGCTGGTGCGCGAGGCGGCCCAGGAGGACGTGCGGGACGGGGCCCAGTGGCTGGAGATCCAGGTGGACCCCACCTCCTACGCCCCGCGCCTGGGCGGCCTGACCCCCGCGATGGAGGTCATCCTGGACGCGGTCGAGAGCGCCTCGGCGGAGACCGGTCTGGGGATCAGGGTGGTGGTCGCCGCCAACCGCATGAAGCATCCGCTGGAGGCGCGCACCCTCGCCCGGCTCGCGGTGCGCTTCGCGGACCGCGGCGTCGTCGGCTTCGGCCTCTCCAACGACGAACGGCGCGGGTTCGCCCGCGACTTCGACCGGGCCTTCGCCATCGCCCGGGAGGGCGGTCTGCTGGCGGCGCCGCACGGCGGCGAGCTGTCGGGCCCCGGCAGCGTGCGGGACTGCCTGGACGACCTCGGCGCGGCCCGGGTCGGCCACGGGGTGCGCGCGGCGGAGGACCCGCGGCTGCTCGCCCGGCTCGCCGAGCGCCAGGTGACCTGCGAGGTGTGCCCGTCGTCGAACGTGGCGCTGGGGGTCTACGAGAAGCCGGAGGACGTCCCGCTGCGCACGCTGTACGACGCGGGGGTGCCGATGGCGCTCGGGGCGGACGACCCGCTGCTCTTCGGGTCGCGGCTGGCGGCGCAGTACGAGCTGGCGCGCGAGCGCCACGGCTTCACGGACGCCGAACTGGCCGAGCTGGCGCGTCAGTCGGTGCGCGGTTCGGCGGCGCCGGAGGAGGTCCGGACGCGGATGCTGGCGGAGATCGACGACTGGCTGGCGGGCTGAAGCACAGCGTCACGTGACACTGTGCGGGTGAGTCTCAGAGGCTCACACCCACCGTCACCGGCTCGTTGACCAGCCGGATCCCGAACGCCTCCTCGACCCCGGCCACCACCTCGCGGGCCAGCGCCAGCAGGTCCTCGGTCGTGGCCTGGCCCCGGTTGGTGAGGGCGAGCGTGTGCTTGGTGGAGATCCGGGCCGGTCCGGTGCCGTAGCCCTTGGTGAAGCCCGCCTTGTCGATCAGCCAGGCCGCGGAGGTCTTGACCAGACCGTCGCCCGCCGGGAAGGCGGGCGGCGCGGTGTCCGGGCCCAGGCGTTCGGCGACGCGGGTCAGGAAGGCGGCGTAGGCGTCCTGGTCGAGCACCGGGTTGGTGAAGAACGACCCCGCGGACCAGGTGTCGTGGTCCTCGGGGTCGAGCACCATGCCCTTGCCCGCGCGCAGTCCGAGGACGGTCTCGCGGGCGACGGCGGCCGGCACCCGGTCCCCGACCTCGACGCCGAGCACCCGCGCGGTCTCGGCGTACCGGACGGGCGCGGAGAGCCCGTCCGCGTCCTCCAGTTCGAAGCGGACCCGGAGCACCACATGGCGGTCCGGGTCGGCCTTGAAGCGGCTGTGGCGGTAGGAGAAGGCGCAGTCGGCGTTCGGGATCGTGACGACCTCGTCGGCGCGGCGGTCGTAGGCGATCACCTCGGTGATCGTGGCGGAGACCTCCTGGCCGTAGGCGCCGACGTTCTGTATCGGCGTGGCGCCCGCGGAGCCGGGGATTCCGGCGAGGCATTCGATGCCCGCGAGCCCCGCCCGGACCGTACGGGCCACGGCGGCCGACCAGTTCTCGCCCGCGGCGAGCTCCAGGTGGGTGCCGTCGAGTGTGAAGCCGCTGGTGGCGATGTGCAGGGCGGTGCCGTCGAAGCCCTTGTCGGCGATGACCAGATTGCTGCCGCCGCCGATCACCAGCAGCGGGGTCCCGGCCGCGTCGGCCTCACGGACCGCGGCGATGACCTCGTCGTCGGTGGTGGCCGTGAGCAGCCGGTTGGCCGGTCCGCCGAGGCGGAAGGTGGTGAGGGGCGCGAGAGGGGCGTCGTGGAGTTCCTGCACGCGCTCAAGAGTACGGGGGCGCCCCCTGGGGTCCTCGCGGCGGCCGCCCCCGGTGTGGGGAGTCCGGGGGCCGGCGGGCCTGCGGGCCATCAGGGGCTCGGACGGGCCGCACACGCTCCCGCGTGCTCTCATCCGCCCGGGGGCCGCATCGGGCGCGGTCGAGCGCTCAGACGAGCCGTACCACGGCGCGGGCCCGGCCCAGCACCTTCTGGCCGGCGCTGGTCGCCGTGATGTCGAGGCGCACCGTACGGGCCTCGTCGTCCAGCTTGGCGGTCACCTTGGCGCCGATCTCGATGACCGCGCCCTTGTCGTCGTTGGGGACCACGACCGGCCGGGTGAAGCGGACGCCGTACTCGACGAGGGCGCCGGGGTCGCCGGCCCACTCGGTCACCACCCGGGCCGCCTCGGCCATGGTGTAGGCGCCGTGCGCGATGACGTCGGGGAGGCCGACCTCCTTGGCGAACTTCTCGTTCCAGTGGATCGGGTTGAAGTCACCCGACGCGCCCGCGTAGCGCACGAGGTCGGCGCGGTTCACCCGGAACTCGCGCACCGGCACCTCGGTGCCGACCTCCACCGCGTCGTACGAGATCCTGGCCGTCATCTGCTCTCCTCCACCTCTGCGTCGGCGGCGCGGGCCACCAGCGTCGTGAACGACGTCGCTACATGATCACCCGCCTCGTCGTGGACCTCGCCGCGGACCGACAGGATGTCGTTCCCGGCCAGCGACTTGATCGAGTCGATGATCGAGGTGACCGTCAGGCGGTCCCCGGCGCGGACCGGACGGGTGTACTCGAACCGCTGGTCGCCGTGGACCACCCGGCTGTAGTCCAGTCCCAGCTGCGGGTCCTCGACAACCTGCTTCCCGGCCGCCTTGAAGGTGATCGTGAAGACGAACGTCGGCGGGGCGATCACATCGGGGTGGCCGAGGGCCCGGGCCGCCTCGGGGTCGGTGTAGACCGGATTGGTGTCACCGAGGGACTCGGCGAATTCCCGGATCTTCTCCCGGCCGACCTCATACGGCGCGGTGGGCGGATAGGTCCGCCCCACGAAGGACTGGTCGAGCGCCATCGGCGCACACCTCCTGCGATTGAATGACCAACGAAACGAGGCCGCCCCCCGCGAGTGGGGGCGGCCTCGAATGCGAGTTTATTGCTATCGCGTCTCACGGTGCGCGGTGTGCGCGTTGCAACGCGGGCAGTGCTTCTTGATCTCAAGACGATCCGGGTCGTTGCGCCGGTTCTTCTTGGTGATGTAGTTCCGCTCCTTGCACTCCACGCAGGCCAGCGTGATCTTCGGGCGGACGTCGGTGGCAGCCACGTGAGTGCTCCTTGACGAACGGACTAGGGGATGAACGCAGAAAGAGTAGCCGATCGAAGGACCGACCCCACAATCGGCTACTGTCAGTAGCGGTGACCGGACTTGAACCGGTGACACAGCGATTATGAGCCGCTTGCTCTACCGACTGAGCTACACCGCTGTGATGCGAGTGACTCCCCGCTCAACCAGCGTAGCGGAACGGGAAGCCTCACACATCAGAGCCCCAATACGGAATCGAACCGTAGACCTTCTCCTTACCATGGAGACGCTCTGCCGACTGAGCTATTGGGGCGAGCGATGAAGACATTACACGGTCGGCCGCCGAAGGTGAAATCCGTATCGGGCCCTCGTCACCCTGGGCTCATGCACCACACCGGTACGACTATTCAGCTCCTCCGCGAAGCCGCCCCCACCTCGTCCTAGGCTTCGATTCGCCCCCGCGTGATCTTGGCTGCGCACGCATCCGACGCGTGCCCGGCGCGTCACCCGTCGCGTGCCCGGCGCGTCACCCGGCGCGTGCTCGGCGCGAATCCCAGGAGTGCGATGCCCGAGAGCCAGCAGCAGCCGCAACAGCCGCCCCGGAACGGCGGCGCGGCCCCCGGCGAGCCCACCGCCCTGGTGCTCGGCGGCGTCCGGCTCGCCGACGGGCGCACCGTGGACGTCCGGCTCAGCGGCGGGCGGATCGAGGCCGTGGGCACGGCGGGCAGCCTCGCCCCCGGCACCCGGCTGGACCTCGGCGGCTATCTGCTGCTGCCCGCGCCCGCCGAACCCCACGCCCACTGCGACACCGCCCTTACGGCCGACACGGCGGGCCCCGTCACGTACGCCCCCGGGGACGTCCAGCGCCGCACCGTCGAGGCCGCCCTCCTCCAGCTCGGCCATGGCGCGACGGCGCTGCGCACCCATGTCCGCGTCGGCGGGGTGCACGGACTGCGCTCCCTGGAGGCGGTGCTGGAGGCCGGCCGTGCCCTGCGCGGGCTCACGGAGCTGAGCGCGGTGGCGGTGCCCCGGGTGCTGACCGGCACCGCCGGGGCGGACGGCCTGGCGATGCTGCGGGACGCGGTGGCGATGGGCGTGTCGGTCATCGGCGGCTGCCCCGACCTCGACCCGGACCCGACCGGCCACGCCGAGGCCGTCCTCGAGCTCGCCGCCCGCCACGGCTGTGCCGTCGATCTGCACACGGACGGTGACGACCCGGCCCGCCTCGCCCGGCTCGCGGCGATGGCCGGGGGCCTGCGGCCGGGCGTCACCATCGGCCCCTGCGGCGGGCTGTCCCGGCTGCCCGCGGAGACGGCGGGGAGGATCGCCGAGCGGCTGGCGGCCGCCGGGGTGACCGTCGTCTGCCTCCCCCAGGGCGACTGCGCCGGGCTGGAGCACCAGGGCGTGCGGGAGCACCAGGGCGTGCGGGAGCACCAGAGCATGCGGGAGCACCAGAGCATGCGGGAGCACCGGGGCATGCGGGGAGCGCGTGTGCGCGCCTGCGCGCCGGTGCGGCTGCTGCACGCCGCGGGCGTCCGGGTGGCCGCGGGCAGCGGGGCGCTGCGGGACGTGGTCAACCCCGTGGGGCGCGGCGATCCCCTGGAGGCCGCCTTCCTGCTGGCGTCCCGGGGCGAGTCGCGCCCGGAGGAGGCGTACGAGGCGGTGTGTGCGCGGGCGCGGGCCGCGATGGGGCTCGCCGAGGTGCGGGTGGAGGCCGGGTTCCCGGCGGAGCTGCTCGCGGTGCGCGGGGACGGCCTCGCGGGGGTGCTCTCGCTCGCGTACAGCAGGGTCGTGGTGCACCGGGGGCGGGTGGTGGCCCGTACCAGCGCGGTGCGGGAGTACTGCGACTCGGCGACCGCGGCGGCGCTGGATCTGCCCCGGCAGGCGCGGTCGCAGAGCGGCGGCGAGCAACAGTAGGCCGCACGGCGTACGGTCGGGATCATGCGCATTGTGATCGCTGGTGGACATGGACAGATCGCGCTGCGGCTGGAGCGGCTGCTCACCGCGCGCGGAGACGAAGTGGCGGGCATCATCCGCAAGCCCGAACAGGCGGGCGACCTGCTGGCGTCGGGCACCGAACCGGTCGTCTGCGACCTGGAGTCGGCCTCGCCGGAGGACGTGGTCAAGCACCTGGAGGGCGCGGACGCGGCCGTCTTCGCGGCCGGAGCGGGCCCCGGCAGCGGTGCCACCCGTAAGGAGACCGTCGACCACCGGGCCGCGGTGCTCTTCGCGGACGCGGCCGAGCAGGCCGGGGCCCGCCGGTTCCTGATCATCTCCTCGATGGGCGCGTCCCATGAGCCGCCACCGGACACCGACCCGGTCTTCGCCGCCTATCTGCGCGCCAAGGCCGCGGCGGACGACGACATCCGGGCCCGGGACGGCCTCGACTGGACCGTGCTGCGCCCGGGCCTGCTGACGAACGACCCGGGCACGGGCCGGGTGAAGCTGGCCGAACGCACCGGCCGCGCCGAGATCACCCGCGACGATGTGGCCGCGGTCCTGGTCGCCCTTCTGGACGAACCCCGTACGGCGGGCCGCACGCTGGAGCTGATCAACGGCGACACGGCGGTGGCGGACGCGGTGAGGGCGATCGCCGAGCGGGGGTGAGGGGCCGGGTCCGGACGACCCGGCCGTGTCAGAAGTCCACCCGGGCAGGGTCCGGACGACCCGCCCCTCAGAAATCCACCCGGGCCGGGGCGTCGGCCCGGGCGACGGACTCCTGGGCGTAACCGCGCTCGTACGCCGTCCGGATCCGTTCGATCCGCGGGTCCAGCGTCCGCGCCTCGGACGCCGGGTAGAACAGGATCACCTGGTACGAGCGCTCCCGCTCGATCGTCCCGTTCCGGTCCCGCCACTGCCCCCGGCCGTCGTGGATCGTCAGGCCGGCGGGGAAGCGCGGGGTGATCTGCCGGTCCACGAAGGCCAGGAACTGCTTCTCGGTGACGGGCGGCCCGCCGTTGGGGCGCTCGGTGCCGAAGAAGAGCCGGGTCTCGACGTACGGCTTGCCCCGGCCCACGGCGCCGGAGGCCGCCGCGGCGGGCGGGTCGTCCAGCGCGGCGTAGGCGGCGACGGGGGTGGCGGCGGCGAGGGCGAAGGCGGCCCCCGCGGCGGCGAGACGGACGCGTGGCTCCATGGTCGGCATCGTCCGATCGTCCCGGCGCCCGGGGACCCTCGGGAAGACCGCCTTACGGTGTCCACCGCGCGGGGCGGAGGCCCGGCCCCGTGCCGTCAACCCCGGGAGACGCGCTCAGACCCTGCGCCACCGGGCCATCGCGAACGAGAACACCCCGAAGAGCGCCAGCCCCAGCGCCACCGCCATCAGCAGCCAGGGCCCGGCCGCCGTCCCGGCGAGGGTCCGCAGGGTGTCGTCGATGCCCTTCGCCCTGCCCGGGTCGTAGCGCACCGCCGCCGTGAGCGCGAAGCCGCCCGCCACCGCGAACACCGCCCCGCGGGCCACCCCGCCGCAGATCCCCAGCGCCTCCACGGCCCGCCGCGTCCGCCGGGACATCGCGCCCACTTTTAGGTGCTTGCGGAAGCCGCACCGGAGCGCCCGTACCGCCATCCACACCCCGGCCACGGCCACCGCGGTCCCGGCGGCGGCGACCAGCCACCGGCCGTACGGCAGGTCGAGCGCGCGTGCCGTCACGTCCTTCGACCGCCGGTCGCTGGAGCCGCTGCCCTGCTCTCCGGTGGCGAAGGAGAGCACCGAGTACGCGACGACGCCGTAGAAGACCGCGCGAGCCGCCCCCGCCAGCCGCTTCCGTGCCGCGCCACCGTCCGGCCCCGCGGCCCCGAAGACCGCCTCGGACAGCCGCCACAGCGCCATGCAGACCAGCCCGATGCCGACCGCCCAGACCAGCGCCGCCCCGAACGGCTGCTTGGCCAGGATCTGGAGCGCTCCGCCCCGGTCGGCCTGTTCGCCGTGGTCCCCCGAGGCGATGCGCAGCGCCAGGACGCCGATGAGCAGATAGAGCACTCCCCGGGTGGCCAGCCCCCAGCGGGCCGCCGCCTCGATGGCCCGGCTGCCCGCCTCGTGCGGAGTGCGTGTGCCCGTTGCCGAACCCCATCCGCGTGCGATCGACGATGCGTTCACCGTTTCCTCCTGTTGTCGCACCATCGTGTGCCCTGGACGTACGTGCGGAAACGGGACTTTCCCTTGTTGGTTGAAGCGATCCGCCCTACTCTGCCGCCACCGGATCTGACGACCCGTCAGATCCACGCGGAACCGGCAGGACCACCACGAGGAGACCGGGGAGAGATGGCGAGATGACCGGCGAGACGAACGGCACGACCGAGCTGCCCCGGGTCATCAGCGTCGATGACCATGTGATCGAGCCCGCACACCTCTTCGAGACCTGGCTCCCGGCCAAGTACCGGGACCGCGGCCCCAAGCCCCTCACGGCCGGGATCGGCGAACTGGCCTACGTCGGCGGCAAGTACAAGTTCACCACCGACCCGGACGGCCAGCTGACCGACTGGTGGCGGTACGAGGGCGACCTCTTCCCCTACAAGCGGATCATCGCCGCCGTCGGCTTCTCCCGCGATGAGATGACCCTCGACGGCATCACCCGCGACCAGATGCGCCGCGGCTGCTGGGACCCCAAGGCGCGGCTCGCCGACATGGACCTCAACCATGTCGAGGCGTCCCTGTGCTTCCCGACCTTCCCCCGCTTCTGCGGCCAGACCTTCGCCGAGGCGAAGGACAAGGAGGTCGGACTGGCGTGCGTCCGCGCGTACAACGACTGGATGGTCGAGGAGTGGTGCGGCGACAGCGGCGGCCGCCTCATCCCGCTCTGCCTGATCCCCCTGTGGGACGTCGACCTCGCCGTGCGGGAGATCCGCCGCAACGCGACCCGTGGCGTCCGCGCGGTGACCTTCAGCGAGATCCCCACCTACCTCGGGCTCCCCAGCATCCACAGCGGCTACTGGGATCCGTTCTTCGCCGAGTGCGAGGCCACGGGGACGGTCGTGTGCATGCACATCGGCTCCTCCTCCCAGATGCCCGCCGCCTCCCCCGACGCCCCGCCGGCCGTCCAGGCCGCCCTGAGTTTCAACAACGCCATGGCGTCGATGATGGACTTCCTCTTCAGCGGCGTCCTGGTCTCCTTCCCGCGGCTGAAGCTGGCCTACGCCGAGGGCCAGATGGGCTGGATCCCCTACGCCCTGGAGCGCGCCGACGACGTCTGGGAGGAGCACCGCGCCTGGGGCGGCGTCCGCGACCTCATCCCCGAGCCGCCGTCCACGTACTACTACCGGCAGATCTTCTGCTGCTTCTTCCGCGACAAGCACGGGGTCGCCTCGCTGGACACGGTCGGCGTGGACAACGCCACCTTCGAGACCGACTACCCCCACGTCGACTCCACCTGGCCGCACACCCGCCGCATCGCCGCCGAGCACGTGGCCGGCCTCTCCTCCGAGGCCACGTACAAGATCCTCCGCGGCAACGCGATCCGGATGCTGGAGCTGGACCTCGACCGGGCGCGCCCCGCGGGGGCGGGCGGCTAGGCCGGGGGCGGCGGCTCGCTCGTGCGCGGCTGGTCGGAGCCGCAGTAGCGGCACTTGCGCGCGGCCCCGGGGAGGTCCTCGGCGAGGCACTCCGGGCAGGTCTTGAGCGGGCCCGGCTCCCCGAAGACCTCCGCGCCCCGGCGGGCCTGGGTGTACTTGTACGGCACGACGATCAGGAAGTAGATGACGGCCATGAAGATGACGAAGTAGATCAGGGCGGAGATGAACGACCCGATGTTGAGGTAGGTCGAGCTGTTCCCCTGGTCGCCGAGCTGCCAGCCGAGCCCGACCGCTCTGCCGCCCTGGAGCCGGGCGATGACCGGGTTGATCACGGAGTCGGTGAACGCCTTGATCAGCGTCGAGAACGCCAGCGCTGTGACCAGGCCGACGGCGACAACGATGACATCACCGCGCATGAGGAAGTTCTTGAAGCCCCTGAGCACGATCCGCCCTCTCTGTCCTGATACGGGGGAATCACCACCCTAGGAGCGGTTATACGGAGCCCACGGTGCGCCACGACGGGCGGCCGCCCGTACGGCGGCAGTGGGAGGCGCACCGCCAACAGACCATAATGTGTGCTCCAGGACGATATCGCTTGGGCACCGGAGGGCACGCTCGCCATGAGCACGCTGGTCTTCGACAGTGATGACCTGGGGAGAACCGAGGACTTCCTCAGCAGGGCCTACGCCAAGATGCGCATCGGCAGCAGCACCCCGGACGCGAGCCGGGCCCGGATCCGGCGCGACACCCTCGCGTCGATCAGCGTGGACGAGCTCGATCTCGACTTCGACATGAGCTACTCGGTCAGCCCGCTCGGCAAGATCTGCCTGTGCGTCGTCCATGAGGGCACCATCGAGGACCATGTCTTCCCGGGCGTGGAGGACTCCTTCGGCCCCGGCGACGTGGTGTCCTTCGCCCCGCCGAACCTTCCCTACTCGGGGCGGATCCGCAGCGCCCGCTACAACATCACCATGCTCGACCCCGCGCTGCTGAGCCAGGTCGCCGCCACCGCCGACCAGCGCACCACCCCGCAGCCGGTCCGGCTGACCGGGCACCGGCCGCACTCCGCGGCCGCCGCCGGGCACCTGCGGCACACCATCGGCTATGTGCGCGAACACGCCCTGGCCGATCCCGCCATCGCCGAACAGCCGCTGGTCCGGGCCACCGTCAGCCAGCTCCTGGCGGGCAGCGTGCTGGCGGCCTTCCCCAACACCGCGCTCACCGATCCCACCGCCCCCGACCGCAACGACGCCCACCCCGGCACGCTCCAGCGCGCGCTCAGCCACATCGACGACCACGCCGATCAGCCCCTCACCGTCGCCGACATCGCGGCCGCCGCGCACGTCAGCATCCGCGCGCTGCAGTACGCCTTCCGAAGACACCTCGACACCACCCCGATGGCATACCTGCGCCGGGTACGCCTGGCACACGCCCACCACGACCTGGCGATCGCCGACCCCGAGACCGCCACGGTGGCCGACATCGCCGCCCGCTGGGGCTTCTTCCACCCGGCCCGCTTCGCCGCCCTGTACCGCGAGACCCACGGCACCATCCCGAGCGCCACGCTGCACGGCTGACCCCGGCCTCCGGGCCGCCCTCGCCTTCGTTTTCTGTCCCGTCGGCCGCCCGAGCGTGCGCTTGCCGGATCGCCACGGACCGGCCCGCTTCTGGAGAGTGGATGGCTTCGGCATTGTCCAGCGATGCCGCGCCCCACTTCCCGATCGAAAGGCAGTACGTGGCGATCGAGAAGGACGACCTGCTCAAGAAGATCGCCGGCTTGGAGGAGGAAGTCGGGCAGCTGCGACAGGCAGTGGTCTCCCACGCCGTCATCGACCAGGCGATCGGCGTGGTCATCAGCCACGGGAGCCTGCTTCCGGACCAGGGCTGGGCCATCCTCAGGGCCGTGTCCCAGAACACGAACACCAAGGTGCGTCTGATCGCCGAACAGATCGTCCAGTGGCCGTACTCCGGCCGGCTCCCCGAGAACATCCAGCAGGCCCTCGACGCGGCCCTGGCCCGCCGGGCCGATACGGGCCGGACCAAGACCCCGACGAGGTCAGCGGAGATCTAGCCGGGTGCGGGCGACGACTGCCGCGGGAGGCGGCGGACGAAGTCCATCAGCAGGGCGCGGAACGCCGCGGACCGTTCCAGCGGCGCGAACACGTCCGACCAGGGGCCGCCTCGTGGCGGTCGGGCACGAGCGCGTCGCCGTGCCCGGGCAGGTCCAGGGGATGGCCCGCACACCCCTCCGGCGGGGCGGACTCCGGGCGGCCCCGCCGGGCGCCGGTCAGGCGGCTCGGGTGAGTTCCTGGATCTCCGCGTCGGTCAGCCGCAGCGTCGCCCCGCCCGTTCCGGGCCTGGTCCCTGGCCGCCCTGGTCCCTGGCCATCGACGAAAACGGCCCCCGGCCGCGTTTCCGCAGCTCGGGGGCCGTTTCTTTGGCGTGGCGGCGCCAGGATTCGAACCTGGGTAGGCTAAGCCGACGGATTTACAGTCCGCTCCCATTGGCCACTCGGGCACACCGCCTGGGATGTGGCCAGGTGCCCCGCTCTCGCGGCGCTGCTCCCTGGCAACGACGTAAACAATACCTGATGTGCGGGGGTGCTTCGCCACCCGGTTGATCGCAGCTGGATCATGGCCGAGATCGCTAGGCTGGCCGGAGCGGCCCGCTGGGCCGTGCCACTGACGGATCTACGTACGAGGAGCCAACTCAAGATGGCCGACTCCAGTTTCGACATCGTCTCGAAGGTCGAGCGGCAGGAGGTCGACAACGCTCTGAACCAGGCGAGCCGCGAGATCTCCCAGCGTTACGACTTCAAGAACGTCGGCGCCTCGATCGCGTGGTCGGGCGAGCGGATCGAGATGCGGGCCGACTCCGAGGAGCGGGTCAAGGCGATCCTCGACGTCTTCCAGTCCAAGCTGGTCAAGCGCGGGATCTCGCTGAAGGCCCTGGACGCGGGCGAGCCGCAGGCGTCGGGCAAGGAGTACAAGATCTTCGCCTCGCTCCAGGAGGGGATCTCGCAGGAGAACGCGAAGAAGGTCGCCAAGATCATCCGCGATGAGGGGCCCAAGGGCGTCAAGGCGCAGGTGCAGGGCGATGAGCTGCGGGTGACCTCCAAGAGCCGGGACGATCTGCAGGCCGTGATCGCGCTGATCAAGGGCAAGGACCTCGACTTCGCGGTGCAGTTCGTCAACTACCGGTAGGCAGCGGCCGGACCGGTGCGGCAGGGGCGGTGCGGCAGGGCCGTGCCGCCCCTGGCGTTGTCGGCGGACGGGTCAGCGGCGGGCGAAGGGCTGGTCGGTGGGGACGATCTCGTGGCCGAGGGGGGCCAGGGAGACCGGGATGAGCTTGAAGTTGGCCAGGCCCAGGGGGATGCCGATGATCGTGACGCAGAGGGCGACGCCGGTGACGAGGTGGCCGAGCGCCAGCCACCAGCCCGCGAGGACGAGCCAGAGGACATTGCCGACGCAGGAGGGGGCCCCGGCGTCGCGGCGGGGGACGGCGGTGCGGCCGAAGGGCCACAGGGCGAAGCCGGCGATGCGCCAGGAGGCGATCGCGAAGGGGATGCCGATGATCGTGACGAAGAGCAGCAGCCCGGCCAGGAGGTAGAGGATCGCCATCCAGATGCCGGAGAAGATCAGCCAGATCAGGTTCAGGAGGGTTTTCACGGTCGGCGGCCTCCTGCCATCTGCTCGAGTCGGGCGATGCGCTCCCGCATGGGCGGATGGGTGGAGAACAGCTTGGCCATGCCCTCACCGGCGCGGAAGGGATTGGCGATCATCAGGTGGCTGGTGGTCTCCAGACGGGGCTCGGGCGGCAGCGGGAGCTGCTGGGTGCCCGCTTCCAGCTTGCGCAGGGCGCTGGCGAGGGCCAGGGGGTCGCCGGTGAGCTGGGCGCCGGAGGCGTCCGCCTCGTACTCGCGGGAGCGGCTCACGGCGAGCTGGATGATGGAGGCCGCGAGCGGGCCGAGGATCATGATCAGCAGCATGCCGAGGAAGCCGGGGCCCTCGTCGTCGTCGGACCGGCCCACGGGGATCAGCCAGGCGAAGTTCACCAGGAACATGACGACGCTGGCGAGCGCGCCCGCGATCGAGGAGATCAGGATGTCGCGGTTGTAGACATGGCTGAGCTCATGGCCGATGACCCCGCGCAGCTCGCGCTCGTCCAGCAGCCGCAGGATGCCGTCGGTGCAGCACACCGCCGCGTTACGGGGGTTGCGGCCGGTGGCGAAGGCGTTGGGGGCCTCGGTCGGGGAGATGTAGAGCCGGGGCATCGGCTGGCGCGCGGCCGTGGAGAGCTCGCGCACCATCCGGTACAGCCCTGGTGCCTCGAACTCGCTGACGGGGCGGGCGCGCATCGCGCGCAGGGCCAGCTTGTCACTGTTCCAGTAGGCGTACGCGTTGGTCCCGAGTGCGACGATCACCGCGATGATCAGTCCGGTACGGCCGAAGAGGCTGCCGATGACGATGATGAGCGCGGACAGACCACCGAGGAGTACGGCGGTCTTCAGCCCGTTGTGCCGGCGGTGCACGGTGTGCCCTCCCGATGTGCCGCAGGGGAACCCTTTGCCTGGTGTCTCCACCTTCCAGTGGACCCTCCTGAAAAAGTCAACGCCAGGCGAAGGGCACCAGTTCCCTTGTGCACACGGGCGCGGACCCGCGGGGCCCGCGGGGGTGCTTACAGCAGGGTGCTCGAGGCGAACCGGAGGACGAGTTGCGGGGCTCCGGAGAGGGCGATCCCGGCGGCCGCGGTGAGGGCGATGGCGGCCGTAAGGGGGACGGCGCGGGGGCGGGTGACGGCCGCCCCGGCGGTGGGCACGGGCTCCGGCGCCGCGGCGGGCTCCGGGGTGCGGAAGAGCACCGCCGTCCACTGGAGGTAGTAGTAGAGCGCCACCACCACGTTCAGTGCCATCACCACCGCGAGCCAGCCCAGCCCCGCGTCCACCGCCGCCGAGAAGACGGTCACCTTGGCGAAGAGGCCGATGACGCCCGGGGGCAGCCCGGCCAGGCACAGCAGGAAGAAGCCCAGGGCCAGGGCGGCGGCCGGGCGGGCCGCGTACAGGCCGCGGTAGTCGGTGAGCCGGTTGGCCGGGCTCGTACGGGCCACCAGGGCGGCCACGGCAAAGGCGCCGAGGTTCACGGCCGCATACATCAGGGCGTACGCGACGGTGGAGCCGATGGCGCGGGAGGCGTCCTGGCCCGAGTCGGCGTAGCCGGCCGCGGCGATTGGGACCAGCAGATAGCCCGCCTGGGCGACGGAGGACCAGGCGAGCAGCCGTACGGCGCTGAAGGCGCGCTCCGGGCGCTGGCGCAGTGCCGCCGCGTTCCCCGCGGTCATGGTGAGGGCGGCCAGGACCGCGACGGCCGGGCCCCACACATCGGCGTACGAGGGGAAGGCGAGGACGGTCACCAGGATGAGGCCGGAGAACCCGACCGCCTTACCGACGACGGACAGATACGCCGCGACGGGCACCGGCGCGCCGACATAGGTGTCGGGCACCCAGAAGTGGAAGGGCACGGCGGCGGTCTTGAACGCGAAGCCCACCAGGGTGAGCACGACCCCCGCCTGGGCGAGCGTGTCCAGCCGCGGGTCGACGTGGGTGAGGGCGTCGGCGATCCGGGACAGATGGAGGCTGCCGGTGGCGGCGTAGACGAAGCTGACGCCGAGCAGCATCACGGCGGTCGCGGTGACCGAGGAGAGGAAGAACTTCAGCGCGGCCTCGGAGGAGAGCCGGTCGCCGCGGCGCAGGCCCACGAGGGCGAAGGCCGGGAGCGAGGCCACCTCGAGGGCGATGACCAGGGTGGCCAGATCCCGGGAGGCGGGCAGCAGGGCGGCCCCGGAGGCGGAGGACAGCAGCAGGAACCAGAACTCGCCCGCGGGGAGTTTGAGATCGTCGAGGGCGCTGAAGGACAGCAGCGCGGTGAGCAGCGCCCCGCCGAGCACCAGGAACTGGATGACGAGCGCGAAGGTGTCGGCCGTGTAGCTGCACGTGTGGGCGCCGGTGGTCAGGCAGAAGGTCGAGCGGTCGCCGTCCAGCAGCGGCAGCAGGGCGAGCGCGGCCAGGGCCAGTCCCGCTATCGCGCCCCAGCCCAGCAGGTGCTTCCTGCGCTCGGGCAGGAAGAGGTCCGCGACGAGGACGGCGAGACCGGCCAGGGCCGCGATGGTGGGCGGTGCGACGGCGAGCCAGTCGACGGACTGGACGAGGCTCGTGGCCAGGCTCGAGGCGTTCGGAGTCATCGGGTGCCTCCCGCGAGGAGCTGCTGCACGGCCGGGTCGGTGAGGCCGAGGAGGGCCGCGGGCCACAGTCCGGCGAGGACGGTGAGGGCCACCAGGGGGCTCCAGGCGGCGAATTCATGGCCGTGGACGTCGGCCAGGGCGGGCCGCTCGGCCTCCGTCCCGGTGCCGGGCTCGACCGGATGGTCGCCCATGCAGACGCGCCGTACGACGATGAGCATGTAGGCGGCGGTGAGCAGGGTGCCGAAGGCGGCGAGCGCCATATAGGTGAGATACGCCGGGCGGCTGAGCCCGTCGGCGGGGTCGAAGGCGCCGAACATGGCGAGCATCTCGCCCCAGAACCCGGCCAGTCCGGGCAGCCCCAGGGAGGCCACGGCGCCGAAGGCGAGCAGCCCGCCGAGGCGCGGCGCCCTGCCGTAGAGGGCGGCGCCGCTGGTGCCCGAGAGCTGGTCGAGGTCGGTGGTGCCGGAGCGGTCCTTGAGGGCGCCGACGAGGAAGAAGAGCAGCCCGGTGATCAGGCCGTGGGCGATGTTGGCGAAGAGCGCGCCGTTCACGCCGGTGGGGGTGAGGGTCGCGATGCCCAGCAGCACGAAGCCCATATGGCCGACGGAGGAGTAGGCGATCAGCCGCTTGAGGTCGCCCTTGGCGCCCGCCCGGGCAAGGGCGAGACAGGCGAGGGATCCGTAGATGATGCCGACCACGGCGAACGCGGCGAGGTAGGGCGCGTAGGTGTGGGCCGCGTCGGGGGTCATCGGCAGCACGATGCGGACGAGGCCGTAGGTGCCCATCTTGAGCAGCACGCCCGCCAGCAGCACCGAGCCCACGGTGGGGGCGGCGGTGTGGGCGTCGGGCAGCCAGCTGTGCAGCGGCCACATCGGGGCCTTGACGGCGAGTCCGGCGATGATGGCGAGGGCCGCGACGAGCTGGGTGGTGTGGCTCAGCTTCCCGCCATTGTCGGCGGCGAGTGCCACCATGTCGAAGGTGCCGCCCGCCAGCCCGACGAGGAGGAGGCCGAGCAGCATGACCACGGAGCCGAGCAGCGTGTAGAGGATGAACCGCCAGGCGGCCCGCTCCCGTTCGGCGCCTCCCCACCGGTTGATGAGGAAGTACATCGGGATGAGGACCATCTCGAACGCCAGGAAGAACAGCATCAGGTCCAGCACCGCGAAGCTGGCCAGGGTGCCGGACTCCAGGAGGAGCAGCAGCGCGACGAAGGCTTTGGGGGACGGCCCGGAGGGCCGGTTGAAGTAGGCGTAGAGCGCGCTGAGGAAGGTCAGCAGCGCGGTCAGCACGAGCAGCGGCAGCGAGACGCCGTCCACGCCGAGGTGGACCCGGATGTCCAGGGCCGGGATCCAGCCGATGTCGGTCTGGGCCTGCATCCGGGCCGGGTGGTCGTGGTCGAAACCGGCGGCCAGGGCGATGGCGGCGGCGAGCACCACGCCGGTGACGGTCACGCCGTGGCGCATGACGGCCTGGTCCGGCCCGCGGCCGCGCAGCCCGGGCGGGGCCGGGACCAGGGCGGCGACGGAGCCGAGCAGGGGGAGCACGACCACGGCGGCGAGGAGGAGTTGCTGGACGGTGTGGTTCACGGGTCAGGCTCCCGCTGCGACGAGGACGGCGGCCACGGCCAGGACGAGGGAGCCCGCGAGCAGCGCGCCGAGATAGGTTTGCACATTGCCGGTCTGGGCGCGGCGGACGGCCGCGCCGAGCAGGCGGGGCGCACCGCCCGCGCCGCGTACGTACGTCTCGACGACCTCCCGGTCGAGGAAGCGGACGAGCCGGGCGGCGGCCCGCACGGGCCGGACGAACAGGGCGCTGTAGACGGCGTCGAGGTGGAAGCCCACGGCCGCGTGGCGGTGCAGCGGGCCCAGGAGCAGCCGCCCGGGGTCGGCCGGGTCGCTGGCGCCCGCGATGGAGCCGTAGGCCGCCTCGTGGGTGGCGATGGCCTCGGCCTCCGAGACGGCGTCGGCGGCCTCGGGGTGGGCGGCCACCGCGCCGAGCGGGACCCGGCGGGCCCGCGCCGAGCTGTGCCGCCAGGCGCCGTACATCACGAGGGCGCCGACGAGGGCCAGCCCGGTGCCGAGGACGGACGTGGTGAGGGTCGGGGTGAGGGACTCGCCGTCGAACCAGTCGGGCAGCGTGCCGTAGGCGAGCCCCAGGGCGGCCGTGGGGAGGAACAGCACCCACAGGACGACGTTCATGGCCACCGGCTGCTTGCCGTGGTCCGGGGCGCGCTCGCCCTGGCCGCGGAAGGCGAGCAGCCACAGCCGGGCCGCGTATCCGGCGGTCAGGAGCGCGGTAAGGAGCCCGGCGAGGAGCACGGTCCAGCCGACGCCCTCCGGGACGCCCGAGGTGTGGCCGGTGGCGGCGTGCTCGGCCGCGCCGAGCACGGCCTCCTTGGAGAAGAAGCCCGCGAAGGGCGGGATGGCGGCGAGCGCGAGCAGCGCGACCGTCATCGTCCAGAAGGCGTCCGGGATGCGCTGGGCGAGACCGCTCATCCGGGACATGGCGGCGAGGGAGTTGCTGCCGGCGGCGTGGATCACCACACCCGCGCCGAGGAACAGCAGCGCCTTGAACGCGCCGTGGGTGATGAGGTGGAAGACGGCGGCGCCGCGGTCGTCGACGGCCAGCGCGCCCGTCATATAGCCGAGTTGGCCGACGGTCGAGTAGGCGAGGACGCGTTTGATGTCGTCCTGGGCGAGCGCGGCGAGCGCCGAGCCGACCATCGTCACGGCCGCCATGGCGGCCAGTACGGCGAGCGCGGCGGCGGAGGAGGCGAAGACGGGCAGCAGCCGGGCCACCACGTAGACACCGGCGGCCACCATGGTGGCCGCGTGGATGAGCGCGGAGACCGGGGTGGGGCCGGCCATCGCGTCCGGCAGCCAGGTGTGCAGCGGGAACTGCGCGGACTTGCCCGCGACCCCGGCCAGCAGCAGCAGCGCGATCAGCGTGGGGTGGTCCAGCGGCATCCCGGCGGTCTCGGAGGTCAGCCGGGTGTGGATCTCACTGATGCGGAACGTGCCGGTGTCGCCCGCGAGCGCGAAGATGCCGATCAGGAACGGGACGTCGCCGAGCTTGGTGACCAGGAACGCCTTGAGGGACGCCGACCGCGCCGCCGCGGTCTCCCAGTAGTGGCCCACCAGGAAGTACGAGCAGATGCCCATGATCTCCCAGCCGACGAGCAGCACGATCAGGTCGTCGGCGTAGACGACGAGGAGCATCGCGGCGGTGAAGAGGGAGACGAGCGCGGCGTAGGAGGGGTAGCGGGGATCGTCGCGCAGATAGCTGGTCGAGTAGATCTGCACACAGCAGGCGACGACGGCGACGAGGACCGCGACCAGGGCGGCGAAGCCGTCGACCTGCAGGGCGAGGTCGACGGGGACCGAGCCGGTGTCGGCGAGCCGGGTCGCGGCGGTGAGCGGGGCCGTGCCGCCGCCCGCTCCCCCGCCCTGCCGTACGGCGACGAGCACGGCGAGCCCGGCCGCGGCGAGGGTCGGCAGCACCGCGAGGGGGCGGACGAAACCCGGGGCGCGGCGGCCGAGCAGAAGCCCGGCGGCGGCGCCGAGGAACGGCAGGAGGGGGACGAGAACGGCGGCGGTCGTGGTCGTCACGCGGTCTGCCTCCGGGCGCGTCGTGCCTGGTCGGCGGCGTTGTCAGTGGGAGCTGCCACGCTGTCGTCCATCGGGTCCTGGCCGGCCGACGGGGGGTCGGCCAGGTCCCGCAGCCGGTCGACGTCGGAGGTGCCGCGGTTGCGATACACGAGCAGGACGATGGCGAGGCCGATGCCGATCTCGGCGGCGGCGATGGCGATGGTGAAGAGGGTCAGCGCCTGGCCCGCGTGCAGGGTGTCGCGGAGCCAGACGTCGAAGGCGACGAGATTGAGGTTGACGGCGTTGAGCATCAGCTCGACCGACATCAGCACCAGGATCGCGTTGCGGCGGGCGAGGACGCCGTACAGACCGGTGCAGAAGAGGAGGACGGCGAGCACGGCGGGGTAGGCGAGGTGCATCAGCGCTTCTCCTTGCCGTGGCCGGCGCCCCGGCCACTGTCGTGGCCGTGTCTGCGGGAGAGGACGATCGCGCCGACGAGCGCGGCGAGGAGCAGCACGGACAGCGCCTCGAACGGCAGCACCCAGTGGCGGAAGAGGCTCTCACCGGAGACGGCGGTGGAGCCCTGCACGCCCTTGTCCAGCTCGATCCAGGTGGTCCGGAAGGCGTCCACGACCACCCACACCAGGACGCCCGCGGCGGCCACGGCCACGGCGAGCGCGGCCGGGCGGTTGCCCGAATCGGCGTCCGGGGAGCGGCCGATGGGCGCCCTGGTGAGCATCAGCCCGAAGAGGAGGAGGACGACGACGGACCCGACGTAGATCAGCACCTGCACCCAGGCGATGAACTCCGCCGTGAGCAGGAGGTACTCCACGGCGAGGCCGCCGAGCGCCACCACCAGCCACAGGGCGGCGTGCACCAGCTGCCTGGTGGTGACGGTGACGACGGCCGCGCCGAAGGTCGCGATGCCCACCAGCAGGAAGGCGATCTCGACTCCGGTCGGCGACAGGAACCCGTGGCCGGTGGCGGCCAAGTGGACCGCAGGGCTCACGAGGCGGCTCCGTTCCCGGTCCTGTTCCCGTTCCCGTCTTCGTCTCCCTCGGATCCGCGCCCGTTCTGGGCCTGCGCCGCCTCGGCGGCCTGCGCTGCCTCGGCGGCGGCGAGCTTGTCGGCGGCCTTACGGGCGGCGGCGAGCTCCTTGGGCTCCTCCGCGCGCGGATCGAGCGCGGGCGGCGCGGGCACCGTCCACATCCACTCGCGGAGCTTGTCCCGCTCATGGGTGAGATCGCGGATGTCCTCCTCCGCGTACTCGAACTCCGGCGACCAGAAGAGCGCGTCGAAAGGACACACCTCGATGCAGATACCGCAGTACATGCACAGCGCGAAGTCGATCGCGAACCGGTCCAGCACATTGCGGCTGCGCTCGCGCCCGCCCGGGGCGGCCGGGGGAACGGTCTCCTTGTGCGAGTCGATATAGATGCACCAGTCCGGGCATTCGCGGGCGCACAGCATGCAGACCGTGCAGTTCTCCTCGAACAGCCCGATCACCCCGCGGGTGCGGGGCGGCAGCTCGGGCTGCGCGTCCGGATACTGCGCGGTGTGCGACTTCCGGGTCATCGTGCGGAGGGTGACGGCCAGGCCCTTGGCCAGGCCGGATCCGGGGATGCCCATCAGGAGATCACCACCTTGACGACGCCGGTGAGGGCGATCTGGGCCAGTGAGAGCGGAATGAGGCAGGTCCAGGCGAACCGCTGCAGCTGGTCCTCGCGCAGCCGCGGATAGCTGACCCGCAGCCAGATCACGACGAAGGCGAGGACGGCCGTCTTCAGCAGCGTCCACAGCCAGCCGAGGCCGTCGGCGAACGGACCGTGCCAGCCACCGAGGAAGAGCACGGTGGTCAGCCCGCACAGGACGACGATGCCCGCGTACTCGGCGAGCAGGAAGAGCGCGAACCGCAAGCCCGTGTACTCGGTGTACGCACCGAAGATGATCTCGGAGTCGGCGATCGGCGCGTCGAACGGCGGGCGCTGGAGCTCGGCGAGCCCGGCGGTGAAGAACACCACCCCGCCGACGATCTGCCACGGCACCCACCACCACTCGAACGCGTCGAGGATGCCGGGCAGCGAGACCGTGCCCGCCGCCATCGCCACGGAGGCGGCGGTGAGCAGCATCGGCAGCTCGTACGCCATGAGCTGGGCGGCCGTGCGCAGGCCGCCGAGGAGGGAGAACTTGTTCGCCGAGGCCCAGCCCGCCATCAGCGAACCCAGCACCCCGACGCCCATCACGGCGAGCACGAAGAAGATGCCCGCGTCCAGGACCTGGCCGACCGCGCCCTCGGCGGGGCCGATCGGGATCGCGACGAGGACGAGGAGGTACGGCAGCAGGGCGACGGCGGGCGCGAGCTGGAAGATCCGCCGGTCGGCCCCGGCCGGTACGACGTCTTCCTTCTGCGCGAACTTCACCCCGTCCGCGACCAGCTGGGCCCATCCGTGGAAGCCGCCCGCGTACATCGGCCCGAGGCGGCCCTGCATATGGGCCATGACCTTGTGCTCGGTCTGCCCCACGACCAGGGGCAGCACGAGGAAGGCGAGCAGGAGGGCGAGCAGTCGCAGCGCGACGTCGAGGACGTCGTTCATGCGGTGCCTCCTGGGTCGTCGTCGGTGCCGGTGCCGGTGCCGGTGCTGTTGCCGGTGCCGGTGTCGGTGTCGGTGTCGGTGTCGGTGCCGTTGTCGGTGCCGGGGGCGGCGTCCGGGGTGGCCGGGGTGCCGGG
>NZ_JAEEAP010000230.1 GCF_016103465.1 Streptomyces sabulosicollis
CACCAGGCGCTGGTCCGGGTGACCGCCACCTCCCTCAACTACGGCGAGGTCGCCCACCGGACCGACGCCCCCGACGGCACCGTGCTGGGCTGGGACGCCGCCGGGGTGGTCGAGCGCGCGGCCGCCGACGGCTCCGGACCGGCCGCCGGAACCCCCGTCGTCACCCTGGGCGCGGACGGCGGCTGGGCGGAGCTGCGCGCGGTGGACACCGCAATGCTCGGCGTCCCGCCCGCCGATGCCGACCCCGGCGCGATCAGCACCATCCCGGTCGCGGGCGGCAGCGCCCTGCGCGCGCTGCGCCGGATCGGCGACACCCTCGGCCGGCGCATCCTGGTCACGGGCGCCACCGGCGGCGTCGGCCGCTACGCCGTCCAGCTCGCCCGGCTCGGCGGCGCCCATGTCATCGCCTCCACCGGCGATCCGGACGCCCACGGCGACGGCCTGCGGACACTGGGCGCCCACCAGGTGGTCAGGGACCCGGCGGAGATCGACGAGCCGGTGCACGGAGTGATCGACAACGTCGGCGGACCGCAGCTGGTGGCCGCGTACGACAAGCTCGCCGCGCACGGCACCCTGGTGGCCGTCGGCCATGTGACGGGGCAGCCCGAGACCTTCCCGTTCGGCGCCCTCTACGGCAACGAGGGCCGCCACAACCGCTCGATCGTCACCTTCTACCTGCTGGACCGCCCCGACATCGGCGCGGACCTCGGCTGGCTCGCGGAGCGCGTCGCGACGGGCGACCTCGACCCCCAGATCACCTGGCGCGGCGGCTGGGACCGCGCCGAGGAGGCCGTCACCGCCCTCCTGGACCGCCGCCTCCACGGCAAGGCGGTCCTGGACATCGGCTGACCATCACCGTAAGAACAGGCGCCTCCGGCGAGGACTGGGCGGTGCCCACCGCCCGGTACCCCCACGCCCCGTAGAGCGCCTGCACCTTCCCGTCCTGGTTCAGGGGGTTGACCATCAACGAGGCTTGCGACTCGGGCCGCCCGGCCAGCAGGACATCGTGCAGCCCACGGGCGATCCCCTGCCTGCGCCACCGCTGGCGGACCATCATCTCCTTCACCGCGACCGTGGAAGCCCCCGCAACGGTCGGCTCGGGCTCCGGGCGGGTGCGGCGCCACCAGCGGTCGTCCGCTCCGGTGAGCTGGTTGGCGTAGATGTAGCCGATGGGCTCACCGGAGTCGTACGCCACCACGGCCTCCCACCCCGGTTCGGCGGCATGCCGCCGCAGCCGCTCCCCGAAGGTCTCCGGTGCGTAGTGCGGCAGATGAAGCTTGTGCGCCCAGCACTCCTTGTAGATGCCCACCAGGTCATCCCCCACGGGCTCCACATCACCGATCCGAACGAAGCTCAGGTTGCCATCCACCGCGTCAGCCAGCCAGGGCCCCGGTGCGGGCCGCGAACTCCCGCACGCCCGGTACGCGGGCGGGCAGGTACAACAGGTCCGCCGTCAGGGCACGCAGTGCAGGACGCCGCGCTTCCTGCGGCGCCTCCTGCTCCACCTTGCGGAGCGCCGCGAAGGTCTGCGGATGGTCGCCGAGGGCGTGCCACATGCGGGCCGTATCCGTCCAAGCGCGGGCGCGGCGCTCCGCCGTCGGCATGCGGTCGATGTTCAGCCGTGCGGCGACCTTCACGCCCTCGTCAGGCGTGCCGAGTGCGTTGAGCACGCCGATCCGGTACACGTCCACCTGCGTCTGGCTGACGTCCACGGTGAACAGCCCCGGCACCGCTTGGCGTCGCTCTGTCTCCTCCTGAGCCTCGTCCAGCAGGCCCAGCGCCGTGGCGCGGTCCCTGCTGGTGGCCGCTGTGTACGCGGCCGTCAGCAGCAGCGTCGTACGCACCGCCCCGGTCGAGGATCGGTCCACATCCAAATCGGCCGCCTCCTGAGTGAGCAGCCGCCCACCGCATCCCCGACCCCGAGCAGCGCGGCTGCTTCCGCCTCAAGGTCGAACGCCCCGGCGACAACCTCGTGCGCATTTCCACGTTCGACCGGTCCCGCGCCGTCCCGCGCGTCGTCCAGGCGAGCGAAACCGCCGAGTCCGGGCGCGGCATGACCGTGGTGGAAGCCGTCGCCTGCCGCTGGGGCATCGATTCCAAGCCGTGGGGCAAGGGGGTCTGGGCGGAGTGCGCCACTCCGGACCGGCCCGCCCCGGACCGGCTCGCCCCGGTCCGCCCGTGGGGCCTGCGCCGACTCGGCCCGTACCCCACGGCGGCGGAGATGCCACTCGGCACAGCCGTAGGGCGGATCATCGGGGAGTCGTCGTTCATGCAGGCCCGTTCCCAGGCCGTCGTGCCGCTCGCCGGCGACCTGTCGGCGCGCACCGCCTACGCCGACAGCGAGCGCGAGGCGAAGGTGGAGCCGACCCTGCTGGAGGAGTGGATGCCCGCCTTCCTCGCCCAGCTCGCCGCGCCCGGCGCCCAGCTCGTACGCGCCAGCCGAAGCGATGGCCACCGGCAGCTCTACCTCTTCGATGCCGACCGTGAATCCTTCGCCGCGTTCACCGAGAACGGCTCCGGGTGGACCGTCCGGCAAGGCGGTCCGGTGGCGCTGTGGGACGACATCGAGCGGACACTCCTCGCCTGGCAGGACGCCGAACGTCCTGGCATCGGCACCGTGCGGCTCCGCGTCACCCCCCGCTCGCACACGTACTGGATCGACGACCGGCCCGCACTGCGCTGGGAACACCGGCTCGGCTGAGCACCGATCGATGAGCGCCGGAACACGACGAAGGGCCCCGCCGTGGTGGCGGGGCCCTTCGTCGTACATGGGATGAGTGGAGATGGCGGGAATCGAACCCGCGTCCAACGGTGCGGAATCAGGGCTTCTCCGAGCGCAGTCCGCTGTGCTTTTCTCGGCCCCGGAGATCACGCGGACAAGTCTCCGACGGGCTCAGTCACTGTTTGATTTCCCACTACACCCCGTGACCGGGTCTAGTGGTTTAGTTCCCTAGTCGATGCCAGGATCCGGGTCGGGAACAGCCCCGGGCTGACACTTCGCAAAGTCGCTACTTAGGCAGCGAGGGCGAAGGAATCGCGCTTGGTGTTGGCGATTATTGGTTGCGACATATGGTTAACGAGATCATTGCCGCTTCCTCGGCTCGCTTCCCCTGCTTCGACAGCCGCTGTCGAAACCGATCATCCCCATGTGGTGTTTTCAAAGGTGGTGCCACGCCCTCGGTGGGGCGCACAGCCATCATAGGTGAACAACGCGCGACAAGGCCACATCATTCCCGTCGCCCGGAGCGTCACCCGGAGCGTCGCCCAGGTCGCCCAGAGCGCGCTTTCCGGCTGGTCAGGCCCGCTGCCGCCGCCGCGCCGCCGACATCGCCCGCTCGGCCTCCCGGCGGTCCTGCTTCTCCCGCAGGGTCTGGCGCTTGTCGTACTCCTTCTTGCCCTTGGCCAGCGCGACCTCGACCTTGGCCCGGCCGTCCCTGAAGTACAGGGCGAGCGGCACCAGGGTGTGCCCCGTCTCCTGGGTCTTGCCGATCAGCTTGTCGATCTCCGCCCGGTGCAGCAGCAGCTTGCGCCGGCGGCGCGCCGAGTGGTTGGTCCAGGTGCCCTGGCTGTACTCGGGGATGTGCACGTTGTGCAGCCATGCCTCGCCGCCGTCGATCTGGGCGAAGCCGTCCGCGAGCGAGGCGCGCCCCTGGCGCAGCGACTTCACCTCGGTTCCGGTCAGCACCAGACCGCACTCGTAGGTGTCCAGGATGTGATAGTCGTGCCGCGCCTTCTTGTTCTGCGCGATCAGCTTGCGACCCGTCTCTTTAGCCATGGTCAGGCCATTCTCGCACTAGGACCCGCCCCCGAGGCCACTCAATACCGTGCGCGCCCGCGCCTCCGCCGAGGGGCCGTCGTCGCCCTTGACCGTCAGGTCCGGGTCGATGCCCTCGCCGTCGACGTTACGCCCGGCCGGGGTCCGGTAGTGGCCGACGGTCAGCTCGGCCACCGAGCCGTCGGGCAGTTCGCTCGGCATCTGCACCGAGCCCTTGCCGAAGGTCCGGGAGCCCACGACCACGGCGCGGCCACGGTCCTGGAGGGCGCCGGTGAGCAGCTCGGCGGCGCTCATGGTGCCGCCGTCGACCAGCACCACCAGCGGGCTTTCGGTGTCGCCGCCCGGCCGCGCGTCGAGAACTCGCTGCTCACCACGGACGTCATAGGTGGCGACCAGGCCACCGTCGAGGAAGGAGGAGGCGGCGGTGACGGCCTCGGAGACCAGCCCGCCGGAGTTGCCCCGCAGATCGAGCAGGATGCCGTCGCCCCGGGGGGCGGAGCGCACCGCGCGGCGGATCCGCTCCCCGGTGCCCTTGGTGAACGAGTCGACCTTGATCCGGACGGCGCCGGGTCTGTGGTCGTCGTAACCGCTGAGCCGGTCGACGGTCACCGGGTCCGTGGTCAGCCGGGCCCGGCGGAGCTCTTGCGTCCACTCGTGGCCGCCGCGCCGCAGCCCGAGCTCCACCCGGGTCCCCGGAGGGCCGTCGGCGGGGCCGCGCAGCAGGGCCACGACCTCGGTGACGGGCCGCCCGGTCACGGTCTTGTGGTCGACCGTGCGCAGCCGGTCACCGGCCCGGACCCCGGCCTTCTGGGCGGGGCTGCCGGGCTCGACGCGCTCCACCGCGATCCGCCCGTGGGCGTCCCGGCGGGCGGAGATCCCGACGCCGACGTAACGGCCGTCGAGCGTCTGGCGGAAGCCCTCGTACTCCCGGGCGCTGTAGACCGCGCCCCACCGGTCCCCGCTGCGGCTCACCACTTCCCGGGCGGCCTTGGAACCGGACTTCCCGTCCTCCTGGGCCGCGGCCGCTGCCGCCTTGACCCGGTCGCTCTCGACCGCGCCGACGTAGGCGCGGGCCGGTATCCGGGCGGCTTCGGGGTCCTGGCGCGACCCGGGCTCGGCGCCCCAGGAGCCGACGGCCGCCCCGGTGGCGAGCACGCTGACGAAGACCAATGTCAGGGCGGCCCCACGGCGAATGCGGCGGGGATGGACGAACAAACACGGGCCCGACATGCCGGTGAGTGTAGGGCACCAACAGGCGCCGTACCGGGGGTTGTCGGGTACGGCGCCCTAGGCGAATGTCACACCTTGAGGTACTTGCGGAGCGCGAAGAACGCCGCGAGAGCGGGCATGAGCAGGCCAATCGCCAGCACCAGCGGCAGCTTCGCCAGCACCGCGTCCCAGCCGATGAAGTTGATCACATCGATCTTGTCCACCAGCCAGTTGTTGACCAGGAAGTACTGCCCGCTCACCAGGAGTACACAGGCGAAGCCCGCGCCCAGCAGCCCCGCGATGGCGGCCTCCATGATGAACGGCATCTGGATGTAGAAGCTGGAGGCGCCGACCAGCCGCATGATCCCGGTCTCCCGGCGGCGGCTGAACGCCGACACCCGCACCGTGTTGACGATCAGCATCAGCGCGACGATCAGCATCAGCGTCATCACGCCGAGCGCCGCGAAGTTCATGCCGTTGAGCAGGTTGAACAGATCGTCGACCAGGGCCTTTTGGTCCTGGACCTCCTGCACCCCGGGCCGGGCGGCGAAGGCCGTGGAGATGACGTCGTAGCGCTCGGGGTCCTTCAGCTTGATGCGGAAGGACTCCTGCATCTGGTCCGGGGTCAGGGAGTCGGCCAGCGGCGAGTCGCCGAACTGCTCCTTGTAGTGCTTGTACGCCTCCTCGCTGGTCTCGAAGTGCACCGACTCGACGATGTTCATCTGCTTGAGCTCGGACTCGATCTCCTGCTTCTGCGCCTCGGTGACCGCGCCCTTGGCGCAGTTGGCCGAGGTCTCCTTGTCGTTCTTGTTGCAGAGGAAGATCGAGACGTTGACCTTGTCGTACCAGTAGCCCTTCATCGTGCTCACCTGCTCGCGCATGAGCAGGGACCCGCCGAACAGGGCGAGCGAGAGGGCCACGGAGACGATGACCGCGAAGGTCATCGTGAGATTGCGGCGGAGACCGACGCCGATCTCCGACAGGACGAACTGGGCGCGCATGGCGTCCTTTCAGTGCTGGTAGCCGTAGACGCCGCGGGACTGGTCGCGGACGAGCCGGCCCTTCTCAAGTTCGATCACGCGCTTGCGCATCTGGTCCACGATCTGCTGGTCGTGGGTGGCCATGACGACCGTGGTACCGGTCCGGTTGATCCGGTCCAGCAGCTTCATGATGCCGACGGAGGTCTGCGGGTCCAGGTTTCCGGTCGGCTCGTCGGCGATCAGCAGCATCGGGCGGTTGACGAACGCGCGGGCGATGGCCACCCGCTGCTGTTCACCACCGGAGAGCTCGCCGGGCATACGGTCGTCTTTTCCGCCAAGCCCCACGAGATCGAGCACCTCGGGAACGGTTTTCCGAATGGCGCCGCGCGGCTTGCCGATCACCTCGAGCGCGAAGGCGACATTCTCCCCGACCGTCTTGTTGGGGAGCAGCCGGAAATCCTGGAAGACGGTCCCCAACTGGCGGCGCATCTGCGGCACCTTCCAGTTGGACAGCCGCGCGAGGTCCTTGCCCAGCACATGGACCGCGCCATGGCTGGCCCGCTCCTCGCGGAGCAGCAGCCGGAGGAAAGTGGACTTTCCCGACCCCGAGGAGCCCACCAGGAAGACGAACTCGCCCTTCTCGATCTCGAGCGAGACATCCCGGAGTGCGGGACGGTTCTGCTTGGGGTAGGTCTTGGATACGTTGTCGAATCGGATCACTGGAGCACCACGGTCGACCTGGGTAGCGGTACGGGCTGCAGCCGAAGCGGCTCCCGTCGGTGAGCGTGACCATACGCGAAGCGCGCAGGGGCGCGCAGTCCGCCGTCCGGCGCGGGTGGATTTCTTCACTGCACTATTGGGGTCAAACGGTTGACAAACCGCCTGTCGGGGCGGCTGAAACGGCCACGAAACCGGTACGGATGCGGCACGGAATCGTGCGGGGCGCGCCGAACCGGACGGAAGCTGGCACAGTGGAAGGGGAACCAACCCATTGCCCTGAGCGTTGGCCCCGTGTCTACTGCGGCACCGCCGCGCGGGAGGAGAAAGCGCATGACGTACGACAGGCTCGTCTGCGCCAACTGCGCGAGCCCCGTCAGCGAGGGCCGCTGCCCGGTCTGCCGGGCCAGCAGGGAGCGCCTCCAGCAGGAGGGCATGTTCGGCGGGCTGACCCCGGCCGCACTGATAGCGCTCCTGGTGGCGCTCATCGCGGTGGCCGTGCTCGCCCATGAGATGGCGACGGCGTAACGGAGCGTTACGAGGCGATACGCCGGACCGGGCGCCCCTGAACGCACCAGGGGCCCGAGACACGCACAAGG
Source organism: Streptomyces sabulosicollis (assembly GCF_016103465.1). GTDB lineage: Bacteria > Actinomycetota > Actinomycetes > Streptomycetales > Streptomycetaceae > Streptomyces > Streptomyces sabulosicollis. The sequence goes on from NZ_JAEEAP010000230.1 coordinate 7,281, forward strand.
GGCCCGGAGCTCTGCAGCGCTCCGGGCCCCTTACCGTGCGTGAGGCGCGTGTGGATCAGGCCACGTTGTTGCGGTTCACCAGACGCGGCACGAAGCGGAAGCCGATACCACCGGCGATCATCGTGGCGGCGCCGACCAGCAGGAACGTGGTCTCGGAGGCACCGGTCTCGGCCAGCTGCTCCTTGGCCTTGCCCTGCTCCACCGGCTTGGAGCCGACGTTGTCCGTGCCGGTGTTGTCGTCGCAGTTGGTGCTGTCGAGGTCCACCGTGCAGGTGCTGTCGTCGCCACCGCCGCCGCCACCCTGGCCGGGCGTGCTCGGCTCGGCGGTCGGGCCGTCGGTGGGCTCGTCGGTCGGCTGCCCGGTCGGCTCATCCGTCGGCTCGCCGGTCGGCTCGTCCGTGGGCGGCTGAGTGGGCTCGTCCGTGGGCGGCTGGGTCGGCTCGTCCGTGGGCGGCTGGGTCGGCTCGTCGGTGGGCTCGCCCGTCGGGATCGAGGTCGGCTCGTCGGTGGGCTCGTCGGTCGGCTTGCCGTGACCGTTGCCGATGCCGACGCCGACGTCCAGACCCTTCTCGTCCGCGTTCGCGGAAACGTTCACGCCACCGATACCGACATCAACGCCAACGGCCGATGCGGCGCCGGCGGCGGTGAGCGACGCGCCGGCGGCGATCACCGCACCAGCCGCTATTCGCGCAACGCGCAGCCGCGTCTTCTTCGTCATCTGCCTGCTACCCCCAGTAGCTGTACTCGTCAATGGAGCAGCTATGCACGGGGCAACGGCTCGGGGTTCCCAGACTCCGCGGGCCCCTATCCCTCTGAGGCGATCCGCCGGCCCCCGTTCACACGCGCCCCAGTCATACGCATGCCGCGCGTCAGCCTTCCCAGTTTTCAAACCACCGTCAAGGCCATTGCATGCGAGATGTCCGCTATGGAACTGCTTGCCGCGTGCATGGGTACACGACTGTGACCAAAAACGCGGTGCGCGCGGCCCGTTGGGGCGAGCCGGAAGGTTACTTCGCCTGCTCCTGCTGCTTGCGCCAGCGGATCCCCGCTTCGAGGAAACCGTCCAGCTCACCGTCGAGCACCGCCTGCGGATTGCCGACCTCGAATTCGGTGCGCAGGTCCTTGACCATCTGGTACGGGTGCAGGACGTACGAACGCATCTGGTTGCCCCAGGAATTGCCGCCGTCGCCCTTGAGCGCGTCCATCTTGGCCTGCTCCTCCTGGCGGCGCCGCTCGAGCAGCTTGGCCTGGAGGACGTTCATCGCGGTGGCCTTGTTCTGGATCTGCGAGCGCTCGTTCTGACAGGACACGACGATGCCGGTGGGGATGTGGGTCAACCGCACCGCGGAGTCGGTGGTGTTGACGCCCTGGCCGCCGGGGCCCGAGGAGCGGTAGACATCCACCCGCAGCTCGGACTCGTCGATCTCGATGTGGTCGGTCTGCTCGACGACCGGCAGCACCTCGACGCCCGCGAAGGAGGTCTGGCGGCGGCCCTGGTTGTCGAACGGCGAGATCCGCACCAGGCGGTGGGTGCCCTGCTCGACCGAGAGCGTCCCGTAGGCGTACGGGGTCTGGACGGCGAAGGTGGTCGACTTGATGCCGGCCTCCTCCGCGTACGACGTCTCGTAGACCTCCGTCTTGTAGCCGTGGCGCTCGGCCCAGCGCAGATACATCCGCTGGAGCTGCTCGGCGAAGTCGGCGGCGTCCACCCCGCCCGCCTCGGCGCGGATGTTCACGACCGCCTCGCGGGAGTCGTACTCGCCGGACAGGAGGGTGCGCACCTCCATCTCGTCGACGGCCTTGCGCACGGCCTCCAGCTCGGTCTCGGCCTCGGCGCGCGCGTCCTCGTCGCCCTCGTCGGAGGCCAGCTCGAACAGCACCTCGAGATCGTCGATCCGGCCGCGCAGCTCCTCGGCCCGGCGCAGCTGCCCCTGGAGATAGGAGAGCTTGCTGGTGACCTTCTGCGCGTTCTCCGGGTCGTCCCACAGGGACGGGGCCGCCGCCTGCTCCTCGAGCACGGCGATGTCGGCCCTCATCTTGTCGAGGTCCAGGACGGCCTCGATCGACCCCATGGTCGAGGAGAGGGACTTCAGCTCTTCGGATACATCGACGACTGCCACGGCACCAGCGTAACCGCTGCGGAAGACTGACCGTCCCCGGTCATGGCGTACCGGGGTCCTGGGAGGCGGAGTGCTCGCCGCCCTTGGGCGGGTCACCGCCGTCGTCGCCGCTCGCCACCAGCCATCCGCCGAGCCCCACCGCGACCAGCGCGGCCAGGGTGACCGCGGCCACCTTCAGCCGGCGGCGGCGCAGCGCGCCCGCGACCGCGGGGTTACGGGCCGAGCCCGCCCGGCGCTGGCCGTGCACCCGGGGGGCGCGCGCGGTGCCGTGGGCGCCGCCCGCGAGCTCGTCCGCGCTGGGCACCCGCATGCTGGTGTGGGTCTCCCGGCTGGAGTCCGGCACCGCGCCGGGGACCAGCGGCACCGCGCCGCGCCGCCGCGGGGGCGTGTGCGGCGCGGGTCCGGAGGCGGGGACGGAGACGCCGCGGTGCGGGGTCTCGGCCTCCGCCCCCTCCCGCTCGCCGCCCTCCTGCTGCTCGTCGGGCTCGTCGATGTCCAGCGGCGGATATCCGGCCAGGCCGGGCAGCAGCTCGCGCAGCCGGGCCGCCAGCTCGGAGGCGCGCAGCCGGGAGGCGGGCGCCTTGGCCAGGCACTGCAGGAGCAGCTGCCACAGCTCGTCGGGGATCCCGGGCAGCGGGGCCACGGTCTCGGTCACATGGCGGCGCAGGATCGCTCCCGGGTGGCCGCCGCCGAAGGGCGTGAAGCCCGCCAGCATCTCGTAGAGGACCGTCGCCAGGGCGTAGACGTCCACGCTGGCCCGGGGCGGCAGCCCCTCGACGATCTCGGGGGCGAGATAGTCCGGGGTGCCGATCACACTGCGCGGGTTCGGCGAACGGCCCTGGGAGGACTGCCGGTCGCGGGCCGGCTGGGCGCGGATCGGGGTCGGCTCGTCGACCAGCCGGGCGATGCCGAAGTCGGTGAGCAGGGCGGGGTGGGCGCCGCCGGGACCGAGCGGGCCCTGCATGTCCAGCAGCACGTTCTCCGGCTTGACGTCGCGGTGGACGACCCCGGCGGCGTGCGCGGCCGCCAGCGCGTCGGCGACGTCCGCCGCGATCGCGACGGCGGCCTCGGGGGCGAGCCGGCGCTCGCGGTCGAGGCGGGTGCGCAGATCCGTGCCGCGGATCAGGTCCATGACCAGCGCGAGGTCGTTGCCGTCGACCACCAGGTCGCGCACCCCGACCACCCGGGGGTGGTCGAGGCCGAGCAGTGCGGTGCGCTCCTGGACGAAGCGCTCCACGAGCTCCTGGTCGGAGGAGAGGTCCTCACGCAGGAGCTTGATGGCGACGGGTCCCTCGGGCCCGTCGCCCAGCCACACCGCGCCGGCGCTGCCGCGCCCCAGGAGCTGATGCGCGGTGTACCGACTGCCGATCTTCCGTGACAAGACTGCTCCGAATCCTCACGAACAAGGGGGGCACGTTGGCGACAAAGCTACGCGGCTACTGGCGCGTTGGGTGCACCAGACAACGCCAACTGTCACTTCTGCGGCGGAAAACACCCTTCGGATGTCGACAAATCACCGGAGTGGGAGGTGTGGTGGCGGAGGTACGGGGCGGAGATACGGAGGCGTGGACGGGCCGGAGACCGGCCCGGATCGGGCCCGGATCGGGCCCGTCCGTAGCGGGACCCCGGGCCCGTCCGGGTCGGGGCCCCGGGCCCGTGGCGGGGCCCCGGGCCGGATCAGCTGCCGGGGCCGCTCGGCCCGCCCAGGTCCTCGATCCACTTGCCGATGTCCTTGGCCCAGCCCGAGACCGCGTCCCAGTAGCCCTTGCCGTCGGCGATCCAGTCCTTGAGCGGGCTCAGCTCCCAGACCAGCCAGGAGCCGATGACCAGGACCACGATCACGAACAGACAGCCCTTGAGACACCCCAGGCCCGGGATCTTCATCCGGTTGGGGTTGGAGCTCCGCTGCCGGGGCTCGCGGCGCGGCTCCGGCTGCTGCGGCGGCGGGGCGTAGCGCTGCGGCTGGGGCTGCTGGGGGTGGTGCGGCGCCGGGGCGTACTGCTGCGGCTGCTGCTGGGCGTACGGCGGCGGCTGCTGGCGGTCCCGCCGGCGCTGGGGCGGCTGCTGGGGCTGCTGGTACTGCTGCGGCTGCTGGTACTGCTGCTGGTACTGCTGCTGCGGCGCCTGCCGGTGGGGGCGGCGGCGCAGCGGGTCCTCGCTCGGGTCGAGGTACTGGACCTGGGTCTGCTCATTGCGGTCGCGGGCCGCGCGCAGCTGGTTCTGCCAGGGGTGCGGATCGTCCTGGCCGGGCCCACCGGGCCCACCGGGTCCACCGGGCGGCACGGGCGGCATGGCGCGCGTCGGATCGGCGCCTCCGGCCGGTCCGGAGCCGCTCGGCAGCACCTGGGTGGGGTCGGCGTTGGCCCCGGCGTTCGCCCCTGTGGTGGGCATCACATTGGTGGGCGCGGCCGGGTCGTACGAGGGGGCGCCGCCCGGCGCGTTCGTGGGGAGCACCTGGGTCGGGTCGGCCGAGCCCGCTGGCGCGGTGTCCGGGACCGGGGCGGGCGCCGGGTCCGGGGCGAGCAGCGCGGCCACGCCGAGCGCCGCCTCCGCCTGCGCGGCCGAGGCGTGCACCCCGACACCGGCGGCGACCACGCGCAGCGCCCGGGCCAGGTTCTCGGCGCTGGGGCGCTCCTCGGGCCGCTTGCTCAGACAGCGCTCTATGACGGTCCACAGCGGCTCGGGCACGGTCGAGGGGCGGCGCGGCTCCTCGCTCAGGTGGCGGTGGAGCACCTCGAGTGCGGTGTTCCCGGCGAACGGCGGACGGCCGGTGACCAGTTCGTAGAGCATGATGCCCGCGCCGTAGATATCCACCGCGGAGGTCTGCGGACGGCCCTCGGCGGACTCCGGCGCCACATAGGCGGGGGTGCCGACGAACTCCTGGGTGCGGGTGAGGCCGGGCGAGTCGGCGAGGCGCGCGATGCCGAAGTCGGTCAGCATCGGGTGCATCTCCTCGCCCTCGCCGGTGCCCGCGAGCAGCACGTTGGCGGGCTTGAGGTCGCGGTGCACCACGCCGTCGGCGTGGCTGGCGGCGAGCGCGTCGGCGATCTGGGCGGTGAGGAGGGAGGCGGCCACGGGGGTGAACGGGCCGTTGGCGCGCAGGTAGTTGTGCAGGTCCGGGCCGTCGATCAGGTCCATGACCAGGGCCAGCAGATCACCCTCGACCACCAGGTCGCGGGTGCGGACGATGTTGGGGTGGGTGAGCCTGAGCAGCACCGAGCGCTCGCGAAGAAAGCGCATGACGATCTCCGCGTCGTTCGCGAGCTCCTCCTTGAGGACCTTGATCGCGACGGTCTCGCCGGGCTGCCCGGCCACGGCCGCCTCGGCCCCCGCCGTCTCCCGCTGGCGGGCTCGCCAGACGGTGCCCGTGGCTCCGCGCCCGAGCGGCTCCTCGAGCAGGTATTTGCTGCCTACCGGCCGCACGTCATGCGCTCCCTGATCGTGGTCTTACATCGGTGGACTGCGATGGTCTGCTGGATGGTCTGCTGTGTGGGTCTGCTCTGGTGCTCGTCTTGTGATGCTCGTCCGCCCCACTGTAATGGCGACGCACGGTGAGCCCTATCCGATCACCACACGAGGGTCCGGCGCGGGGGAAGACGTGTGATCCGGGCGGATGGTTGCCAACGGTGGTCCGGGTCGCTCGGTGACCGCTCGGTGACCGCTCAATCGCCGCTCAAACGTGGTCGGCGGGGTGCGACGGGACGCTGTGCGGGGCCGTGCGGACGACGTCCGGGTCCCGCGCGGAGGACGTGCGAGTGGCGTCCGGGGGACATGCGGGCGACGTGCGGGCACCTGAAGGGCAGCCGTTCCGGTCGCAATCAGCCAGTTTCGGCCGACTAGCCGACCAATCAAGATCATGTAGCGCCGGGCGGCGGGCGAAGTGTCGGTGGCAGGTGCGAGGATGCAGGCAGCACGGAAGCGCCGAGCGCCGGGAGGCTCACGCTCCGTGACCCGTACGACCCCGTACGGACCTGTACGTGCCGAAGGGCCTGGGGGCGGTGGTGGGGATCGGCACCCCTGCCCGGCCCCCCGGACAGAAGGGACCGTTGACGGCGATGCAGATTCGGCTGACCGTCCTCGGGCCGCGCAGCGCCCACCCGGGCCGTTCCGGCCACCATCCTGCGCCCGCGTCCGGACCGCACGCCCTTACGGCCGCGGTGGACGTCCTGGTGACCGCCCCCGTCGGCACGGCCCTCGCCGCGGTGGCCGGCGGGCTGGCCGACGCGGTGGCCGCGGCCGGTTACGAGGCGGGGGGCGGCAGCGGTGGCGGCGGCACGGTGGTGCTGTACGCGGGGGGCGAGCGGCTGGACCCGCAGCGCTGTGCGCTCGGCGAGCCGCCGCTGGTGGACGGCGCGGTGCTCTCCCTGCACG
>NZ_JAEEAP010000231.1 GCF_016103465.1 Streptomyces sabulosicollis
CTGGACGCCCCGCCCGAGCCCGTCTTCCCCTCGGCCGCCGCGCCGCCCGACGGGGTGGTGCCCCCCGGATCGGTGCCGCTGGACTACCAGCGGTTCCGGGACGAGCCGATGGAGCTCTACCGCGAGCTGCGCCGGGACCACGGCCCGGTCGTGCCCATCCTGCTGGACGGGAAGATCCCCGTCTGGACGGTGCTGGGCTACCGCGAGGTGGTCCGGGTCACCACCGATCCCAATCTGTTCGCCCGTGACTCCCGCCGTTGGCACTCCTGGCACCTGGTGCCGCCCGACTGGGAGCTGACCACCTTCGTGGGCTACCGCCCGACCATGCTGTTCAGCGAGGGCGCCGACCACCAGCGGCGGTCCGAGGCGATCTGCGACGGCCTGGCGTCGGTGGACCAGTTCGAGCTGCGCGCGGGCTGCGAGCGCGTCGCCGACCAGCTGATCGACACCTTCGCGGGCAGCGGCCGGGCCGATCTGGTGGCCGAGTACGCCAGCCAGATCCCGCTGCGGGTGGTGACCCGGCTCTACGGCCTGGACGACACCGAAGCCGCCGCCGTCCAGGACGATTCGCTCCACCTCACCGGGAACGACGCCCCCATCGCCCTGCAGAAGATGCAGACCCGGATGGAGGCGCTGATCAAGCGCGTCCGGGAGAACCCCGACCAGGTCAACATCGCCGCCCATCTGGTGTCCCACCCGGCCGGGCTCACCGACGACGAGATCATCAACGACCTGCTCGGCTCCATCTACGCCGTCCAGCAGCCCACCAGCGACCTGATCGGCAACGCCCTCCGGCTGATGCTGACGGACGAGCGGTTCGCCCTCACCCTCTCCGGCGGCCGCCGCAGCGTCGGCCAGGCGCTCAACGAGGTGCTGTGGGAGGACACCCCGGTCCCGTTCTGGATCGGCCGCTGGGCCGCCGAGGACACCATGCTCGGCGGCCGCCGCATCCGGAAGGGCGACTGCCTGATGCTGGGCCTCGCCGCCGCCAACGCCGATCCCGACGTCCGCCCGGACTTCCACTCCGGCGTGGGCGGCAACCAGGCCCATATGTCCTTCAGCCACGGCAAACACGGCTGCCCCCCGGCCGCCCGCGAGATCGCCGAGGTCATCGCCACGGCCGCCATCGAGGTCCTCCTCGACCGCCTCCCGGACGTCACCCTCTCCGTTCCCGCGGACGACCTCGAATGGCGCGTCACCCTGATGATGCGCGGCGTGGCCGCCCTCCCGGTCGAATTCACCCCGGCCCACCCGCACTGACCGTGCGCCGTCCCCCGGTGGGTGCCGCACCGCCGGGGGACCGGGTCACTCCTCCGCGTCGCGGACCAGGAGTGCGATCTGTACCCGGTTCTCGACCGCCAGCTTGGCGAACAGGCTGCTGGTGTGTGCCTTGACGGTCGCGACGCTGATGCGCAGCCGCTGGGCGATCGCCGGGTTGCCCAGTCCGTCCGCGATGGCCCGAGCGGTTTGGAGTTCTCGTTCGGTCAGTGTGGACAGCTGTTTCCGCGCGGCGTCGCGGGATGAGCCCCGGGCGTGAGCGGACTGGGGGCCGGTGGCCGCGGCGATCACCCGTGCCGTGGCCGCTGGGGACAGCACGGGGTTGCCGTCCGCGACGGACCGCACCGCGTCGAGGATCCGCGGCGGTTGGGTGTCCTTGAGGACGAACCCGAGTGCCCCGGCGCGCAGTGCGCCGAGCACCAGGTCGTCGGAGTCGAAGGTGGTCAGCATGAGCACCCGCGGCGGCGCCGGCCGGGTCAGGAGTTCCCGGGTCGTGCTGAGCCCGTCACGGCCCGGCATCCGCACGTCCATCAGCACGACGTCCGGCCGCTGCTCGTCCACCACGGTGATCGCGGCGTCCCCGTCGGCCGCCTCCGCGACGACGGTCAGGTCCGGCTCGCCGTCGATGACGAGCCGCAGCGCCATGCGCACCAGCTGTTCGTCGTCGACGATGACGACACGCACCGGCTCCCGCTGGCTGTCCACTCATGTCCTCTTCTCGTGGGGCGGTTTCGGCCAGGGTAGGTGTGCGGTGAGGAGGTATCCGTCGTCCGGCGTGGGGTGGTGGTCGAGTTCTCCGCCGGCGAGGGTGACGCGTTCGGTGAGGCCGAGCAGACCGTATCCCGATGCCGGCGGCTGTGCGGATTTCGTGGTGGCGGGCGAGTTGTGGACGCTGACGTCGAGTCTGCCGCCCGCCGTTCCCTCGAGGGTGATGTGCACAGGTGCGCCCGGGGCGTGTTTGGCGGCGTTGGTCAGTCCTTCCTGGACGATCCGGTAGCAGGTGCGTCCGACGGCGTCGGACGGTGTTCCCGTCACGGTGGTGGTGAGGGTGACGTCCAGTCCGGATGCGCGGGCGTCGGCCACCAGGTCGGGGATGCGCTCGAGGGAGGGTTGTGGTGGTTCCGGGCGGCCCGGGTCGGCCCGGAGCACACCGAGGACATCCCGTAGTTCTTCCAGCGCTTGGTGGGAGCCGTCGGCGATGCCGCGGACCAGCACGCGGTTCTCCTCCGCCGTGAGGTCGCCACGGTGGTCCAGCACTCCGGCCTGCATGGCGACCAGGGAGATCCGGTGCGCGAGCACATCGTGCATCTCGCGGGCGATCCGGTTGCGCTCCAGGGCCCGGGCCTGCGCCGCTCGCGCGGTCTGTTCCCGTTCCGCGCTCTCCGCCCGCTCCCGCAAGGACCGCACCTCGACCCGCCGCGCGCCGACGGCCATGCCCACGGCCACCGCGATGCCCGCGGTCAGTGCCGGGAAGGCGATCTGGAACCACAACGAGCCGGGCGGGCTCTGGAGCGGGTAGAGCCCGACGGCGAACTGTGACGCGGTCACGTTGGCCAGCCCGACGACCCCGATCTCCACCGGACGGCGACGCGTGGCGATCGAGCCCAGCGCCAGAAGCGCGGCGCCGGTGGCGAGCGCCGACGCGGGCGAGGCGATCGCCACCGTCAGGGCGACGGCGAGCGGGAACCGGCGCCGCCACAGAAGCGCCGTCAGGCAGCCGAGAGCCACCAGCGGATCCCCGATGAGGAACCAGGAGCCCGGTCCGGCCGCCTGCCACCGCAGCAGCACACCGGTGGAGAGCCAGGCCGGTACGCCCACGGCCGCGGCCGCCGCCAGCCGCCAGGTCTGCTGCCACACCCCGAGTCCTGGCGCGACGTCCGTGTTCACCTGGTCATTATCGCGAGACCGGGCGACCGGGGAGTCCTACCGAGGGCTGATGCGACCTGGACCAGAGTCGAATCACCCCCTCGCTCGTGGTCGACGTCGTTCCGGGCCGCCGGGCCGATGTGCCGACCGCGCCGCACGGACAGGCTCGTTCACATGCCAGGAGAACATCGGATGCGCAGAAGAGCCTTGTCCCTCGCCCTCGCCCTCGCCGCGACCGCGGTGGCGCTGACCGTGGTTCCGGAAGTGTCGGTGGCGACACCGGACACGGCGGCGGCGACGCCGGACCCCGTGCGGTGGGGCCCGTGCCCGCAGAAGACCGCATCACCCCGTAAGTCCGCATCACCCCGTAGGGCCGCCTCACCCCGCCTCGAGTGCTCGACGCTCGACGTCCCGCTGGACTACCGCGATCCCGGCGGCCGTCAGATCGAGATCGCGATCTCCCGGCTGGCGAGCGAGAAACCGTCGCGGCGCCGCGGCGTGCTGCTGACCAATCCGGGCGGCCCCGGCATCTCAGGGCTCGGATACCCGGCGGTTCTTGCCGCCTCGAAGCTGCCGCAGGACGTGCTGGACTCCTACGACGTGATCGGCTTCGACCCGCGCGGCGTCGGCCGCAGCACGCCGGTGACCTGCGACCTGACGTCGGCGCAGCGGAACCGCGGAAACCTGCCGCCGTACGCCCACACCGCGGCCGATGTCGCACGGGAGGCGGGGCACGCCCGGACCGTCGCCGAGCAGTGCGCCACCTCGCGGACGGCGTGGATGCTGCCGTACACCACCACCGCGAACACCGCGCGCGACATGGACCGGATCCGGACGGCACTGGGCGAGCCGAAGCTCTCGTACCTCGGTGGGTCCTACGGCTCCTACCTCGGTGCGGTGTACACGACGCTGTTCCCGGGGCACAGCGACCGGATCGTGCTCGACAGCAACCTGGGCCCCGGCGGTTACGACGTCACGGCCATGCGGTCGCTCGCCCGTGGAATGGAGGACCGGTTCCCGGACTTCGCGGCGTTCGCGGCCGCGCACCCCGAGTACGGTCTGGGCACCACACCGGAGCAGGTGACCGCGACCTTCTTCGAGCTCGCGAAGCGGTTGGAGGCGAAGCCGGTCCGGGGCATCGACGGGACGTTGTTCCGCGGCATCACCTTCGACCGCCTCTACGGCGATGCGTTCATGCCCTCGGTGGCCGAGATGTGGCAGGCGCTCGACAAGGACCGGCCGCTGCCGCCCGACACCCCGCCGTCGATGGAGAACATGGAGAACTTCATGTCCGCCCGTTTCTCCGTGATCTGTGGTGATTCGCGCTGGCCGGGGACGGTCCGGGAGTACCAGCGCGATGTCGCGGTCGACCGGCTGAGGTACCCGATGCTGGGCGGGTCGGCGGCAAGCATCGGACCGTGCGCGTTCTGGCCGGACGAGCGGGTCGAGCCGCCGGTGCGCATGGGTGACCGTGGCCCGTCGAACGTGCTCATGGTGCAGAACGAGCGCGACCCGGGAACGCCGCTGACCGGCGCCCGGAAGCTGCGGCGGGCCTTCGGGAAGCGGGCCACGATGGTGACGGCCGACCAGGGCGGGCACGGCGTCTATCCCTACGGCCCCAACACGTGCGCCAACGACGCGGTGACGGCCTTCCTGACCACCGGGCAGCGCCCGCCGCGGGACCTCGCCTGCGCACGAACGCGTACGGCGGTCGGCCCACTCGCGCTGAGGTAGCCGAGCTCCGGGCCACCGGGGGCTAGGTTCTTCTCATGCGGTGTGTGCGAGGTGCGCTCACAGTGGTGCTGATGCCGCCGCGGCCCGTGCGGTGCTCGCCGAGGCGTATCAGGTGGCGGCCACCACGCTGGCCGCGCTGGGCAAGGAGGATGCCGGTTTCACCCGCCGGGCGGCCTCCAGGCGTCGAGACTACGAGGAGCGCGGCGAACAGCGCACGGCATGGCTCGTGCACGCCGACGGCTCATGGGCGCGCGCTTCGGCGAGGTGGCTCGACCCGCCCACGGTTCACCAAGGCGGCCCTCGGTGCCTGTGGACGGCGCTCGAACGTATCCGGCACCGGCTGAACGCCGAGGGCGGCCTACCGATCTACGGCAGCCGCGTGCACATCGCGCCGGACGGCGTGTGCCATTTCACGCGTGGCACGTGGTCGGCCTCCTACGGCTGACCTCGCCCGACCGGCACCCGAGAAGGGAGCGTGCTGGACCTTCCTTCCCCTCGTGAGGAAGGTCCGGCAAACTCTGCGCCGTGTTGGCCTAATGCGCTGTCGCGCGCATTAAGTAACGGGTGTCACACTAGCGAGGGGTGTCTACGCCGTGCAACGGGTTACCGGGCGTACGGCGCCCGGAGGTCGTGAAGATCTGGTGCTCACGAAGGTGGAGGGGCCGTAGAGTCGGCGCGTCATGACACAGCGACCACCGCATGGGTCGGCTCGCCCCGGGGGGGCGTACGGCCCGGACTCGTGCCGCCGTGCTGGCGGCCGCGTACGAGGAACTCGACCGCGACTCGTTCGCCGCGCTCAGCCTTGATCGGCTCGCGCGGCGGTCGGGGGTGCACGTGTCGACCATCCGGCGGCGCTGGCGCACCGTGGAGGGGGTGGTCGTGGATCTGCTGGCCGAGCGCAGTTCGACGCTGCCCACCCCGGACACCGGTGACTTCCGGCGGGATCTGATGGAACTCACCCAGGCCATCGCGGACTTCAACAACACCCTGCGCAACCGCAATGTCATGCAGGGGCTGATCGCGGCCGCCGCGCACGACACCGGGGTCGAGGAGATCCTCCGTACCGCGTTCGTGCGGCGGACCGAGGAGGTGACCCTGATCGTGCGGAACGCGGTGGGGCGCGGGGACATCCCCGAGGGCACCGACGCGCGGGAGGTCATCGCCTCACTGGGGGCGCCCCTGTACTACCGGGTGCTCATCATGCGCGGGGCCATCGACGAGCGGCTGGTGCACACCACCGTCGAGACCACGTATCAGGCGGCCCGGTCCGGGGTGTTCGTCCGGAAGGGGTGATGGCGCCCCGCGGCCCCCGGAGCAGACCCCGTGGGCGAGGGGCGCCATCGGCGGGCGTCAGGAGGACGCGCCGCGCGCCTTGAGCATGTCGGCCATCAGCTGGATCTCCGACTGCTGGCCCTGCACCATCGTGCGGGCCAGGTGCTTCTCGGTCGAGTCCTTGACCAGCTCGACCGCGCCCTTCGCCATCTCGACGCCGCCCTGGTGATGGGCGGTCATCAGCTTCAGGTAGAGCACCTCGGCCGCCTTGCCCTTGGCCTTGCGCAACTCGTCGAGCTGGGTGTTGGTGGCCATGCCCGGCATGAGCGAGCCGTCGTGCGGCTCGTACGTGGAGCCCATGCCCTTCATCGAGCCGTGGTCCATGCCCTCCATGTCCTCCGACGACGCGTGCTTCATCCACGTCATCGGCGGGTCCTCGGACGTCTTGTCCAGTCCCCACATGTCCAGCCAGCCCTGCAACATCCCGGCCTGGGTGGCCTGGGTGCTGGCGATGTCGAACGCCAGCCGCCGCACCTCGTCGTCACCGGTGCGGTCGCGCACGATGAACGACATCTCCACCGCCTGCTGGTGGTGGACAGACATGTCGCGGGCGAAACCGGCCTCGGCGGAGGTGTCCTTCGGCGTCCCCGTGCCGGTCGTGCCCTCCGAGCGGTCGCTCGTCAGCCACAGCACCGCCACCGCCACCAGCGTCAGCAGGGCGAGGGCGGCGGCGATCCCGGCCACCAGCGGCTGGCGGGAGGCGCGGCCGACGGCGGTCCCGTCGCTCACGAAGTCTTCCCGTTGGTGCAGTAGGCGCCGGGCTCGGGCGTCTGCTTGCCCTGGACGAACTTCTTGAAGAAGTCGGCCACCCGCGGGTCGGACGCCTTCCGGATGTCCAGCTGGTTGCCCCAGGCGTTGAGGACGATGGGGGCGTCCTGGTCCTGGTAGGGGCTCATCAGCGAGTACGGGGTCTTCTTGACCCGCGCAGAGAGGGTGGCGATGTCCTCCTTCGACGCCTTGTCGGTGTACGTCACCCACACCGCGCCGTGCTCCAGCGAGTGCACCGCGTTCTCGTTGGTCAGCGGCTTGGTGTAGACATCGCCGTTGCAGTTCTGCCAGACCTGGTTGTGGTCGCCGCCGACCGGCGGCGACATCGCGTACTTCACCGTGCCCTGGACATGGGTCCGGCCCAGGTTCTTCCAGGTCTTCATGCCCTTGAACTCGCCGGTCCGCACGACCGAGGAGGTGACCTTGGCCTCCTTCTTCTCCTTCTTGTCGCTCGCGTCGACCAGGAAGTAGCCCCCGACGGCCAGTCCGGCGACGATCACCGTGACCGAGGTGATGGTGATGATCCGGTACCGGCGCTCGCGCGCCTTCTCGGCGCGGCGCAACTCCTCTATCTTCGCGCGGCGGTCGGCCGCCGTGCCCTTCGTCTTCGATCCCTTGGAGCCCATGGCTGTCCTTGTCCTCGCAGTTCTCGCGGTTCGCACACTGGATGGGTGGAGCGGTGCAGCGCGGTGACCGGCGTCGGCCTAGGTCCGAAGTACTTGGAGTTGATGGAGGCCGAGGGCGCGGACGGGGCGGTCCGGCGGCGCGCGGGAGGAGTCCGGGCCCCCCGGGCCGTCGGCCGGCGGAACCTCGGCGAGGGAGGGCGGCGGGACGGGCGTGGGCACCAGGGCCTGGACCACTCCCCGGGGGCCCGCGACACAGTCGTCGCTCCCGGTGCCCGAGCCGGAGGTGTCGGCCGGGCGGTGACCCGGCGCCGGATACGCGACCGGCTCCTCGTGCGGCTGGGCCGACGCGGTCTCCGCCGGCCGGTGCGGGCACCCCGTCGACAGGGCGCTGTGGGCGGCGGCGGGATGGACGCACGAGGGCGCCACCCATATCGCCGCGGCGAGCAGCAGCACGGCACGGCAGAGGACGGAAGGCACGGTGCCGCGCACCGGGTCCCTCCGTATGCGGCCCCTCCGTATGCGGGCCGCTCCTCCGCCCTGCCCTCTGCCCATCGCGCCAGATCGTAACCACTGCGGCTGTCGCGACTGAATGGGTCCACGGCGGAACGCGGCAAACGCCTGGTGGCGGCCCGGTGTCAGCCGCGCCGCCACCCCTGGCGTCCGGATGTCCGCGAGGGGACGTCCGTCAGCAGGCGCGGGTCAGTAGACGCCCTCGATCACGACCTCGTCGTCGAACATCGCCACGGGTCCCACATCGGCCACCGAGTCCCCGACCGCGCCCTCCGGCGGCGGGACGCGGATCGCCAGATCGCGCTCGAGGTTGCCCGGCAGCAGGGCGGACTTGCTGACGTGGTTCATCACCACCTGGCCGCGCTCGCCGTACGGCACCGGCTCCCCGCTCGCCGGGTCCACCACCGAGAAGGTGACGAACGGCGTCCGCGGATCGAAGACGCACGGCTCGTCCGGGCCGAGCCCCAGCCGCTCGGTGGCGCCGCCGAGGATCATGGTGTTGCCGTAGGTGCCGTAGAGCGCACAGCCGGGGAAGACCTCGGTGCGCAGCAGATCGCGGGTGTCGGCGTCCATATGGGCGCCGCCCCACATGATGCCCTTGACCTTCTCCCCGATCAGCTCGATGAGGTCGTCGTGCCGGGCCAGCCGCTCCAGCAGCGGCGGGGTGGTCATCAGCACCCCGATGTCCTGGGTGCGCAGGACATACGCCGCCTGCTCCACCAGGTGGTTCACATAGGCGTCGGTCTCCTCGGCCTTCCCGCCGGAGATCAGCTTCTTCACCCACCGCGGATCCATGTCGACGCGGAACATCAGGCCGCCGTGCCGGGCGGCCGTGCCCGCGACCATCTCGCCGACCATATGGGGGCCGCTGGGGGCGATGGCGAGCCAGTCCACCCCGCGCGGGATGCCGAGCCCGTCGAGGTCGGCGCTCAGCCCGTGGGTGAGCCGGTCCAGCCAGTCGCGCAGACACACGATCCGCTTGGGCGCGCCGGTGGTGCCGCCGCTTTCGAAGACCCCCACGATCCGGGCGTCGGCGCCGTAGCCCTGGGGGATCAGATCGCGCACCGGCACCTCGCGCAACTCCCCGGTGACATTGGGGAAGAGCGCGAGATCGGCGACGCCCTTGACGTCCCGCCGCGGATCGAAGTCCAGCGTCTCCGCCTTCCGCAGCCAGAACGGGGAGCCGGTGTCCGGGCCGAAGTGCCACTCCATGGCGGCGCGGATGTACTCATCGGGGTCGGGGCGCTCGTCGAAGGGGATGTCGAGCACCGAAAGGGAAGCTGTCGGCACGGGATGCTCCTCGCGGGTGGCGGCAGGGGTGCGGACTGGTGGCGGCGGGGATGCGGACTGGTGGCGGCGGGGCGCGGACCCATCGGGTCAGCCGCGGATGACGGCCTTCGTACGCATCAGGAACTCGCCGAGATACGCGTCGTGCGGGATGCCCGGGGCGATCCAGTGGGTCGGGTGGTCCCCGATGTAGAGGTTCTTGACGGACGGCTCGGCGAGCAGCGCGTCCAGCAGCGCCTCGTCCCCGGTGATCGCCGTGACCACGAGGCTGTCCCGGAGCGCGGCGACCCCCGCCTCCCGCGTCCAGGGGGCCACCCAGACGCAGGGGAACGACAGCTCCACGCCCAGCCGCGGGTCCCGCGGATCGTCGAGCTGGAAGACGGCGGGGCGCAGGGCCGCGCTGCCGTCGCCGAGGTCGTCCGCCACGCCGTCACCGCCCAGCCACGCCCGGGCGCCCGCGGCCTTGCCGAGCAGCAGGCGCTCGAAACCGCGCGCGACCTCCAGCGGATGGACGGGCAGCACCGCCTTCTCGTCCTGCGGCGGCAGGCTGGGCAGCGCCGCGAGCCGCTCCGCCAGCGCCTCGGCCACCGGCGCCGGATCGCCCTCGACCAGCACGGCGGTGGCGTTGACGCAGGCGGTGCCGCCGTGGCGGGCGATGGAGTCGACGACGACATCGAGGTGGTCGCGCCACTCCCGGTCGGCGGTGATCAGGATCTTGGAGCGGCCGGGCCCGTTGGGCAGCACGGCCGGATCGGCGGCGTAGCGATCGATGACCTCCTGCCCGCCGTAGACCATGGACAGGTCCGCACCGTGCAGGATCTCCCCGGCCGCGTCGTGGTCGGTGGGCAGCAGCACCACCTGATCGGTCCCGAAGCCCGCCTCGCGCACCGCGCTGACCAGCCGGTACGGGGTGAGCGGCTCACGGCGGGAGGGGCGTACGGCCACCCGGTAGCCCAGCGCCAGCGCCTCCAGCCACAGGGCGTGCACGGCGGGGTGGTTGCCGGCGGCGTGCACCGCGAAGACGTCGCCGCGCCGGATCCACACCGCGGTGCCGCCGCGGGCGTACGGATCGCGCCAGTCGCCCACCGCCCCCACCGGCCGGGCCGCCTGGACGCTGCGGTACGCCTCGGTGGCGCTGAGCCGTATCGCCTCCACGGCGATCCGCACATTGGCGAGCGGGGTGCCCGACATCCGGCACACCGCGCCCTCGTACGCCTCGGCCGTCATCCCGGCCACGGTGCCGGTGGCGAACAGCTCCCCGGCCCGCTTCAGCGCGGCCAGCCGCCGCTCCAGCGGCAGGGTGTCGGCGGCGCGCAGGGCGGCCAGTGCCCGGGTCACGAACAACCGGGGCACCAGGGAGAGTTCGGCCATCGGGGCGCCGGTGACATCGCTGACGGTGAGGCGGTGGCGGGAGCGGTAGGGCCCCTTGGGCCCCAGCGCGTCCAGGGCGTCCAGGGCATCCGAGGTCTTCAGGGCATCCGAGGTGTTCAGGGCATCCGGGATGTCCGGGGCGTCCAGGGCATCCGGTGCGGTGGTGGGCTGGGACACGCTGGCTCCTTCGCGGGCGCGGGACCCGCCGGCTCCTTCGCGGGCGCGGCGGAAAAGGGTGAACCAGGCCAATCCCACGGCGCGGACGGGGCGGAGTCAATTGGCCCAAAGGCCATGCCCCGTACCCTGGACCGGGCCGCGCGCACGGCGGGACACGTACGATGCCCGGCCGGAGGTGGTACGGACATGGCAGGCACGGGCAGCGGTCGCGTCCTGGTGACCGATGACGACGCGGCCATCCGGCGGTCACTGGAGCGCGGGCTGCGGCTCAACGGGTTTTCCGTGACCCTCGCGGGCGGCGGCCACGCCGCGCTCGCGGCGGTGCGCGACGGGGCGCCCGACGTGGTGGTCCTGGACATCTCCATGCCCGACCTGAGCGGTATCGAGGTCTGCCGCAGCCTGCGCGCCGACGGCAATGACGTGCCCGTCCTGATGCTCTCGGCGCTGGACGAGGTGGCCGACCGGGTGGCCGGGCTCCAGGCCGGGGGCGACGACTACCTCGTCAAGCCCTTCGCGCTCCAGGAGCTGGTGCTGCGGCTGCACGCCCTGCTGCGCCGCCGTCCACCCGCCGCCACCGACCGGGTGCGGGCCGGTGCGCTGGAGATGGCGCCGGAGGCCCGGGAGGCATGGCTGGACGGGGTGCCGCTGCGGCTCACCCGGCGCGAGTTCGAGCTGCTGGACGTGTTCGCCCGCAACGCCGGGATCGTGCTCACCCGCGACCAGCTGCTGGATCGGGTCTGGGGCTATGACTTCGACGTCCGTACGGACGCCGTGGACACCTTCGTCAGCTATCTGCGCCGCAAGCTGGAGGCGGGCGGCCGCCCCCGGATGCTGCACACGGTGCGCGGCGTGGGCTTCGTCCTGCGGCCCGCCGAAGGCCCGTAGCAGGTGGGGGACGGCACTGGCCGTTCCGGCCCTTCGGACCTTCCGGCCGTTCCGGCCCTCCCGGCCCACAGAGTTTCCACAAAGAAGGTTCCTAGGTTTTTCCCCAGTCCGGGACGGCCCGGCCCCTCCCGGGCCGTTCGGCTCCGAGGGAAGGAACTGCACCATGCACCGTGGAAAGAGCGTCATCGTGGCCTGTGCGGCCACTGCCGCCCTGCTCGGCCCGGTGGGCATCGCGGCGGCGGACGGCAGCGCCCCGGCCTCGACCCCGGCCGCCACCCCGAGCGCGAAGGCGTCGAAGGGAGCGGGGGACGGCTCCCGGGGGCTGTGCAAGCGCGCCAAGAAGATCGACAAGCGGCTGGACCGCGCGCTGAAGCGGCTGAAGGGCCCGGCGACCGTCCGCGGGTCCGTGGCCCGGCTGGCGAAGCGGGTCGAGCGTGCGAAGAAGGCGGATCACACCGAGGTCCAGACCTTCCTCAACCACAAGCTCACCTTCCGCAGGTCCCTCGTGCCGACGCTCGAGCAGCGGCAGAAGGACCTGGCGAAGGTCCAGAAGTGGTGCGCCGCGCGCGGCGAGGGATCCGGCGGCGGCAAGGAAGCAGCCAAGTGAAGCGCGGCTTGAGGCGCGGTCCGTGGGCCGTGGCGGCCACGGCGCTGCTCTGCGCCGCGCTGGCCACCGGCTGCGGCGGCGGCAAGAGCGGTTCGGACGGCTCGGACGACGCGAACGGCTCATCGGGTACGTCCGCCCCGTCGGCCACCGCACCGGCTCCGTCCGCCTCCGAGCTGGATGAGCTGAACAAGCTGGTGGACGACGCCGAGTCGGCGGCGAACAGGGCGGACTCCGACGCGGCGAACGACAACTGACCACGAGATCGGCCCCCCGGCGCGGCCTCGCCGCGCCGGGGGGCCGTCAGACGACGGTGACCGGGGCGATCAGACCCGCGGTGGATCCGGCCGGTACGGGGCTGGCCTCGGCGCTGACCAGATCGCCGCTCTCCAGGACGCCGGAGCCGCTGACGTCCACATGGACCCGCAGCCCGTAGTTGTCCCCCGGGTCCAGCTCACCGGGGGCGGTGACGCTGAACGGCACATGGCCTCCCGGGCTCAGCGGCACATCGGTGAGGACCTGCGCGGCCACGATCGACTCGGGGGCGTCGGAGCGGGACACGTTGCGCACCTCCACCACCACCCGCGCCGCCCGCCCGGCGGGGGCGTCGGGGGGCAGGGTCACGATGCCGCTGAGGACACTGCTCATTCCGGGATGGATTCCCCCGGGGCCGGAGGTCTTGTCCCGCCATCCGGGTGGAGTGGTGCGGTGAGGTGCGGTGCGGTGCGGTGCGGTGCGGTGCGGCGTGGAGCGGTGCGGTGCGGCGTGGTGCGGACCGATGTGGAGAGCGGTGTCGTCAGTCCGCGCAGGGGCGGCCGTTCAGGGTGAAGGAGCCGGGCGGCCGGTTGCCGTCGTTCCAGGTGCCGAGGAAACCCATGGAGAGCGTGCCGCCCGCCTTGACCCGCTTGTTGTAGTCGGCCGCGGTGGCGATCACCTTCGAGCCGTGCTGGGTGAACTCCCCGTCCCACATCTCCGTCACCCGCTGGGAGTCGCGGAAGCTCCAGGTGACCCGCCAGTCGTCGAGGGATTCGCGGGAGGTGAGGGTGACGGCGGCCTGGAAACCGTCGGGCCATTCGTTGACCAGCTGGAAACGGGCCGTGCAGTCGGCGTCGTCGCCGCGCTTCCCGTCGTCGGAGGGCGGTTTGCCGCCGTGGCCGGAGGTGGAGCCGGAGCCGCCCTTGGAGGACGAGGGGGACGGGGCGGCGGAGCGCCCGGGCTCCTTCTCATGCCCCTGGCCGGAGCCCTTCCCGTCCTTCCCGCCCGCGCTCTTCGAGGGGCTGGGGGAGGCGGGGG
>NZ_JAEEAP010000232.1 GCF_016103465.1 Streptomyces sabulosicollis
GGGGTGGGGGTGTTGCTGGGTGCCTCGGTGTCCACGGGCTGCCCGCCGCCGGTCGCCGCGACCGGGCGCGGCCGGGTCCGGGTCCGGGGGGACGGATTCGGGCCCGGCCGTGCCCCGGGCGGGGCCGGCGGCGGGGTGTCAGCCGGCGAACCAGCGCACCGGGCTCGGCCGCAGGTTCTCGTAGACGTGCTTGGTCTCGCGGTATTCGTCAAGGCCCGCGGGACCGAGCTCGCGCCCGACCCCGGACTTGCCGAAACCGCCCCATTCGGCCTGGGGAAGGTAGGGGTGGTAGTCGTTGATCCACACGGTGCCGTGCCGCAGCCGGGCGGCGACGCGCCGCGCCCGCGCGGTGTCGGCGGACCAGACGGCGCCGGCCAGTCCGTACTCCGTGTCATTGGCGAGTGTGACTGCCTCGTCCTCGGTTTGGAAGGACTCGACCGTCAGAATCGGCCCAAACGTCTCCTCCCGCACCACCCGCATCTCGCGGTGGCACTGGTCGAGCACGGTCGGGAGGTAGAAGTAGCCGGTGGCAGGCCGGACCTCGTTGGGCTCCGGCTGCTTGCCGCCGCAGCGCAGCAGCGCGCCCTCCTCCAGGGCGGACGCCACATACGCCTCGGTCTTGTCCAGTTGCTGGGCCGAGACCAGAGGACCGCATTCGACACCGTCCTCGGTGCCGCGGCCCAGCTTGATCTTCTCCGCGCGGCGGGCGAGCTCGGCCACGAACCGCTCGCGCACCGACTCCTCGATGATCAGCCGGGCACCGGCCGAGCAGACCTGGCCGCTGTGGATGAAAGCGGCGTTCAGGGCCTGGTCGACGGCGGTGTCAAAGCCCTCGGCGGTGGCGCAGGCGTCGGCGAAGACCACATTGGGGTTCTTGCCGCCGAGCTCCAGCGCGACCTTCTTGACCGTCGGCGCGGCGGCCTGCGCGACCTTGGTGCCGCTGACCAGGCCGCCGGTGAAGGAGACCAGGTCCACATCGGGGTGCTCGGACAGCCGGGCGCCCACCGGGTCACCCGCTCCGGTGACCACGTTGGCCACCCCGGTCGGCAGTCCCGCCTCGACCAGCAGCCTCACCAGATGGACGGTGGACAGCGGGGTCACTTCGCTGGGCTTGATCACAAAGGTGTTCCCGGCGGCCAGCGCCGGGGCGATCTTCCAGCTGGCCTGGAGCAGCGGATAGTTCCAGGGGGTGATCATCGCGCAGACGCCCACCGGCTCATGGACCACCACGCTGTGCACATCGGGGGTGCCCGCGTCGACCACGCGTCCGGCCGCCTCGCCCGCGACCAGGTCGGCGAAGTAGCGGAATGCGTTGGTCACGTCGTCGACGTCGACCCGGCCCTCCTCCAGGGTCTTGCCGGTGTCCCGGCTCTCGATGAGCGCGATCGTCTCGCGGTCGCGCTGGAGCAGCTCGGCGACCCGGCGCAGCAGCGCCGACCGCTCGGCCACCGGCGTCCCGGGCCAGGGGCCCTGGTCGAAGGCGCGACGCGCGGCCGCGATCGCCGCGTCGGTGTCCTCGACGCCACCCTCCGCGACGACGGCCAGGGTCTTGGCGTCCGCGGGGTCGAGGACCTCCCGCTGCGCGCCGGACGCGGCTGCCCGCCACACCCCGTCCACATGAATGGTCTCGACTGCCGCCACGTGATTTCTGCCTTCCGGTTCCGCTTGCTGTGCCACTGGTCCAAGCCAGCAACATGGACCCCTAACCCGAAGGCGGGAACCTATGCGCGATTCGCAAGAGAAAGTGGGCCGGCTCACGTGATCCGAAGGCGGAACCCGCTCCTCGGCTCACGATCGGCCTGTGTGTCAAGAGGCGGTGCGGTCAAGAAGTGGTTCGGTCACGACGCGGTGCGGTCGGGAGACGGCGCGGTCACGACGCGGCGCGGCGCGGTCGCGACCCACGTGATCAGGACGCGGCATGATCAGGACGCGGCGTGATCAGGACGCGGCGTGATCAGGACGCGGTGCAGTAGGCGGTCGGGCAGAAGGTGTCCACCGCCGCCTGGTGGACCTCCCGCTCCTCCACCCGGTCCCCGGCCCCGGAGGGGCCGATCACCAGCACCGCGTACATGGTGCCGTCGGGAGCGGCGAAGCGGCGGTCGAGTATCCGGCGATGGCCGTCGTTCTTGGACTCGTAGGTGTACTCCAGCTGGGCCGGGTCCATGGCGGCCGAGCCCAGCCGGGTGAGGGCGATCTGCTCGTAGTCACGGTGGGTGGAGGCGATCCGCTCGGCCTCCTGAGCGGACTCGTAGGGCGTCGACTCGGGGCCGTGCAGCTCGAAGATCTGGATCGTGGTGCTGTCGTCGGGCGAGGTGTAGTAGACGCTGGGGCCCTCGGTCGTCCGCCGCCATCCGTCCGGGACCGCGAGGTGGTATCCGGCCGGGTCGGCCTGGGTGCTGTAGCCCGCGGGCGGGGCGGCACCCCTCAGGGAGGGTGAGGACGGGGTCCCGAACGGCGTCGCGGAGGGGGACCCGGAGGGCGCCCCGGTCGGTAGGTCCGTGGGGAGATCGGTCGGCGGATCGGTGGGCTCACCGGTCTCGGGGCCGGGCGAGGGGTAGAGATCGCTCGGCTGGGAGGCGTCCCCGCTCGGCGTGGCCGTGGGGCTCTCGCGGTCCCAGGGCAGCGGACCCGCCTGATGATGGGAGGTGCCATCGCCCCCGAAGGCCACCCACCCGGAGAACGCGATCCCCGCGACCAGGAAGACCGTCACCGCCAGTGCCCTCAGGACCCGCCTGGCGTCCTGCCCCGGCGCTCCCCCGTTGTCCATGCTCATCCGTGCCCCCCGATGATGGATCTCTCTCCCCTGTGCGGGTCAGCCGTGTCGGCCGACATCGGTGTACCCGGTTCGAGGGCCTCCCCACCCTCTGTCACCGCACCGATACTCATCCGTCGCCCGACCGCCGGTCAGGTGGCCGGGCAGTAGGCCGTGGGGCAGAAGGACGCCAGGACGATGCCCTGGCGCTCCCGCTGCCGCGGCCAGTCGTCGGCCGGGCCCGCGACCAGCACCGCGTACTGCACCCGATCCGGGCCGGTGAAGGCGCGGTCGAGTATCCGGCGCGGCCCGTACTTGGCGCTGCGGTAGCCGTACTCCAGCTCCGCGTCCGCGTCATCGCCGGGGCCGAGCCGCTTGAGCTCGTACCGCTTGTAGCCGGGGTTCTTCTTGAGTGCCGTCTCCGCCTGGCGCAGCGCCTCGTACGGCGTGATGTCGGGCTCGGTCAGCGCGAAGACCTGGATCAGGCTGCTCGCGTCGGACGACTCGTAGAACACCCCGGTGTCGCGCTTGACCCGCTGCCAGCCCTTGGGCACGTCCAGCCGGAACCCCTCGGGGTCGGTGGTGCGCACATAGTCCGGCGGTGGTCCCTGAGCGCTGTCCTCGGACACCGAAGGCGGTGCCGAGGTCGGCTCCGCGTACGGCCCCGTCGGCACCGCCGAGGGCTGCTCGGCCGACGGCGACCAGGACGAGGCCGAGGGCGAACCGCCGTCCGCCCGGGGCTTGTCGTCCCCGCCGCCCGACGCCAGCTGCCAGGCGCCGACACCGATCCCGCCGACCAGCACCACGGCGAGCACCGCCAGCAGCACCGTGCCCAGATGAGGATTGGGCGGCCTTCGGCCCGGGGCCGGCGGCTCCGCGCCGTCCCCCACCCAACGCTGGGCCTCCTCGTCCCATCGACGGACCCCCTCGCCGCCCGGGGTGCTCATCTCACCCGCCCAACAGCGCGCCGACCGCCTGACCGACGGCGACGCCGGAGGCGAGCATGCCGACACCGGTACCCGCGTCCTGCAACAGCACCCGGATCCTGGCCAGTCGGCCGGCCCCGGCCCGGCCGGTGCGCTGGATCTCGTCCTCGGTCCGGTCCAGCTCATCGGAGAGCGCGCCGACCTCCGGGCTCGGGATCACCCGCCGCAGATCCTCGGCAAGCTGCCGAACGGCCTCCAGCAGCTCCTGATAGGCGGGGTCACAGGGGGCCTCTCCCCGCGATCCGTTCACGATGTGGTTGTGGTCGCCGAAGCCGATGGCGCTGTCCTGCACGCTACCGAACCGGATGTTCCCAAACTTGCTCCCGCCGCCGCCCGCCGCCGGGGCCACGCCGCCACCGCTCGCGCCCGCCGCCTGGTCCGCGCCCCCGCCCAGGCCGCCGCCGTCCTCCGTGTCAGCCATCATCATGGCCGCCTCCCGCTCCATTGCTTCCGGTGGTGTTGCTGATGGTGTTGTGGTCACCGAAGCCGAAGGCGCTGTGCTCCGCGGACTCGATGAAGACGCCGCCGCCACTCACATTGATGACCTTCTGCTCGAACTCGCCGGTCTCCCAACCGGCTTCGTCAAGCGCCCTTCGCACGCCGTTGGCCACCCGGTCCTCGACGCTCTTCAGATAGCGGCTGACGTCCATCTCCTGGAAGAGCGATGCGCCGGTGTCGCTGCCCAGCTCCCGCACCGAGACCCAGGGCCCGTCGGGGATGGCCGCCTCATAACCTCCCGCGTACATCCGCCAGAGGAAGGCGGCCGAGCGGAAGGCGTGGATGACCGCCCGGCCCGCCGCCGTGGGCGTCCGCCCCAGCGCCCAGATCACCTTGCCGGGCAGTCCGCCGCGGCGGTGGGAGTCGGAGAGCCGGTCGACGGCCCGGAAGTCCGGGCGGATCGGGCGCAGCACATGGGGGGCGAACTCCAGCATCAGCATGCCGCCCTGCGTATGCACCCGTACGAAGACCGTGGTGACGACCTCTTCCCGCCATGCGCCGACGCGGATGCGCAGAAAGTGACGGCGGATCTCGCCGCCCTCCTCGACGGCCTCCGCCCGCTCCCGTGCGAAGTCCGCCTCGCCGTATGGCACGAAGGAGCGGCTCCGCAACCCGGTGACCTTGAGGAAGACGCATTCGTCGAGCTCCAGGCCGCGCAGCCGGTCACGGCTCTCGGCGACGGCACGAGCGGTGCCTTGGGGGGACGCGGCGCCCGGCGTGGATGCGGTGCTTGGGACGGAGGCGGTGCCCTGGGCGGACGGCGTGCGCAACTTCTCGACCAGCGGCCGGATCCGCTCCAGGATCACGCGGTTGTCCAGCGGCACCGGATCGCCGCCCTCGCGCGGCCGCAGCTCGACGGCGAGCGTCCAGGTGTCATGCGCGGTGCCCGCACCGAGGAAGGGGTGCCGATCGTGGTAGAGGATCACGGGTGAGTGCTGCTCACGACGGATCAGGGCCCGCACCCGCTGGAAGCGCCCGCCCTCGAACCGCTCCGCGGGGTCCGCGGCGGGGTCGGCGAAGGTCTGTGGCTCCAGATCGGTGGCCAGCACCCGGGCCACATGCTCGCGGTGCAGGGCGACCGCGGCGGCCATCGCTGCCGGGATCACCAGCGCGAACCAGGCGGCGGTGGTGTCCGACCCGGTGGCCAGGGCCGGTGCGAACTCCTGCAGCCCGCCCGGATCGGACTGCCCGTCCGTGAGCGCCTGCGTCAGGGCGGAGACCACATAGGACAGCAGGGACAGACAGCCGAGCACCCGCAGCACCGCGGCCGCCCGCCGCCGGGTGACGGTGACCCCGTCGGCCCCGGGATAGTCGGCGCGGAAGGGGCCCATGGCGCCGCCCCTGGCCCAGGCCGCCAGCAGAAGCAGCGCGCAGGAGAGCAGGAACAGATAGAAGAAGCCCTGGGCCAGCAGGTAGTCCAGCACCCACAAGGACACCAGCAGCGCCGTCCAGCACGCCTCCAGACGGCGGGCGCGCAGCGCGTGCGCGAGCACCCGGACCGCGTCGATGCCCAGCGAGGGCGCCACGGCGCGCTCCTCGTGGACATACAGCTCGTCCACGACCGCGTCCCGGAAGTCGTCGTCCAGATAGGCGCCCGCGCACAGCAGCCGGGTGGCCTCGCTGGTGGCGTAGGGAGACGCGTCAGCGGCGGTACGGGGAGAAGGGGCGGCCGGTCTCGGCTCCGACCGCGACCGCGGCAAACGAGCGGAGTGATCGCTCACAGACGAGTGAGCACCACGAGAAGCGCGAGAAGAAGGATCGCCGCCAGAAGAATGATCACTGCGCGTATTGGCCATGTTTCCCCCCGAGGCCGTAAGCAACTGCCTCCACGGTAGGGGAAGATGGCCCACGATTACAGTGTATGGCCGAAGGGTCACACTCCGGAGTGAATACCGGAATGTGACCCTTCGGAAACGGCCTCGGTGGGGCGCGTCAGATCAGGCCGAGGTTCCGCACGGCCTCGCGCTCGTCCTCGAGCTCCTTCACCGACGCGTCGATGCGGGCCCGCGAGAACTCGTTGACGTCCAGGCCCTGGACGATCTCGAACTTCCCGTTCCGGGCGGTGACCGGGAAGGAGGAGATCAGGCCCTCCGGCACCCCGTACGAGCCGTCGGAGACCACACCGGCGGAGGTCCAGTCGTCGGCGTCGGTGCCGTTGACCCAGGTGTGGACGTGGTCGATGGCGGCGTTGGCGGCGGAGGCGGCCGAGGAGGCGCCGCGCGCCTCGATGATCGCGGCACCGCGCTTGGCGACGGTCGGGATGAAGGTGTCGGCCAGCCACTGCTCGTCGTTGACGACCTCGGCGGCGTTCTTGCCCGCGACCTCGGCGTGGAAGACGTCCGGGTACTGGGTGGCGGAGTGGTTGCCCCAGATCGTCAGCTTCTTGATCTCGCTGACCGGGGCGCCGGTCTTCTTCGCCAGCTGCGACAGCGCGCGGTTGTGGTCCAGCCGGGTCATCGCGGTGAAGCGGTCGGCCGGTACGTCCGGCGCGGCGGCCTGGGCGATGAGCGCGTTGGTGTTGGCCGGGTTGCCCACGACCAGGACCTTGATGTCGTCCGCGGCGTGGTCGTTGATGGCCTTGCCCTGCGGCTTGAAGATGCCGCCGTTGGCCTCCAGCAGATCGCCGCGCTCCATGCCCTTGGTGCGCGGGCGGGCGCCGACCAGCAGCGCGACGTTCGCACCGTCGAAGCCCACGTTCGGGTCGTCGGAGATGTCGATGCCCTGGAGCAGCGGGAAGGCGCAGTCGTCGAGCTCCATCGCGGTGCCCTCGGCGGCCTTCAGCCCCTGCGGGATCTCCAGGAGACGCAGTTTGACCGGCACGTCCGCGCCGAGGAGCTGACCGGAGGCGATGCGGAAGAGCAGCGCGTAGCCGATCTGGCCGGCCGCGCCGGTGACGGTGACGGTGACGGGAGTGCGGGTCATGGCGGTCTCCTGCGCTGTGTTGTCAGTCCAAGATCTCTTGGTGTCGAGATACCTGCGTCAGGCTATCCGACGGCACCTGACCCACGTTCTCTCGGGCCATTGTGTAACCGCTCACCGTGCGGTCCGGACCACCGCGCACGCGGGGCCACCGCGTACTTCGGCCCACCGCGCACTTGGGCGGCCGCCTGCCAGGAGGGGGAGTGCAGGCGGCCGCCCAGTGCCGCACCCGTGGGGGGCTCTGGCAGCGCCTGCCCCGATTCCCCCGGCTCATTCCCCCGGTTTCACGAATTCCTCCGGACGGGCTCCGAACGAGCTCCGGACGCGCTCTGGATGGAGAGCGCACGGGCTCTGGACGGACAGCGCACGGGCTCCCGGACCGGCGTCGCTCCCCCGCGCTCAGCCCCGGGCGCCGGGGGCCGTACACGCGCGCGTGCCGCCCGTGAGGGTGGCGCACGCGGTGGCCCCCTCGGCGGAGTCCACCGGGATCATCTTGGTGTAGGCATCGCCGTCGGCACCGGCCCTGCCGCTCCGCGAGCGGGCTGCGCCGCCGTCCGCGCCCGGCGCCTTGACCTGGATGACGTCGCCCGGGGCCGCCCGCGTGATCCGGGCCCACGCCGCCTTGCAGGTCTCGCTGTAGCGGACCTCGACGTACGCGGTGCCGACGGTGACGTCCGCCGTCGTCGTCGCGCCGGTTCCGCACCCCATGGCTTGCGGGTCCTGACCGGCGCAGTCCCGCCCGGCGCACTTCACGCCCTCCGGCAGCTGCTGACGCGCGCTGGTGGCCGGTGCGGTGGTCGGCTCGTGCCCCCGCTTCGCGCCGTCGCCGCCCGCGTCGATCAGAAGGACGGCGCCGGCGACGATCAGGAGCGCGCCCACGAAGCCCCCGGCGAACAGCGCGGCACGCTTCCGCCCCCTGGACGACGGCGACCGCGACGGCGACGGAGGGCCCAACGCGGGCGGGGACGACGCGGGTGACGGCGGTTCGGACGACTCCGGCGCCCGCCCGGCCGAGGCCGCGCGAGCCGGGAACACCGGAGCCGTCGCGACCAGTGGCTGCTCCGGATCGGGCGGTTCGACCCGCGGCCGGTCCTTCCTCGGGGGACGGCCGTTCTTCCGAGCGTCCGCCCCCTGCCCCGCCGGGTCGAACTGCTCGATGGCGGCCCGCGCCTGCGCGACGCTGATGGCCTCCATCGTGACGTCGTGCCGCATCTCGGAGCGGCTCCAGGCCCGCTCCGCCAGCTCCCACAGCGTGCTGAGGTGGTGGACGTCGGCGCCGGTGGCGTCGGCCAGGGCCTCCACCGCGCCCCGCGGGGGCAGCAGCCGCCCGTTGAGGTAACGCTCCCAGGAACTCTTGCTGTAGCCGGTGCGGTCGGCGACGGCGACGACGCTCAGCCCGCTGCGTTCGACAAGCGTGCGCAGCTGGCCGGTGAACTCCCGGACCTGCGGATCAAGCTCCTCCGGTAAGTCCCTCCAACGAGGCATTGCCTCCCCCTGTCCCCCCGCACGTCCCTGTCAATCTCCCGCGCTGCGACCGCTGTTGGCGTCCCAGGCCCCGAACTGACTACCCAAAGGGACGCCTTGCCCCAGGATGTCAGCTCCTCGGGTGGGGGCGCATCGGAGCATTTCGTGCACCGGTACTCACTCCCCCACGCCCCGGCTCGTCGTTGCAGGGCCGAGACCTCGTGCTGGAACGGTCACTTCCGCGCCACAGGGTCCCGACGCTCATTGATCCGGCACAGCTCACACACAACCCTGATTACCAGGCGGTCCGTCCTTCTTCGGGGGAGAGGGCGGACCACCGCCGGACCGTACGGATCCGGCCACAACGACGGCGGCCCGTCCTTCCACGGGGGAGAGGACGGGCCGCCGTTTCACGCCGTCGGCTAGCGCACCGTGAAATGCACCACGTCGTCGAGGAACGGGATCGACACCCAGGGATCCGGCTGGGCCATCAGGGACAGGAGCACGATCGCCGCGCCCAGCAGCCCGTAGGTCAGCATGTCGGTGAAGCGCGACCGCACCGCGAGCATCCCCACCTCCGGCAGCGCCCACCGGAAGAAGGCGCCCGCCAGCAGGGACAGCCCGATCAGCACCGTGCCCGCCCGGAACGCGTCCAGGGCGACGATCAGCAGCCCCAGACCCACCCCGCCCATCACCGCGAGCAGCGGCCACTGCCGGGCGGGCGCCGGAGCGGCACCGGGCGCGGCCCGGCCGCCGCCCTCCGGACGCGCGGTGTCCCGGGTGATCAGCGGGAAGCGGCGCGACGTACGGACGAGCCGTGAGGTCCGCGCGGGCGGCTCCTGCCGCTGCTCCCCGGCCGCCGGTTCGCCCGCCTCAGCCGTCATGGCCGGCACCGGCGTCGGAGGCGGCCTTCGCGTCCCGCTCCGCGGCCTCCACCACGTTGACCAGCAGCTGGGCGCGGGTCATCGGGCCGACGCCGCCCGGGTTCGGCGAGAGCCAGCCCGCGACCTCGGACACACCGGGGTGCACATCGCCGGCGATCTTGCCGTGCTCGTCCCGGCTGACGCCCACGTCGAGCACCGCCGCGCCCGGCTTGACGTCGTCCGGCCCGATCAGGTGCCGCACCCCGGCGGCCGCCACGATGATGTCGGCCTGGCGCAGGATCCCGGGCAGGTCGCGGGTGCCGGTGTGGCAGAGGGTGACCGTCGCGTTCTCCGAACGGCGGGTCAGCAGCAGCCCGATCGACCGGCCGACGGTGATGCCCCGGCCGACGACCACCACATGCGCGCCGTTGATCTCCACACCGTGGTGGCGCAGCAGCTGGATGACGCCCTGGGGCGTGCACGGCAGCGGGCCGCTCTCATTGAGCACCAGCCGACCGAGGTTCATCGGGTGCAGCCCGTCGGCGTCCTTGGCCGGGTCGATCAGCTCCAGCACCCGGTTGGCGTCGATGCCCTTGGGGAGCGGCAGCTGGACGATGTAGCCCGTGCAGGCCGGGTCCTCGTTGAGCTCCCGCACCGCCGCCTCGATCTCCTCCTGGGTGGCGGTCTCGGGCAGGTCGCGCCGGATGGAGGCGATGCCGACCTCGGCGCAGTCGCGGTGCTTGCCCGCCACGTACCACTTGCTGCCGGGGTCCTCGCCCACCAGCACCGTCCCGAGGCCGGGATGGATGCCCTTGGCCTTCAGCGCCTCCACGCGGCTGACGAGATCGGACTTGATCGCGGCTGCGGTTGCCTTGCCATCGAGAATCTGGGCGGTCATGACTTCATCCTCCCGGATGCGGGGACGTCGGATCCAATCAGGGGCCGGTCGGTGCCGGACCGGCGAAGGCCGCACCCCGTGATCCGGTCGGGGTGCGGCCTCCTGTGCTCGGTCAGCGGTCGCTCGGTGCTCGCCCGCTGGTCTCTCGGTACTCGCTCAGTGGAAGAAGTGGCGCGTGCCCGTGAAGTACATGGTCACACCCGCCTTCTGGGCGGCCTCCACCACCGCCTCGTCACGGACCGAGCCGCCCGGCTGCACCACGGCCTTGACGCCCGCCTCGGCCAGCACCTCGAAGCCGTCCGGGAACGGGAAGAAGGCGTCGGAGGCGGCGTACGAACCGGCGGCCCGCTCGGCACCGGCCCGCTCGACGGCGAGCTTCGCCGAGTCCACGCGGTTGACCTGGCCCATGCCGACGCCGACAGTGGCGCCGCCCTTGGCGAGCAGGATCGCGTTGGACTTCACCGCGCGGCAGGAGCGCCAGGCGAAGGCCAGCTCGGCGAGGCCGTCGGCGTCCAGCGCCTCACCCGTGGCGAGGGTCCAGTTGGCCGGGTCGTCGCCCTCGGCCTGGAGGCGGTCCTTGACCTGGACGAGCGTGCCGCCCTCGATGGGGCGCTGCTCGGCGGCCTCCACCGGCGACTGAGCGCAGCGCAGCACCCGGATGTTCTTCTTACGGGCCAGCACCTCGACCGCGCCGTCCTCGTACGCCGGGGCGACGATCACCTCGGTGAAGATCTCGGCGACCTGCTCGGCCATGGCGACGGACACCGGGCGGTTCACGGCGATCACCCCGCCGAAGGCCGACAGCGGGTCGCAGGCGTGCGCCTTACGGTGTGCCTCGGCGACATCCGCCCCGACCGCGATCCCGCACGGGTTGGCGTGCTTGATGATCGCGACGCAGGGCTCGGTGTGGTCGTAGGCGGCCCGGCGGGCGGCCTCGGTGTCCGTGTAGTTGTTGAACGACATCTCCTTGCCGTGCAGCTGCTCGGCCTCCGCGAGCCCCTTACCGCTGCCATCGGTGTAGAGGGCGGCGGGCTGATGGGGGTTCTCGCCGTAGCGCAGCACGTTCTTACGGGTGATGGTGGCGCCCAGGAAGTCCGGGAAGGGGGAGTCGTCCGCCGCCGCGTAGTCGGCCGCGAACCAGTTGGCCACCGCCACGTCGTAGGCGGCGGTGTGCTGGAACGCCTCGGCCGCCAGCCGCTTGCGCCGCTCCAGGTCGAAACCGCCCTCCGCGGCGGCCTCTAGGACGTCGCCGTACCGCTCGGGGTTGACGACCACGGCCACGGACGGGTGATTCTTGGCGGCGGCCCGGACCATGGAGGGGCCGCCGATGTCGATCTGCTCGACGCACTCGTCCGGCGCGGCGCCCGAGGCGACCGTCTCGCGGAACGGGTAGAGGTTGACCACGACCAGCTCGAAGGGCTCGACGCCCAGCTCGCGGAGCTGCTCACGGTGGGAGTCCAGCCGCTGGTCGGCCAGGATGCCCGCGTGGACGCGCGGGTGCAGCGTCTTGACGCGGCCGTCGAGACACTCGGGGAAGCCGGTCAGCTCCTCGACCTTGGTGACCGGGACCCCGGCGGCGGCGATCTTGGCGGCCGTCGATCCGGTCGAGACGAGCTGGACACCCGCCGCGTGCAGCCCTCGGGCGAGCTCCTCGAGACCCGTCTTGTCGTAGACGCTGACCAGCGCGCGGCGGATGGGCCGCTTGGTACCTTCGGCGGTCACGGGATCCTTACCTTTCGTCCCTCTATGCGGTAGCCGTGACGCGCCAGACGCCCCACGACCTCGACGAGCAGCGAGCGCTCGACTTCCTTGATCCGCTCATGGAGAGCGGACTCGTCGTCCTCGTCCCGGACCTCGACCACGCCCTGGGCGATGATCGGGCCGGTGTCGACCCCGTCGTCGACGAAGTGGACGGTGCATCCGGTCACCTTCACGCCGTGCGCGAGCGCGTCGCGCACGCCATGGGCACCGGGAAAGCTGGGGAGCAGCGCGGGATGGGTGTTGACGCAGCGGCCGCCGAACCGGGCGAGGAACTCCCGGCCCAGGATCTTCATGAACCCGGCCGAGACGACCAGGTCCGGCTCGTGGGCGGCGGTGGCCTCCGCCAGGGCCGCGTCCCACTCGGCGCGGCCGGCGTGGTCCTTGACCCGGCACACGAACGTGGGGATCCCGGCGCGCTCGGCGCGCGCCAGGCCCTCGATGCCGTCGCGGTCGGCGCCCACGGCCACCACCTCGGCGCCGTAGCGGGCCACGCCCTCGTCGGCGATGGCGTCGAGCAGGGCCTGGAGATTCGTACCGGAGCCGGAGACGAGGACGACGAGGCGGACCGGGCGCCCGGGGCGCGCAGGGCTGACGGGGGAAGGCGGGGAGGCCACGGCGGGGCTCTTTCTCGCGGGCGGTGCTGCCGTTTGTGTGGTCGTACAAGGTCGTGGACTCATCAATTCCGGGGAACTCTACGAAGCCGCCGACCGTCAGCAACGATACCGGCACACGAAGCGGCCCCCAGGGGACGGGGGCGGGCACGGGAGGTAGCGTCTGGACTGCGAATGCAACTGACGCCACTGACGCCGTGGGAACGACCGCCGCGCCCGCACCCCGAGCCGTACGGCACCGGCCGTACCCGCGCCGTACGGCACCAGGCCGTACCCGCCCCGGCGTGCAGGACGACGACACAAGGGGAAGACACACTCCACATGCCGGACCGACGCCGCCGCGCGGCTCATCGCCTCACTCCGTCCCCCGCCCAGGCCGAGGGGCGGCGATGAGGCGCGCCCGCATGTCGCGTACGACGCCTCTGCTCCGGGAGCAGCGGTCGTCGTCCTCCTCGTCCGCCCCCGGTGGGCGGAACGGGGACCAGCACGAGGACAATCCGTTCGCCCCGCCGCCCGAGGGCAGGCCGGACCAGCCCTGGCGGCCCCGGCCCCGGCCGGAGGACGCCGACGGGGAGGGCGGCGAGGGCCGCCCCGGGGCCCAGGGCGGGCAGGACGGCGAGGACGACCAGAACGGTCAGCGGCCGCAGCAGCCCCCCGCCTGGGGCAGCCAGTGGAGCAGCCGCCAGCCCGGCCGCCAGAGCGGCGGCTTCGGCGCCGGCCCGGGCTCCAACCGCCCCTCCGGCCCCGGCGGGTCCGGCGGACCGCGCTGGGACCCCAACGACCCGGCCCAGCGGCGCGCCCGGTACGCGCTGCTGTCGGGCATGTGGGCGTTCTTCTTCGCGCTCTTCAGCCTGCCGCAGATCGCGCTGCTGCTCGGGGTGCTGGCCCTGTACTGGGGCATCAGTTCGCTGCGGGCCAAGCCGCGCCGTAAGGCGCCGTCCCCGGCCCCGGCCGCGGCCGCGCCCCTGAACGC
>NZ_JAEEAP010000233.1 GCF_016103465.1 Streptomyces sabulosicollis
ACGGCCGAGGACCATGACACGCCCGTGGCGGCCATCGGCTCGCTGCGCCGTGAGGAAGGCGGCCTGGAACGGTTCCTGACCTCCCTGGCCGAGGCCCACGTGGGGGGCATCGCCGTGGACTGGCGGAGGGTGTTCGCCGGGACCGGTGCACACCCCGTAGAACTGCCCACCTACGCCTTCCAGCACCAGCGCTACTGGCTGGACGCCATCTCGCCTGCCGAGGTGGCGGCCACCGGTGACGGCTTGAGCGTGGACGCGGTGGACGCGCGCTTCTGGGAGGCCGTGGAGCGCGAGGACCTGGAAGCGCTGGCGCGGACGCTGGAGGTGGCGGACGAGGAGCAGCAGTCGTCGTTGACGGCGTTGCTTCCGGCGCTGTCGTCGTGGCGGCGTCAGCGGCGTGAGCGGAACACGGTGGACAGCTGGCGTTACCAGGTGGTCTGGAAGCCCCTGGCACCCGCGTCCGAGACCACGCTCTCGGGCACCTGGCTGGTGGCCGTTCCGGAAGCCTGTGGTGACGACGCTTCGGTCGCCGCCGTGCTGGACGGGCTGGCCGGGCGCGGTGCGCATGTGGTGCGCGTGGTCGTTGGCGCGGCGGATGGCCGTGAGGCGCTGACGGAGCGGCTGCGTATGGCGCTCGATGACGTGGCGGTGGAGCCGTCGGCCGTGGCGGGCGTGTTCTCGCTGCTGGGGCTGGACGAGTCGGGGCATGACTCGTTCGAGGTCGTACCGGCGGGGTTGGCGGCGACGGTGGGCCTGGTTCAGGCGCTGGGCGATGTGGATGTGGTGGCTCCGCTGTGGTGCGGTACCCGGGGCGCGGTGTCGGTGGGCCGTTCCGACCGGCTGGTGAGCCCGGTGCAGGCGATGGTGTGGGGTCTGGGCCGGATCGTCGGCGCGGAGTACCCCCAGCGCTGGGGCGGTGTCGTGGACCTGCCCGAGACCCTGGACGGCCGTGCGGTGGCCCGTCTGGCCGGGGCGCTGGCGGGCGCGGAAGGCGAGGACCAGGTCGCGGTGCGTGCCTCCGGTGTGTTCGCCAAGCGGCTGGTACGGGCCTCCGTGCCTGAGGCCACGACCGCGGATGGCTGGCGGCCGAGTGGTTCGGTGCTGGTGACCGGTGGTACGGGTGCGCTGGGTGGTCACGTTGCCCGCTGGCTGGCGCGTACGGGTGCCGAGCATCTGGTGCTGACGAGCCGCAGGGGTATGGAGGCCGAGGGTGCCGCCGCGTTGAAGGCGGAGCTGGAAGGGTTCGGCGCTCGGGTGACGGTGGCGGCGTGTGACGCGGCGGACCGTGCGGCGCTGGCCGCGGTGCTGGACGCGATTCCGCGGGAGTTCCCGCTGACGGCGGTGGTGCACACGGCCGGTGTGCTGGACGACGGTGTGGTGGACGCGCTGACGGTGCGCCGGGCCGCCGGGGTGTTGCGTCCGAAGGTGGCCGCGGCACGGAATCTGCATGAGCTGACCGCCGGGATGGACCTGTCGGCGTTCGTGCTGTTCTCTTCGGCTGCGGGTACGTTGGGCGGTCCGGGTCAGGGGAGTTACGCGGCGGGTAACGCCTACCTCGACGCGCTGGCGCTGCAGCGGCGCGCGGACGGGCTTCCGGCGACCTCCATCGCCTGGGGCGCGTGGGCCGGAGGCGGCCTCGTCACGGGCGAGGTCGGCGAGCAGATGAGCCGATCGGGGATCCTGGCCATGGACCCCGAGCTGGCGATCTCGGCGCTGCGGCAGGCCGTGGACCACGACGAGACGTTCCTCGCGGTCGCGGACATCGACTGGACCCGCTTCGCATCGGACTCCCTCGACACCCCGCTCTTCCGTCAGCTGCGGAGCGCGCGGGGCACGACCACCGGGCAGCAGCCCACGGCGGGCAGTGCCGACCCCGGACGGGCGGAACTTCACGGCCGGCTGGCCGCCCTGTCGCGGGAGAAGCGCGAAGGGGCGCTGCGGGACCTGGTGCGTGCCCAGGCCGCCGACGTCCTCGCTCACGACAGCGCGGACGCGGTCGCGTCGGACCGTGCCTTCCGTGATCTCGGCTTCGACTCGCTGACCGCCGTTGAACTGCGCAACCGGATCGGCGCGGCGACCGGGCTGCGACTGCCGGTCAGCCTGGTCTTCGACTACCCCACGCCCACGGTGCTGGCGCGGTTCCTGGACGGCGAGATGTTCGGCACCCAGGAAGGCGGCGCCGCCGAGACCACGCCGACGCGCTCGGACTCCTTCGATGAGCCCATCGCGATCGTGGCGATGAGCTGCCGGTTCCCGGGCGGTGCGCGGACCCCGGAGCAACTGTGGGACGTGGTGAACGCCGGAGTCGATACGATCTCCGGGTTCCCCGACGACCGTGGCTGGGACCTCGACGGGCTGTACGACCCCGACCCCGACAAGCCGGGCAAGACCTACGCCCGCACCGGCGGCTTCCTGGACAACGTCTCCGACTTCGATCCGGACTTCTTCGGTATCTCGCGGCGTGAGGCCCTGGCCATGGACCCCCAGCAGCGGCTGCTGCTGGAGACGTCCTGGGAGGCGTTCGAGCGCGCCGGTATCGACCCGGCGACGCTGCGCGGCAGCCAGGCGGGCGTCTTCATCGGCTCGAACTACCAGGACTACGGCGGGCGGCCCATCAGCGCGCCGGAAGGCGTGCAGGGGTATCTCGGACTCGGCAGCGCGTCGAGCGTCGCCTCCGGCCGCCTCTCCTACACGTTCGGCTTCGAGGGTCCGGCCGTGACGGTGGACACCGCGTGCTCGTCGTCGCTGGTCGCCCTGCACCTGGCCTGCCAGTCGCTGCGCCAGGGCGAGTGCGACATGGCGCTGGCCGGTGGTGTGACCATCATGACCACGCCGGGCACGTTCGTCGAGTTCAGCGCCCAGCGCGTGCTGTCGCCGGACGGACAGTGCAAGGCGTTCTCCGCCGGTGCCGATGGCACGGGCTGGGGCGAGGGCGTGGGCTTGCTGCTGGTGGAACGGCTGTCGGACGCCCGGCGCAACGGTCACGAGGTGCTGGCCGTCGTCCGAGGCTCGGCGATCAACCAGGACGGCGCGTCCAACGGTCTGACCGCCCCGAACGGCCCGGCGCAGCAGCGCGTGATCGGCAAGGCCCTGGAGAACGCGGGCCTGTCGACCGCCGATGTGGACGCGGTGGAGGCCCACGGCACGGGCACCTCGCTCGGTGACCCGATCGAGGCGCAGGCGCTGCTGGCCACCTACGGCCAGGGGCGGCCGGAGGACCGGCCGCTGTGGCTGGGCTCCATCAAGTCGAACATCGGGCACACCCAGGCGGCCGCCGGGGTGGCCGGGGTCATCAAGATGGTGATGGCCATGCGTGCGGGCGTGCTGCCGAAGACGCTCCACGCGGAGGAGCCCTCACCGCACATCGACTGGACCAGCGGCGCCGTGTCCCTGCTGCACGAGCCGACCCCGTGGCCGGAGACGGACCGCCCGCGCCGGGCGGCCGTGTCGTCCTTCGGGATCAGCGGCACCAACGCCCACACCATCCTCGAGGCGGCCGACGCCGTCGAATCGTCGTCGCCGGAAACGGACGGCGAGGCCACCGGTTCGCCGGCCGACATCGCGGTGGTTCCCTGGCTGCTCTCCGGCAGCAGCCCTGACGCGCTGAGCGCTCAGGCCGGGCGGCTGCGCGAGTTCGACAGCGTGCGGACCGCGCACGCCGGTGACGTCGCCGACATCGGCTATTCGCTGGCGACGACCCGTTCCGCCCTGCCCTACCGCGCCGTTGTGGTGGCCGAGGAGCCGGCACAGTTCCGGTCCGGGCTCGACGCGCTGGCGGAGGGCAGGAAGGCGGCCACCCTGGTCCAGGGCGTGGCGCGGGCCGAGCACAAGACGGCGTTCCTGTTCTCGGGTCAGGGTGCGCAGCGCCCGGGTATGGGGCGGGAGTTGTACGAGGCGTTCCCGGTGTTCGCCCAGGCGCTGGACGAGGTGTGCGCGCATCTGGATGTGTTGCTGGACCGTCCGCTGAAGGACGTGATGTTCGCGGCAGAAGGCAGCGCGGACGCCGGGCTGCTGAACCAGACGGCGTTCACCCAGCCCGCGCTGTTCGCCGTCGAGGTGGCGCTGTTCCGGCTGCTGGAGCACTGGGGCGTCACCCCGGACGTGCTGATCGGCCACTCCATCGGCGAGGTCGCCGCCGCGCACGTGGCGGGCGTCTTCTCGCTGGAGGACGCGTGCGCCCTGGTGGCGGCGCGTGGGCGGCTGATGCAGGCGCTGCCCGAGGGCGGCGCGATGGTGGCCGTCCAGGCGCCCGAGGAGGAGATCGCCGCGTCGCTGGCCGGTCGTGAGGCCGAGGTGAGCATCGCCGCGGTCAACGGCCCCACCGCCGTGGTCATCGCGGGCGACGAGGCCGCGGTGCTGGAGATCGCCGGGCAGTGGGAGCGAGAGGGCCGTAAGACGCGTCGGCTGCGGGTCAGCCACGCCTTCCACTCCCCGCGCATGGACGGGGTGCTCGGTGACTTCCGGAAGGTCGTCGAGGGGCTGTCGTTCGCTTCGCCGGCCCTCTCCCTGGTCTCCAACGTCACCGGCACGCCGGTGGACGCGGACGAGGTGTGCTCGCCGGAGTACTGGGTGCGCCATGTGCGGGAGGCGGTGCGGTTCGCGGACGGGGTACGGGCCCTGGAGCAGCTGGGCGTCACGTCGTTCGTGGAGGTGGGCCCGGACGGTGTGCTCACCGCGATGGCCCAGGACTGCCTGACGGCCGGGGAGTCCGATGGCGTGCCCGCCCCTTCCCTCGTGCCCGTGCTGCGCAAGGACCGGCCCGAGATCCAGTCGCTGACCATGGCGCTGGCCGAACTCCACGTCCACGGCACCACGGTGAAGTGGGACGCGGTGTTCGCCGGGCGTGGCGCCCGGCGGGTGGAGCTGCCCACCTACGCCTTCCAGCGGCAGCGCTACTGGCTCGAATCGGCCCCGGCCGCCGGCGGAGATGTGACCTCGGCGGGGCTGGACTCGCCGGACCACCCGCTCCTCGGCGCCGCCGTCGCCCTGGCCGACACCGACTCCTACCTGTTCACCGGCCGCCTGTCCGTCGCCACTCAGCCCTGGCTGGCCGACCACGCCTTCGCGGACACCGTCCTCTTCCCGGGCACGGCCTTCGTGGAAGTGGCCCTGCGCGCGGCCGAGCAGGTGGGCTACGAGCGGCTGGACGAACTGACCATCGAGATGCCGCTGGTCCTGCCCGCACGGGGCGCGGTCCAGATCCAGCTCACCGTGGGCGAGCCGGACGAGTCCGGAGCCCGTCCGCTCAACCTGTACTCCAGGCCCGAGGACGCCCAGCCGGACGACCCCTGGACCCGCCACACGACCGGCCTGCTCACCAGGGGCCCGTCCACCACGGCACCGGAGTCCGTGGCCGCCGACTTCGCCGTGTGGCCGCCCGCGGAGGCCAAGCCGATCGACGTGGCCGACCTCTACGACCGGTTCATCGACGTCGGCTTCGCCTACGGCCCGGCCTTCCAGGGGCTGCGAGCCGCCTGGCGCCGTGGCGACGAGATCTTCGCCGAGGTCGACCTGCCCGAGACACAGGAAGCCGAGGCCGTGCGGTACGGCCTGCACCCGGCGCTGCTCGACGCCTCGCTGCACACCGTCGCGTTCAAGCCGTCCGGCACCGACGGCAGCACCCTCCCGTTCTCGTGGAACGGGGTGACCCTCCACAC
This sequence comes from Streptomyces sabulosicollis, assembly GCF_016103465.1. Classification (GTDB taxonomy): domain Bacteria; phylum Actinomycetota; class Actinomycetes; order Streptomycetales; family Streptomycetaceae; genus Streptomyces; species Streptomyces sabulosicollis. The sequence goes on from NZ_JAEEAP010000233.1 coordinate 5,658, forward strand.
CGGTGGCGCGTCCGCGCTGCGCGTACGGCTTGGGAGCGTCGGCGAGGACACGGTCTCCCTGCACGCCACCGACACCTCCGGCGCGCTCGTCGCCTCGGTCGACTCCCTCGTGCTGCGGCCCGTGGCCCCGGAGCAGGTGAACTCCGCCCAGCCGTATGAGTCGCTGTACCGGGTCGAGTGGGTGCCGACCGCCTCGGACACCTCCCGCGCCCCGCATGACGCGGCGGCGGGACCCTGGGCGCTCGTCGGACCCGACCGGGCCGAAGTGACCGGCGCCCTCCGGGCGGCCGGTGTCACGGTGGACACCTACCCGGACCTCGCGGCCCTGGCCGGGGCCATCGACGCGGGTGCGACCGCGCCCGACGTCGTCCTGGCCGCCGGCGTGTCCCGCAGCCGCCGGACGCGGGACCTGGCGGAGACGGTACGGGAAGCCGCTCACCGCGCTCTCGACCTGCTCAAGAGCTGGCTGGCCGACGACCGCTTCGGCGCCTCCCGCCTGGTGTTCCTCACCCGGGGAGCCATCGCCGCGGGCGACGACACCGATGTGGCCGACCCCGCCGCCGCGGCGCTCTGGGGCCTGGTGCGCTCGGCCCAGTCCGAGAACCCCGACCGGTTCGTCCTGGCCGACCTGGACGGCCAGGACGGCTCGCGCAGGGTCCTCCCGGCGGCGCTCACCACCGGTGAACCGCAGATCGTGGTCCGCGACGGCACGGTCCTGGCCGGCCGGCTGGCCCGGGTCCCGTCCCGTGGCGACGCGCCCGGGCAGGACACGGCCACGACCGGCATCACCTGGGACCCGCAGGGCACCGTCCTGGTCACCGGAGCGGCGTCCGGCCTCGGGGGCCTGGTCGCCCGGCACCTCGTCGGCGAGCACGGCGTGCGCCACCTCGTGCTGGCCAGCCGCCGCGGCCTCGCCGCGGACGGCGCGGCCGAACTGCGGGCGGAGCTGGCGGACCTCGGCGCCCGCGCCACGGTCGCCGCCTGCGACACCGCCGACTGCGACTCCCTCGCCGCGCTGCTGGCCTCCATGCCGGAGGAGCACCCGCTCACCGCCGTGGTTCACACCGCCGGTGTGCTGGACGACGGCGTGGTCGAGGCCCTCACTCCCGAGCGCGTCGACCGCGTGCTGCGGCCCAAGGTCGACGCGGTGCTCAACCTGCACGAGCTGACCGCCGGGCTCGACCTGTCCGCGTTCGTGCTCTTCTCCTCGCTCTCCGGGACGCTCGGCGGTCCGGGCCAGGCCAACTACGCCGCCGCCAACGCCTTCCTGGACGCGTTCGCGCACCGGCGCCGGGCCGAGGGCCTACCCGCCCAGTCGCAGGCATGGGGGCTGTGGGAGGAGCGCAGCGGCATGACCGGCAAGCTGGACGAGGCCAATACGCGGCGCATCGCCCGGGACGGCGTGACTCCGATGGCCTCCGAGGAGGCCCTGGCCCTGTTCGACGCCGCCTGCGGCATCGACGCGGCCACCCTGGTCCCGGCACGGCTCAACGCCTCGGCGTGGCGGGCCCAGGACGGGCCGGTCCCCGCCCTGCTGCGGGGCATCATCCGGACCACGGCCCGGCGCGGCCCCGCGAGGACATCCACGGGCGGTTCCGGCGCCGACCCCGCCGGCCTGCGTCGCCGTATCGGTTCGCTGAAGCCCGCCGCCCGGCAGCAGGAGCTCCTGGAACTGGTGACCGAGCACGCGGCCATGGCGCTGGGCCACGACAACCCCCGCATGATCGCCCCGGACCGCGGATTCCTCGACCTCGGCTTCGACTCGCTGACCGCGGTCGGACTGCGCAACCAGCTGGGCACGGTGACCGGCCTCCGGCTGCCCGCCACCCTGCTGTTCGACTACACGACGTCCAGGGCGCTGGCCGGGTACCTGGCGGAAGAACTCGTCGCGGAGGAACCGGACGCGTCGGTGGTGCTGCCGGTGCTGTCGGAGCTGGAGAAGCTGGAGAGCTCCTTCGCCGAGGTGGTGGCGGACGAGGCCGCGAGGACACGCCTCACATCACGCCTGCAGCAGGTGCTGGCGAAGCTGACCGCGGGGCAGCGGACACAGACGGCGAACGGCGGGGTCGTTGCCGCCGACAAGTTCGAGTCGGCGACCGACGACGAGATCTTCGACTTCCTCGACGAGGAGCTCGGAACGTCGTGACCAGAACGCGCCCCGTCCCCGGAAGTTACCGGCCGAAGGCTTTCGACCCCCTGTCTTGGGGTTCTCAGAGGAGTGACAAGAGGCAGTGAGCGACACCAAACTGCGCGATTACCTCAAGCGCGCGACGGCCAGTCTGCACGAGACTCGTCAAGAGCTGCGGGAACTCAAGGACAGGGACACGGAACCCATCGCGATCGTCGGCATGGGGTGCCGGTATCCCGGTGGGGTGGAGTCGCCGGAAGACCTGTGGGAACTGGTCGCCTCGGGCACTGACGCCATCTCCACCTTCCCCGTGGACCGGGGATGGGACGAGGACCTGTACGACCCGGACCCGGACAAGCCGGGCAAGAGCTACACGCGCGAGGGCGGGTTCCTGCACGACGCGCACGGCTTCGACGCCTCGTTCTTCGGCATGAGCCCGCGCGAGGCGCTGGCCACCGATCCGCAGCAGCGGCTGCTGCTGGAGACCTCGTGGGAGGCGCTGGAGCGGGCGGGCATCGACCCGGTGTCCGTGCGCGGCAGCCGCACCGGCGTGTTCGTCGGGGTGATGTACAACGACTACGGCTCCCGGATCCAGTCGATACCGGAGGGCCTCGAAGGCCACCTGGGCAACGGCAGCGCCGGAAGCGTCGCGTCCGGCCGCATCTCCTACACCTTCGGCTTCGAGGGCCCCGCGGTCACCGTGGACACCGCGTGCTCCTCCTCGCTCGTGGCGCTGCACCTGGCCGTGCAGGCGCTCCGCAAGGGCGACTGCACGCTGGCGCTCGCCGGCGGCGTGGCCATGATGGCGACGCCGGGGGTGTTCATCGAGTTCAGCAGGCAGCGCGGACTCGCCGTGGACGGGCGCTGCAAGTCGTTCTCGAACGCGGCCGACGGCACCGGATGGTCCGAGGGCGCCGGTGTGCTGCTGCTGGAGCGGCTGTCCGACGCGCGGCGCAACGGGCACCGGGTACTGGCCGTGGTACGGGGCGCCGCCGTGAACCAGGACGGGGCGAGCAGCCGGTTGACCGCGCCGAACGGGCCCTCGCAGCAGCGGGTGATCCGCGACGCGTTGCGGAACGCGGGCCTGTCGGCGGCCGATGTGGACGCGGTGGAGGCACACGGTACCGGCACGTCGCTGGGTGACCCGATCGAGGCGCAGGCCCTGCTGGCCACCTACGGCAAGGAGCGCCCCGGGGCGGACCGGCCGTTGTGGCTGGGGTCGTTGAAGTCGAACATGGGCCACACCCAGGCGGCCGCCGGCGTGGGCGGCGTCATCAAGATGGTGATGGCGATGCGGCACGGTGTGCTGCCGAAGACCCTGCACGTGGACGAGCCGTCGGAGCACGTGGACTGGTCGGCGGGGGCGGTGTCGCTGCTGACCGAGCCGACCCCGTGGCCGGAGACCGGGGCGCCGCGCAGGGTTGGTGTGTCGTCGTTCGGTGTGAGCGGGACGAACGCGCACACCATTCTGGAGCAGGCGCCGGAGGACGAGGCTGCCGAGGAGCCTGACGAGGGTGGCGTCGCGGGTCCGGTGGCGTGGGTGGTGTCGGGCAAGAGCGACACCGCGTTGCGGGCGCAGGCCGGGCGGTTGCGGGAGTTCGTGGCGGCCCGTCCGGAGCTGCGTGTTTCGGATGTGGCGCTGTCGCTGGCGACGACCAGGTCCTCGTTCGCGCACCGTGGTGTGGTGACGGGGGCTGACCGCGAGGAGCTCCTGGCCCGGCTGGGCGCGCTGGCCGGGGACGAGGCCGCCCCGGGCGTCACACGCGGTGTGGCGGATGTCCGGGGCCGTTCGGTGTTCGTGTTCCCGGGTCAGGGGGCGCAGTGGGTGGGGATGGCGGTGGGGTTGCTGGAGTCCTCGCCGGTGTTCGCGGAGGCGGTCGGCGAGTGTGAGTCGGCTCTGTCGGCGTATGTGGACTGGTCGTTGACGGATGTGCTGCGCGGGGTTGACGGTGCTCCTGGTTTTGACCGGGTGGATGTGGTGCAGCCGGTGTTGTTCGCGGTGATGGTGTCGCTGGCGAGGCTGTGGCGTTCGGTGGGTGTGGAGCCGGACGCGGTGATGGGTCACAGTCAGGGTGAGATCGCGGCGGCGTGTGTGGCGGGTGCGCTGTCGCTGCGGGACGCCGCGAAGGTGGTGACCTTGCGGTCGCAGGCGATCGCGAGGGGGCTCGCGGGGCGCGGTGGCATGGTGTCGGTGGGGCTGCCGGTCGACCAGGTCAAGGACCGTATCGCCGCCTGGGAGGGCGCCATTTCGGTGGCGGCGGTGAACGGCCCGGGTTCGGTCGTGGTCTCGGGTGATCCGGGCGCGCTGGATGAGATGGTCGCGGAGCTGGAGGGTGAGGAGGTGCGGGTCCGCCGGGTTCCGGTGGACTACGCCTCGCATTCCGCGCATGTGGAGGAGATCCGCGAGGAACTGCTGAAGGTGCTGGCGGACATCGCGCCGCGTTCGTCGGAGGTGCCGTTCTACTCGACGGTCTCCGGTGAGCTGGTGGACACCGCCGGTCTGGACGCGGAGTACTGGTACCGCAACCTGCGGCAGACCGTGGAGCTGGAGGCCACCACGCGCGCACTGCTCGACAGCGGGCACGGCGTCTTCATCGAGGCCAGCCCGCATCCCGTACTGATGCTGCCGTTGCAGCAGACCGTGGAGTCCGCCGGGGCGGGGGCGGTCGTCGTCGGCACGCTGCGCCGTGACGAGGGCGGCCTGGAGCGGTTCCTGACCTCCGCCGCCGAACTCCACGTCAGCGGGACCGGTGTCGACTGGCGGAAGGCGTTCGAAGACCGTGGCGCCCGCCGGGTCGACTTGCCGACCTACGCCTTCCAGCGCCAGCGGTACTGGCTGGACGCGCCGGTTGGGGAGGCGCCCGTCGGCGGTGAGGGGCTGGGCGCGGACCGAGTGGACGCGCGGTTCTGGGAGGCCGTCGAGCGAGAGGACCTGGCCGCGCTGGTCCGGACGCTGGAGGTGGAGGACGAGGAGCAGCGGTCGTCCTTGACCACGTTGCTTCCGGCGCTGTCGTCGTGGCGTCGTCAGCAGCGTGAGCGGAGCACGGTGGACGGCTGGCGCTACACCGCCACCTGGAAGCCTGTGGCGCCCGCCGCCGCGGCCGCGCTCACCGGCACATGGCTGGTCGTTGTCCCCAAGGTTTGTGGTGACGACGCCTTGCTCGCCTCCGTGGTGGACGGTGTGGCCGGGCGCGGTGCGCAGGTGGTTCGTGTGGTCGTCGATGCGGCCGATGGCCGTGAGGTGATGACAGAGCGGCTGCGTGAGGGGCTCGACGAGGCGGGAGCGGACCCGGCGGGCGTGTCGGGTGTGTTCTCGTTGTTGGGGCTGGACGAGTCGGCACACGGGTCGTTCGGGGTCGTCCCGGCCGGGCTGGCGGCGATGGTGGAACTGGTCCAGGGGCTGGGTGATGCCGGTGTGGTGGCCCCGCTGTGGTGCGGGACGCGGGGCGCGGTGTCGGTGGGCCGATCCGACCGGCTCATGAGTCCGACCCAGGCGATGGTCTGGGGGCTGGGGCGGATCGTGGAGGTGGAGTACCCCCAGCGGTGGGGCGGCCTGATCGACCTGCCGGAGACCATCGACAGCCGTGCGGTGGAGCGTCTGGCCGCGGTACTGACCGGTGCGGAGGCCGAGAACCAGGTGGCCATACGCGGTTCGGGAGTGTTCGCCAAGCGGCTGGTGCGGGCCTCGGCGCCGGAGAGCACCACCGGGGATGGCTGGCGTCCGAGTGGTTCGGTGCTGGTGACCGGTGGTACGGGTGCGCTGGGTGGTCATGTGGCGCGGTGGCTGGCGCGTACGGGTGCCGAACATCTGGTGCTGACCAGCCGTCGGGGCATGGAGGCCGAGGGCGCCGCCGAGCTGAAGGCGGAGCTGGAGGGCATGGGCGCCCGGGTGACGGTGGCGGCCTGTGACGCGGCGGACCGTGCGGCGCTGGCGGCGGTGCTGGAGGGAATTCCCGCGCAGTCGCCGCTGACCGCCGTGGTGCACACGGCGGGTGTGCTGGATGACGGCGTGATCGACGCGCTGACGGCGGAGCGGGCGGCCGGGGTGCTGCGCCCGAAGGTGGACGCGGCGTGGAATCTGCATGAGCTGACCGCCGGGATGGATCTGTCGGCGTTCGTCCTGTTCTCCTCGGCGGCGGGCACGATAGGCGCCCCGGGGCAGGGGAGTTACGCGGCGGGTAACGCCTACCTCGACGCGCTGGCGCTGCAGCGGCGCGCGGACGGGCTGCCGGCGACCTCCATCGCCTGGGGCGCCTGGGCCGGAAGCGGCATGGTGATCGACCGGGATCTCGACGAGTACATGAACCGCAACGGCGTCGCCCCGATGAACCCGGAATTGGCGGTCTCCGCGTTCCAGCGCGTTCTCGACCTGGACGAGACCTACGCCCTGGTGATCGATGCAGTGTGGGAGCGCTTCGGGGACGCGCTGGGCGGAGCCCGGCCGACGCCACTGCTGACCGAGCTGGTGAAGAGGCGGCAGCCGGATGCGTCGTCCGAGCCCTCGGACCCGGCGCAGGCCGAGGCGGCCGCGGCGGAGCTGCGGGCGAATCTGGCGGGGCTCTCCTCGGCGAAGCGTCAGCGTGCGCTCCGCAAGCTGGTCCGGCAGCACGTCGCCGCGGTCCTGGGGCATGCCACTCCCGACGCCATCGAGAACGATCAGTCGTTCAGGGAGCTCGGCTTCGACTCGCTGACGGCCGTTCAGCTCCGGAACCAATTGAGTTCCATCACCGGCCTGGAACTGCCGACCACGTTGGCATTCGACTACCCGAACCTCACCGTATTGGCCGAGCATCTGGAGACGCATATGTTTCCGGAAGCCGATGGCGCTGAGCTGAAGGACCCGGAGGAGGACCGGATTCGCGAGGCGTTGGCCTCTGTTCCGCTCGCGCGGTTCCGTGAAGCCGGACTGATGGACGCCCTGCTGGAACTCGCCCAGATCTCGGAAAGCGGTTCCGATCCGGAGCCCCGAGAAGAATTGAACAGCGCGGTCGACGCGATGGATGTCGACGACCTCGTCCAGAGGGCACTGGGCGGCGCAGACCTCTGATGTCTTTGGAAGTGTGGAGCTACTGATGGCTACGTCCTCCGAAAGAGTTGTCGAAGCGCTGCGCGCTTCCTTGCGGGAAAACGACCGCCTCAAGCTGCAGAATCAGCGCCTGGTCGAGGCATCGCGAGAGCCCATTGCCATCGTCGGGATGAGCTGTCGTTTTCCTGGGGGCGTGCACACCCCGGAGCAGCTGTGGCAGCTCGTCGTCGATGGGGTCGACGCCGTCTCCGGGTTTCCGACGAAGCGCGGCTGGGATATCGAGAGGCTGTACCACCCGGACCCGGACAATCCCGGGACGAGTTACGCCCGAGAGGGCGGTTTCCTGCACGAGGCCGACGAGTTCGACCCGCAGTTCTTCGGAATATCTCCCCGTGAGGCCGTGGCGACCGACCCGCAGCAGCGGTTGGTGCTTGAGGCGTCATGGGAGGCGTTCGAGCGAACCGGTATTGATCCATCGTCCCTGCGCGGGAAGCCGGTCGGGGTTTTCGTCGGCACGAACGGTCAGGACTATTCGAGCCATCTCTATGAGGCAACAGGTGGGCTTGAGGGCTATCTGACGGGCAGTGCCCTCAGCGTGATGTCGGGGCGTATCTCCTACACCTTCGGTCTCGAGGGCCCCGCGGTGTCGGTGGACACGGCGTGTTCGGCGTCGCTGGTGGCGCTGCACATGGCCATGCAGGCGCTGCGTCAGGGCGAGTGCGACCTGGCGCTGGCCGGCGGTGTGTCGGTGATGTCGACGCCGAGTCTGTTTGTGGATTTCAGCCGTCAGCGGGGGCTCGCTCCCGACGGTCGGTGCAAGCCGTTCGCGGACGGGGCGGATGGCACGGGGTGGGGTGAGGGTGTCGG
>NZ_JAEEAP010000234.1 GCF_016103465.1 Streptomyces sabulosicollis
AGCGCGAGCGGGGCGGGCGGGTCAGACGGCCGCGGCCGCGGCCGCCCGTACCGCCGTGCAGATCCGGGCCAGGTCGTGGTCGCCGGTGATGTACGGCGGCATGGTGTACAGCAGATCGCGGAACGGGCGCAGCCACACGCCCTCGCGCACCGCGGCCCGCGTCGCCGCCGCCATCGCCGCGTCGTCCATCGGACGGTCCAGCTGGACGACGCCGATCGCGCCGAGCACCCGTACGTCCCGGACGCCCGGCACGGCGGCCGCCTCGGCGAGACCGTCCCGCAGCCCGGTCTCGATCCGCTTGACCTCCTGCCGCCAGTCGTAGGAGAGGAGCAGGTCGATCGAGGCGCAGGCCACGGCCGTGGCCAGCGGATTGCCCATGAAGGTCGGGCCGTGGGCGAGCACCGGCACCTCGCCGCGCGAGATGCCCTCCGCCACCCGGGGGGTGCACAGGGTGGCGGCGAGGGTCAGATAACCCCCGGTCAGCGCCTTGCCCAGGCACATCACATCGGGGCACACCCCCGCGTGCCCGGCCGCGAAGAGCGTGCCCGAGCGGCCGAAGCCCGTGGCGATCTCGTCGAACACCAGCAGTACGTCGTGCTCGTCGCACGCCTCGCGCAGCACCCGCAGCAGCGCGGGGGAGTGGAAGCGCATCCCGCCCGCGCCCTGCACCACCGGCTCCACGATCACCGCGGCCAGCTCATGGGCGTGCCGGGCCACCAGGTCACGGACGTGGCGTTCGTACGCCGGGTCGGGGGCCGCGTCGAAGCCGGGCGGCGGGGCGTCCGCGAAGATCTGCTCGGGCAGCACACCGGACCACAGCCGGTGCATACCGCCCTCCGGGTCGCACACCGCCATCGGCTGCCAGGTGTCTCCGTGGTAGCCACCGCGCCAGGTCAGCAGCCGCCGCTTGGCGGGGCGGCCCAGGGAGCGCCAGTACTGCAGGCACATCTTCACCGCGACCTCGACCGACACCGAACCGGAGTCGGCCAGGAAGACGTGCTGGAGCGGTCCGGGCGTGATCTCCACCAGCCGGGTGGCCAGCCGGACGGCGGGCTCATGGGTGAGCCCGCCGAACATCACATGACTCATCCGGTCCAGCTGACCGCGTGCGGCGTCGTTGAGCGCCGGGTGGTTGTAGCCGTGGATGGCGGACCACCACGACGACATCCCGTCCACCAGCTCGCGGACGCCCTCCACCGGCTCGGCCAGCCGCAGCCGGACCCCGGCCGCGGACTCCACGACCAGCGGGTCCTGGCGGCCGGGCATCGGGCCGTACGGATGCCAGACGTGCTGCCGGTCCAGCGCCCGCAGCTCGGCCGGGGTCAGCGGCTCAGGCATTGGGCGGCAGATCCGTGCCCGCGCCGCGGCGGCGCACCGCGACCAGGTCGGCGTGGGACTCCCGTGCGCTCCCGGGGGCGGAGACCGCCGCACCGGCCGCCGCCTGGGCGGGCACGGCCTCCGCGGGTACGGCGTCGGCGGGTACGGCCTCGACGGGCGCCGCGTCGCCGCACGGGCCGCATCCACCGCCCTCGCCGCCGTGGCCGCCGCAGCCGGAACCGGCGGCGGCAGCCGCGTCCGCGCGGTGGGCGGGCAGCGTTGTGGTGTCCGTGCCCTCCACCTCGAAGCCCGCGTCGGCGATCATCGCCAGGTCGTCCTTGCCCGCCTGGCCCTCGGTGGTCAGATAGTCGCCGAGGAAGATCGAGTTCGCCAGGTGCAGGGCCAGCGGCTGGAGCGTCCGCAGATGGATCTCGCGGCCGCCCGCCAGCCGCACCTCGACGTCCGGGCACACGAACCGCACCATGGCCAGGATGCGCAGACAGCGCTGCGGGGTGAGGTTCCAGTCCCCGGCCAGCGGGGTGCCCTCGATCGGGATGAGGAAGTTGACCGGCACCGAGTCCGGGTCCAGCTCGCGCAGCGAGAAGACCACGTCCACCAGGTCCTCGTCCGACTCGCCCATGCCCGCGATCAGCCCGGAGCAGGCGGACATCCCCGCCGCCTGGGCCTGCTGCACGGTCGAGACCCGGTCGGCGTAGGTGTGGGTGGTGGTGATGTCGCCGTATGTGGCCTCGGAGGTGTTGAGGTTGTGGTTGTACGCGTTCGCCCCGGCGTCCTTCAGCCGCTCCGCCTGGCCGTCGGACAGCAGCCCCAGGCAGGCGCAGATCTCGACGTCCTGGTGCTCCTCCTTGATGGCGGCGATGGTCTGGGAGACCCGCTCCACATCGCGGTCGGTCGGGCCGCGTCCGCTGGCGACCAGGCACACCCGCTTGGCGCCGCCCGCGACCCCGGCGCCCGCCGCGGCGGCCGCCTGCTCCGGCTTGAGCCAGGTGTACTTGAGGATCCCGGACTTCGAGCCCAGCCGCTGCGAGCAGTACGAACAGTCCTCGGGGCACAGCCCCGACTTGAGGTTCACCAGATAGTTGAGCTTTACCCGCCGCCCGAACCAGGCGCGGCGCACCTTGCCCGCCGCGGCCACCACATCGAGCAGCTCGTCATCGGAGGTCGCCAGGACGGCGAGCGCCTCTTCGCGGGTGGGCGTCTCGCGCCGCAGCCCCTTCTCCACCAGCGTGTTCAGCAGGTCCATGGCGACGATCCTTTCCTACCCCACCGCCCGCGGCCAAGGAGGGACCGTACAAGACGCGCTGATAGGGGTGTGTGTATTGCCACACCATGACCGGGCATGGACGGGGCTACGTTCTATCCGGACCCGACAGTCGGTGCACCAGACGAGGCCACGGAAGGCGAGGCAGCCGATGCCCCAGGACCGCGACGACGCGTTCGGATGGATCGACGCACAGCGGGAGCGGCGCGACCGGGCCGGGCTGGTGCGCCGGCTCAGCCCCCGCCCCGCCGACTCCCCGCTGCTCGATCTGGCGAGCAACGACTATCTGGGGCTGGCCCGGCACCCGGAGGTGACGGCCGCCGCGGCCGCGGCGGCGCACCGCTGGGGCGCGGGGTCGACCGGCTCGCGCCTGGTCACCGGCTCCACCGAGCTGCACACCACGCTCGAGCGGGAACTCGCCGAGTTCTGCGGATTCGAGGCGGCCCTGGTGTTCTCCTCCGGCTACGCCGCCAACCTGGCCGCCGTCTCCGCGCTGAGCGGCCGGGACGCCCTGGTCGTCTCCGACGCCGACAACCACGCCTCGCTCATCGACGGCTGCCGGCTCTCCCGCGCCGAGATCGCCGTCGTCCCGCACGCCGACCCGGACGCCGTGCGCAAGGCGCTGGACGCGGCCGAGGCGGACGCGGGGGAGGCGCGGCGGCGCGCCCTCGTCGTCAGCGACGCGGTCTTCTCCGTCGACGGCGACGCCGCCCCGCTGGCCGCCCTCGCCGGTGCCTCCCGGCCGTACGGCGCGGCGCTGGTGGTGGACGAGGCGCACGGCCTGGGGGTGCTCGGCGAGGGCGGCCGCGGCGCGGTGCACGGGGCCGGGCTCGCGGGCGCCCCGGACGTGGTGGTCACGGCCACCCTCTCCAAGTCGCTGGGCAGCCAGGGCGGGGCGGTGCTGGGGCCCGCCCGGGTCATCGAGCACCTGGTGAACTCCGCACGGACGTTCATCTTCGACACCGGGCTCAACCCGGCGGCCGTGGGCGCCGCCCTGGCGAGCCTGCGGCTGCTGCGCCGGGAGCCGGAGCGTGCCGCCCGCGTCCGTACGGTCGCCCTGGGGCTCTACGGACGGCTGACCGCCGCCGGGCTGGCCGCGGTGCGGCCGGACGCGTCGGTGGTGTCGGTGCGGGCCCCGTCCCCGGATGAGGCGGTGCGCTGGGCCGCGGACTGCCGCGCGGCCGGGCTGATGGTGGGGTGCTTCCGTCCGCCGTCCGTCCCGGACGGCGTCTCCCGGCTGCGGCTGACCGCGCGCGGGGACCTGACGGATGAGCAGGTCGAGGCGGCGGTCGACGTGATCGTGAGGACCGCGCCGACCGCCTGATGGCTCAACTGCGGGAGGGGTGAGCGGATCAGCCGCTCACCGGCGGAAGAGGTACTTCACTGACGGATCAGCTTCCGGTTCCGGTCGAGCGGGAGGTGCCGGAACCGGGGCCGTCGCCCTTGAGCCCCTCGAGGAAGGAGACCCAGGTCGACGGGGTGAACAGCAGGACGGGGCCCGCCGTGTTCTTCGAATCGCGCACGCCGAGCCGGTCGGGCCCCAGCAGGGCCGTCTCGACGCAGTTGTTCATTCCGACGCTGTAGCTGCTGCGCAGCCAGTCGACGGAGTTGGCGGACATATTGGACATGGTGCCCCCTCAGGCGCCGCCCCCGATTTTGTTGATGAAGGACAACGATTCCTCAGGTGTCAGGGCGTGAGCGCGCAGTACTTCGAACGCGGCGCTGTACGCCCGGAGGTCTTCTTTCCGCTCCAGATAGAGGCTACTCGTCAGGTGGTCGAGAACTACCACGTCCAGGTCACTAATGTGCGGAAAAGAGAAAATAATGAAAGGACCTGTCATACCAATCGGCATTCCGATAGAGAATGGCAGTACCTGTAGCCGCACCTGAGGCAATGCACAGAGTTCGGCCAGGTGGCGCAATTGCGCCGCCATCACCCCGGGCCCGCCCACCTCGCGCCGCAGCGCCGCCTCGTCGAGCACCGCGTGCAGCCGCAGCGGCCGCTCGCCGTGCAGCACCGACTGGCGCGCGATCCGCACCTCCACCAGCGAGTCCACCTGGGGCTCCGGCAGATCGGGGAGCGCCGCGAGGGTCACCGCCCGGGCGTAGTCCGGGGTCTGCAGCAGCCCCGGCACCACCGTGGTCTCCAGCGTGTACGCGTCCGACGCCTCCGCCTCCAGGCTGATGAAGTCCCGGTAGGCGGGCGGCAGCAGATCGCGGTACGCGTACCACCAGCCGCGCCGTGACCCCTCCGGATCCGAGGCACCCCCGCGGCACAGGGCCTCGAGCAGGGCGCGCAGCTCCGGGTCGGCGACCTGGTAGACCTCCAGCAGTCGCGCCACGTCAGAGGGTTTGGCCCCGCTCCGCCCGGTCTCGATCCGGCTCACCTTCGACTGGTGCCAGCCCAGCCGGTCAGCGACCTCACCGCTGGTGAGCCCGGCCAGATCGCGCTGGCGGCGGAGCTCCGCGCCGAGCTTGCGACGGCGCACCGCAGGGCCGTATCGCATCAGTTCTCCCTCCCGCCTTCCTTTTCGGCGCGTCACCCACAGCGCGTGTCGCACCAGTGGCCCAGTGTGCCTTCCAAATCCGGTCTTCCGTAGCAGAGTTCACCGCTTTGGGCGACAGATATATGCATAACTCGGTGGATCGCCCCCGTCGCGGAGGTCATTGGTGGCAGTCTGACGCGTAGAGCCGTCGGGGCAGCCCACGACTTCACCGGCTTCGCAGTACCACCCTCGAAACGTGTCCGCAGCCGCGCCCCGGCCGGAAAGGGACAGGCCGTCATGGCAGACCATCAGGAAGCATCCGTCACTCTGCCGAGCGCACCGGCGTCGGTTCCCGCGGCACGCGCCTATGTCACGGACGTGCTCGCCGAATGGGGGCTCGGGACGGGAGCGGAGGCAGCCGACACCGTGCGGCTGATCGTCTCCGAGCTCGCCACCAACGCCGTGGAGCACACCGTGGGCCAGTCGCCCACCTTCACCGTGGACCTACGGCTCGACCGCGAGCAGCGGCTGGAGATCGGGGTCACCGACAGCCATCCGAAGTGGCCCAGGTGGCTGCCGCTGGCCACCCAGCAGGACAGCGGGCGCGGGATGGTCATCGTCCGCTGTCTGGCCGCGGAGTCGGGCGGCGAGGTGTTCGTCACCCCGACCGCGGATGGCGGCAAGACCGTGTGGATCGCCCTGCCGTGGACCGTCCCGGTCCGCTGAGCCCCTCCTGGCCGTCCCGGTCCGTTGAGCCCCTCCTGGCCGTCCCGGTCCGCTGAGCCCCTCTTGGGCGTCCCGGTCCGCTGGCCCGGCCGGTCCGTCCCGGTGCGCCCGCACCGCTCACAGCACGCGCTGGGCCTGCCCCTCCGAGGCCCGCGCCTCGGCCAGCTGACGGATCCGGGTGTAGACCCGCCCGGCGGCCGGGCCGATCAGATAGTGCGGCATATCACCGCGCTCGATCACCCCGTACCGGCTCGTGCCCATCAGATACGAGGAGTACAGGATCAGCCCGCCCGGCCCGCGCATGTCGATGGTGAGCGCCGAGAAGCCGGGGAACTCCTCCGTCTGATAGACCCGCAAGCCGTCGGCCTCCGCCCCGTAGCGCTCCTTGAAACGGCCGAACCGCTCCAGCGAATCCTTGATCTTCCGTGTCATGTCCTCCTGGTACTGACGGGAGAGCGTGGCCGCCGCGTCCGAGGACGGGTCCAGCAGATAGCAGCGGTAGGTGCCGCCCCGGCGCAGCAGCCCGAGGACCGCGTCGCGGAAGCGGGCCGGGCGCTCGGTGGTGACCAGCCGGCCGGAGGTGGTGCGCAGCGCCGTCCCCATGTCGAGGACCTCCTCGGCCGCCGCGTCCAGCAGCCGCGCCTTCTCCTGGGGGCTCGGCCGCTCCGGGTACGCGTGCACCGGGGAGCCGTCCGCGAGCCCCCGGCCCGCCAGCCACGCCCTGGCCGCCCCGTCCGGACCGCCGTCGCCCGCCATCAGATAGACGTCCTTGCCCTCGTGGCTTCCCACATGGGCGAACAGCTCCGCGTACGGCCCCGCGGTGCGGTACACATCCTCCGAGACCGCCAGACAGTCCGGGGGAGTGGCCTTCTCCAGATGCGCGGCCAGATTGATGTCGGGGGAGTGGATGGTGCCGGTCCGGCCCTCGCCGGTGTGCCGTATCGCCCCCTTGTGCAGCGCCATCCGCACATGCAGCTCGCCGTCCACCCCCGCCTGGGCGAACTCGTCCCGCAGATGGCGCAGATCCAGGGTGAGAAAGGTGCGGGCCGCCTCCAGCGCCACATCGCGGGCCACGCTCTCGCGGTCGTCGTGGACCGCGAAGAAACCCCCGTCGCCGCGCCAGCTCCATACGTCGCCGCGCGCACAGCGGTGCTGGGCCGAGAGCTGCTCGATCCGCGCCCGCATCCGCTCGCGCAGCAGATCGAAGGCGTGGGCGGCGCGGTCCCTGGGGTTCGAGCGGACGATCGTCGAATACCCGGAGGTGTCGACGAAGAGCAGATACACCTGGTCGTAGGTCCGGTCCGCCTGGAAGGGCTCGCTCATGCCGGCACCACACCGGGCTCGACGGCGCCGCGCTCCACGCAGAACTCGTTGCCCTCGATATCGGACATCACCACCCACCCCAGCCCGTCCTCCGTGCGCCGGTCGTCCACCACCCGGGCGCCGAGCCCGATCAGCCGCTCCACCTCGGCGTCCCGGGTGCCCGACGGCGGCTGGATGTCCAGGTGCACGCGGTTCTTGACCGTCTTGGCGTCCGGGACCCGCAGGAACAGCAGCCCCGGCACCCCGGGCTGCCCCGGGCCGATCAGCGCCCATTCGCCGTCCGGTTCGGAGTCCTCCAGGGGATAGCCGGTCAGCCGGGACCAGAACCGCGCGAGGGTGTGGGGATCACGGGCGTCGAAGGTGATGTGCCGGACCGGGTTGAGATACGCCATGCGATGCCTCCGGTGGTCGACGGGGCCGGTCCACAGCGGTGTCCCGGCCCCGTCAACCTACCCACGGCCACTGACGCCTACAGCGCGTCAGCGCACCTGCCCGTACCAGACCTTCTTGGTCCAGATCCGTTCCAGCCGCACCACCTCGCCGGTCTTGGGGGCGTGCCAGACGCGCCCGCCGCCCGCGTACACCCCGACGTGGTACACCCCGCTCCCGGAGTGGAAGAACACCAGGTCCCCGCCCTTGCGGGAGGCGGCCTTGATGTGGCGGGTCCGGTTGTACTGGGCGGCCGCGGTGCGGGGCAGCCGCTTCCCGGCCCGCTTGTAGGCGTACTGCGTCAGCCCGGAGCAGTCGAAGCGCTTCGGCCCCGCCGCGCCGTACTTGTACGGTGCGCCCTTCTTCGAGGCCGCGATCCGCAGCGCCTTGGCGGCGACGGTCGCGGCCTCGGCCTCCGGCGGACAGCCCGGCGTCGCCACGGTGCCGCCCACGGCGGCGACGGTGAGGGCGGAGACGGCGCTCGCTCGGGAGAACATCCTGGGGATACGTATGTGCGCAGACATCACGCGAAACCCTTCGTGAGCCGACCCCGCGCCGGTGTGGTGGCGGGGTCCTGTCGTCTCCAGGGATGGTCACGCAGAAGCGGCGCCTCTTCCGACTCGAGAGGGGGCGGTGTGACGGTGGTCACGGTGGGGCCGTTCGGGTGGTGCGGGCCGCTCCGTCCCACGGCGATGACCAGCCTGAACGGCCGTGCCGCGGCGTGGTGGGGCGGGTGGTGGCACGGGCCCGGGGTGGCCGGGCGGCGCAAGCCGGGCCCGCCCGGAGCGCCGGAATCCCGCTCCGCCGTTCGGGCGACGGCCCCGGCCAGCCCCGTCCCCCCCCCGGCCGGTCCGCCTCAGGCCCGTAGCGCCGGGGGCAGTGTGACGCGCTCCGCGCGCCGCTCGCCGTCCAGCACCCGCAGTGCCCGGGCCAGGGTCGCGGTGTGCAGTTCGCTCTCCCCGCGCTCATGCATCAGCGTCAGCGCGTCCCGCAGCGCGGTGGCCTTCCCCACCAGCGCCTGGGCGGCCCGCAGACTGCCGTAGGTGTCACGGCCGCGGGCCGGGTTGATCCGGCCGAGCAGATCGACCACCTCCAGATAGCCGTCGATCACGTTCCCCTCGGCGCGGGTGAGCGCGGGCAGCGGGGGCAGCTCCGGTGGCAGCACCGCGCTCACCTCTCCCGCGGCGCCGCGCCCGGCCGCTTGCGGCTCTGGGTGACCTCGTCCACCAGCCCGTACGCCATCGCGCCCGCGGCGTCGAAGATCTTGTCGCGGTCGATGTCGGCCCGGATCCGCTCGGCGCTCCGGCCGGTGTGCCGCGCCAGCATCTCCTCGAGCATCTCCTGGGTGCGCCGCAGCTCGTCGGCCTGGATCTGCAGATCCGATGTGGTGCCCTCGACCGGCTCGCCGAACGCGGCCTGGTGGATGAGGATCCGCGCACCCGGCAGGGCCAGGCGCTTGCCCGGGGTGCCGGCTGCCAGCAGTACGGCGGCCGCCGAGGCGGCCTGGCCCAGGCAGACCGTCTCGATGTCGCAGGAGACGAAGTGCATGGTGTCGTAGACCGCCGTCATGGCCCGGAACGAGCCGCCGGGCGAGTTGATGTAGAGCGAGATGTCCTGGTCGGGCCCGGCGTGCTCGAGATGGATCAGCTGTGCGATCACATCGTTGGCCGCGGTGTCGTCGATCGGGGTGCCGAGGAAGACGATGCGCTCGGAGAGCAGCTTGGAGTACGGGTCCATGGTGTGCGTCCCCGAGCTGGTGCGCTCGGTGAACTCGGGCAGGACAGAGCGCGCGGTCGGTCGTTCCATCGCGTCACCTCTCGGCGTCGTCGTTCGCGGTGTTGTTGGCTCCGTAAAAAATGTACAGGACGTACATCCGGATATGATGGAAGCATGGCTTACGAGATTCCGGTGACGCAAGCCCGTGCAGAGCTCGCGGAGCTGATCAACCGCGTGGTGTACGGCGGCGAGAGGGTGGTCGTCACGCGCCACGGGAAGCCGCTCGTCGCCCTGGTCTCCGCTGCCGACCTGCAGCGACTCGAAGAGATCGAAACGGGCGCGGAGGAGCAGGTGATCAGCACCGTGTCGTCGATGCGCCCCACCTCGTCCGCTCCGGGCGAACGGCGGCGCTTCGGCATCGCGGCGGAACACCGCGGCCCGGACGCCGGGGATCGGCGTCCGGGCCGCGAGGAGTGACGGACGGGACGGGACCGGCTCAGCGCCGGTCGGGTGGGAGGGCGCTCGTCAGGAGCTGAGCGTCCAGATCGCGTTGGCGATGGCGTCGGTGTTCAGATCCAGCGCCTTGTCGTCGATGTTCGACGTCTTGTCGCATGCGGAGTGGTAGCACGGGTCGAACGCCTCGCCCGCCTTGCCGCCCCACTGGTCGGCCTGCTCCTGGCTCATGGTGGCCTCGGCACCGGTGAACAGACCGCCGACCCGCACCCCCGCGTTCTTGAACGGGGCGTGGTCCGAGCGGCCGTCGCCCTCGGTCTCCGGCTCGGTCGTGATGTTCTTCGCCGCGTACCAGTCCTTGAACACCTTCTCCAGCTCCGGGTCGTCGTCGTAGACGAAGTAACCCGGGTTGGGGGAGCCGAGCATGTCGAAGTTGAGGTAGGAGTCAATCTTCGACTGCTCGTCGGCCGCCAGGCTGTCGACGTAGTGGGACGAGCCGACCATGCCGTCCTCCTCGTCGCCCCACCATGCGAACCGCAGGTGCTTGGCGGGCTGGAGGTCGGCCTTGGCCACGGCGAGCGCGACCTCGAGGATCGCGGCAGAGCCGGAACCGTTGTCGTTGATGCCGGGGCCGGCCTCGACCGAGTCGAGGTGGGATCCGGCCATCACGACCTTGTCGTCGGCGCCGCCCTTCCAGTCGGCGACCAGGTTGTAGCCCTTCTTGCCGCCGGAGGTGAACTCCTGGACGGAGGTGGTGAATCCGGCTTCGTCCAGCTTGCCCTTGATGAAGTCCAGGGACTTCTGGTAGCCGGGCTCGCCATGGGCGCGGTTGCCGCCGTTGGCGTCCGCGATGGACTGCAGCTCGCCCAGATCGGCCTTGACGGCCGCGACGTCCACGTCGGGGGCGGCGGCCTTGGGGCTGACGGTGGCCTCGGCGCCGGAGGCGCCGCTCAGCAGGGCCGCGGCGAGCGCGGCACCGGTTGCCGCCGCGAGGGTGCCGCGGCGAATTGACGCTATTCGCTTCACAGTTGGGCTCCGTTGTGATGTGGGGGGTTGGAGCGGAGCAGGTGAACCATGGTGTTGCGGTGATGAGAATCGGGGGTATGCGGTGGGGTCGTCAAGTGCGATAGCCGGACGCACGGGTCCGCCGAGCGGATGTCGGGCGGTGGCCGGGAGGGGGCACGGGGACGTGGCGGTGGCTCATGCGACCGTCTTGACCAGCATCGATCGGATTGATCAGGGTTGCTCGGTCAATGGCTCAGTTAACGTCGGCGAAATGCCGCGGAACTAGCCTGCCCAGGCCGGGTGCGAGCCGTCCCGGACCATGCCGAGCGGGTGGTTTCCAGCGCAGAGGAGATTTCGCCGCCGCATAGGGGATTCCGCCGGACAAGGGCGAGGATGAGGTGGGAAACATGCACTTGACCCCGCATGAGCAGGAACGTCTGCTCATCCATGTGGCCGCCGACGTGGCCGAGAAGCGACGGGCCCGGGGCGTGCTCCTCAACCACCCGGAGGCGACGGCGCTGATCACCGCCCACATACTGGAGGGCGCCCGCGACGGCCGCGGCGTCGCCGAGCTGATGGCCTCCGGCCGCCGGGTGCTCACCCGCGACGAGGTCATGGAGGGCGTCCCCGAGATGCTCCGGGACGTCCAGGTCGAGGCCACCTTCCCGGACGGCACCAAGCTGGTCACCGTCCACCAGCCGATCGTCTGACGGGAGCGTGCCCATGATTCCCGGCGAGATCCTGTACGCCGATGAGCCGGTGCCCCTCAACGAGGGACGGCCCGTCACCCGTCTCACCGTGCTCAACGCCGCCGACCGGCCCGTCCAGGTCGGCTCCCACTACCACTTCGCCGAGGCCAACCCCGGCCTCGACTTCGACCGCGCCGCCGCCCGCGGCAAGCGGCTGAACATCGCCGCGGGCACCGCCGTGCGCTTCGAACCGGGCATCCCCGTCGAGGTCGCCCTGGTCCCGATCGCGGGGGAGCGGATCGTGCCGGGACTGCGGGGGGAGACGGGAGGAGAGCTCGATGACCGCTGAACTGGACCGCGCGGCGTACGCCGATCTGTTCGGCCCCACCACCGGGGACCGGATCCGGCTCGCCGACACCGACCTCTTCATCGAGATCGAGGAGGACCGCGGCGGCGGGCCCGGCCGGGCCGGGGACGAGGCGGTCTTCGGCGGCGGCAAGGTGATCCGCGAGTCCATGGGCCAGTCCCGCGCCACCCGCGCCGAGGGCGCCCCCGACACCGTGATCACCGGCGCGGTCGTGCTCGACCACTGGGGCGTCGTCAAGGCGGACGTCGGCCTGCGTGACGGCCGTATCGCCGGGATCGGCAAGGCCGGGAACCCCGACACCATGGACGGTGTCCACCCCGACCTCGTCATCGGGCCCGAGACCGAGGTCATCGCGGGCAACGGCAGGATCCTCACCGCGGGCGCCATCGACGCCCACGTCCACTTCATCTCCCCGACCCTCGTCGACCAGGCGCTCTGCTCCGGGATCACCACCCTCGTCGGCGGCGGCACCGGCCCCGCCGAGGGCACCAAGGCCACCACCATCACCCCCGGCCCCTGGCACCTCGCCCGGATGTTCGAGGCGCTGGAGGGGTATCCGGTCAACATCGGACTGCTCGGCAAGGGCAACACCGTCTCGCGCGAGGCGATGTGGTCCCAACTGCGGGGCGGGGCCCTCGGATTCAAGATCCATGAGGACTGGGGGGCGACCCCCGCCGCCATCGACGCCTGCCTCGGCGTCTGCGAGGAGAGCGGCGCCCAGCTCGCCATCCACACCGACACCCTCAACGAGGCGGGCTTCGTCGGCGACACCCTCGCCGCCATCGCCGGGCGCTCCCTCCACGCGTATCACACCGAGGGCGCGGGCGGCGGGCACGCGCCCGACATCATCACCGTGGTCTCCCAGCCGAACGTGCTGCCCAGCTCGACCAATCCGACCCGGCCGCACACCGTCAACACCGTCGAGGAGCACCTCGACATGCTGATGGTCTGCCACCACCTCAACCCGGCCGTCCCCGAGGACCTCGCCTTCGCCGAATCCCGCATCCGGCCCAGCACCATCGCCGCCGAGGACGTACTGCACGACCTCGGCGCGATCTCGATCATCTCCTCCGACTCCCAGGCCATGGGGCGGATCGGAGAGGTGGTGCTGCGCACCTGGCAGACCGCGCACGTGATGAAGCGACGGCGCGGGGCCCTCCCCGGCGACGGCCGGGCCGACAACCGCCGGGCGCGTCGCTATGTCGCCAAATACACCATCAACCCGGCGGTGGCCCAGGGCCTCGACGGGGAGATCGGCTCGGTCGAGACCGGGAAGCTGGCGGATCTGGTGCTCTGGGATCCCGCGTTCTTCGGCGTCAAACCGCAACTGGTGATCAAGGGCGGCCAGATCGCCTACGCGCAGATGGGCGACGCCAACGCCTCCATCCCGACCCCGCAGCCGGTCCTGCCGCGCCCGATGTTCGGCGCGCTGGGCCGCGCGGCGGCCAGGGGCTCGGTCAACTTCGTGACCCAGGCGGCGCTGGATGACGGGCTGGTGGACCGGCTGGACCTCCGCAAGCGGTTCACCGCGATCCGCGGCACACGAGGGGTCACCAAGGCGGACATGCGGGAGAACGACGCCCTGCCGCGGGTCGAGGTCGACCCCGACACGTTCACCGTGACGATCGACGGCGAGCCCGTCGAACCGGCCCCGGCGGCGGAACTCCCCATGGCCCAGCGGTACTTCCTCTTCTGAGCGGACCGTGACTGTCTCTTATACACCTCTGACGCTGCCGACGACTAGTC
>NZ_JAEEAP010000235.1 GCF_016103465.1 Streptomyces sabulosicollis
GAGGTGGCGGGGGCGGCCGAGACCAGGGCGGCGACCGCCGTACCGGCGGCGGCCATGGCGGCCGTACGCCGTATCAGGGATCTTCGGGGGCGGGCTTGCGCGCAAGAGGACATGGGGGGCTCCGGTTCCGAACGGGTACAGGACGGAATGACGTGACGCTGTGTGGTGCACGTGCCCGTGGGGCGGTGGAGCGGTGAACGTGCTGATGCTCCGGGCGTGGCTGACTCCGCGTCAAGGGCGGGAATCGGACATCACCCGCCGGATATCGGTCCCGGCCGGACATCGGACACCGCGGCGTCCGGAACGACGTCGGCCTCCACTGTCGCCGACAGCGCCGCCGCCCGCGCGGCGGCGTCGGCCAGTTCCCGCCGCGCCCGCCGGGCCGTGCGCAGCGCGTCCCAGGTCAGCAGCGCGAGCGCGAGCCAGACGAGGGCGAAGCCCGCCCACCGTTCGGGTGGCATCGACTCGTGGAAGACGGCGAGCCCGAAGATGAACTGGAAGGTCGGCGCCACGTACTGCAGCATCCCGATGGTCGACAGCGGCAGCCGCACCGCCGACGCCCCGAAGCAGATCAGCGGCAGCGCCGTGACGAAGCCGCAGCTCGCCAGCAGGGCGGCGTGCCCCGCGCCCTCGCTCGCGAACGTGCTGCCGCCGTGCGCCCCGAGCCAGATCAGGAAGCCGAGCGCGGGCAGGAACTGCACGGCGGTCTCGGCGGCCAGTGACTCCAGCCCGTCAAGACCGACCCGCTTCTTGGCCAGGCCGTACGTCGCGAAGCTGAAGGCGAGGGTGAGCGCGATCCACGGCGGCTTGCCGTAGCCCACCGTCAGCACGGCCACGGCCGCCACTCCGACGCCGACCGCCGCCCACTGCGCGGGCCGCAGCCGCTCACGCAGCAGCAGCACCCCAAAAGCGATGCTGACCAGCGGGTTGATGAAGTATCCGAGCGCGGTCTCCACCACATGCCCGCTGTTGACGCCCCAGATGTACAGGCCCCAGTTGACCGAGATCACCGTCGCGGCGAGTGCGATCATCCCCAGCCGCCGGGGCTGCCGCAGCAGCGGCCGTATCCAGCTCCAGCGGCGCAGCACCAGCAGCACCAGGCCGACGGCCGCCAGCGACCACACCATCCGGTGGGCGAGGATCTCCACCGCGCCGGCGGGCTCCAGCAGCGGCCAGAAGAGCGGCACCAGACCCCAGATGCCGTATGCCGCGAAGCCGTAGAGGAGACCGGCGCGATCGACGCGGTCCTGCTGGGTCTGCGGCGTCACGGCACCCTCCCCGACGGCATGGCGAGCCCCCGGCGGGCCCGTTCCGAGGGTCCGAAGGTAGCGCTGGTGAGGCCCGCCTGTCATTCCCGTATCGGAATACGGTGATGACAGGCGGGCCGTGGTGCGTACGGGGTGGGTCAGCCCTTCAGCGCGGCCGCCACCGAGTCCGCGATGGGGGTGGTCGGGCGGCCTATGAGACGGGACAGCTCGCCCGGGGTGGCGTCCAGCCGCCCGCGCTCGATGGCCGCCTCCACATCGGCGAGGGTCGCGGCGAGCGGCTCGGGGACGCCCGCGCCGGTGAGGATGGACTGGTACTCGGCGGGGGAGACGGCGCCGTAGACGATCTCCTTGCCGGACTGCCGGGCGACCACCTCGGCGTACTCGGCGAAGCCCCAGGCGGTGTCGCCGGACAGCTCGTACGCCTTGCCCTCGTGGCCCTCACCGGTCAGGACGGCCACGGCGGCCGCCGCGTAGTCGGCGCGCGCGGCGGAGGCGACCCGGCCCTCGCCCGCGGCACCCACGACGGCGCCGTGCTCCAGGACGGTGGAGAGGTTCTCGGTGTAGTTCTCGTTGTACCAGCCGTTGCGCAGCAGTACGTACGGCAGACCGGAGTCGGTGATCGCCTGCTCGGTGACCTTGTGCTCGTCGGCCAGCGAGAAGTCGGCGGCGGGGCCGCCCAGGATGCTGGTGTAGGCGAGCAGCGCGACACCGGCCTCCTTGGCGGCGTCGATCACCGCCTGGTGCTGCGGCACCCGCTGCCCGACCTCGCTGCCGGAGATCAGCAGCACCTTGTCGCCGGCGGCGAAGGCGCCGGGGAGCGTCTCGGGCCGGTTGTAGTCGGCCACGTGCAGCCGCACCCCGCGGTCGGCGAGGTCGGTGGCCTTCGCGGTGTCGCGCACGACCGCGGTGATCTGGTCGGCGGGAACCTTCTCCAGCAGCCCCTCGACGACGAGGCGGCCGAGGTGGCCGGTGGCTCCGGTGACGACGATGCTCATATGCGTGACTCTCCTGGTTCGGGATCGGCACACCCACCTTAAGGGAAGCGCTAACCAATAGAAAGGTACTTCCGGTTAAGCGGGTGTGTTCATTCGGGGCCGGGCCGCTCCCGCGGCTCCCCCTCCCGCGGCTCCCCTTCTGCCTCCCGCGGCTCTCCCTCCCGCGCCGCGAGGCTGACGGCGAACGGGAGGATCGTCACCGCGACCCCGGGCAGCCGCTCCAGCGCCTTGGCCAGCGACTCGGCGGTGCCCCGGTGCAGCAGCTTGCCCAGCGGGGAGGCGTAGGTGCGGCGCGGCACCAGCAGGGTCAGCGCGGTCCGTCCGTCCTCGGTGGTACGGGCCGCCAGCTCCATCACGGAGTGGCGCAGCCGCCGGTCCGGGCACTCCACGACCTCCAGCGGCACCGTCACCCCCGCGGTGGCCTCCCACCGCGCCATCAGCCGCCGGGCATGGGTCTCGTCCACCATGAAGTGCACCGCGCGGACCTCGTCGGGCCGCAGCTCGTGCGCGTACCGCAGGGCCTTGACCGTGGCGAGGTCGATGCTGTCCGCCAGGACGAAGACCACATGGCGCCGCCAGCGCGGGACGTCGTCGCCGGGGCGTTCCACCGCCTCCAGCGCGGCCGCCTCCGCGCGGTACTCGCGGTTGATCCGGATCAGTGCCCAGACCCCCAGCGGGAAGACCACCACGACCAGCCAGGCGCCCTCGGTGAACTTGGTGATCCCGAAGATCAGCACCACGGCGGTGGAGACCACCGCGGTGATGAGGTTCACCGTGACCTTCCACGTCCGTCCCGGCTCCCGGCGCCGCAGGTGATAGGCCGTCATCCCGGATCCGGCCATGGTGAAGGCGGTGAACACCCCGATCGCGTACAGCGCCACCAGCCGGTCCACATTGGCCTCGGTGACCACCAGCAGCGCCAGCGCCACCACGGCCAGCGACACGATCCCGTTGGAGAAGGCCAGCCGGTGGCCGCGCCGGGTCAGCTGCCGGGGCAGAAAGCGGTCCTCGGCCACGAAGCTGGCCAGGAACGGGAAGCCGGTGAAGGGCGTGTTGGCGCCCGTGTAGAGGATGAGCGCGGTCGCCAACTGGACGAACGCCAGCCCCAGGGCGCCGAGCACCCCGCCGCCGAAGACCAGATGGGCCTCCTGCGCGAGGACGGTCGGGGTGCCGTCCCGGTACGGGATGGCGTGGGTGAAGTGGGCGAGGGCGGAGACCCCGAGGACCAGCGTGCCCAGGATGCAGCTCATCGTGACCAGCGTGCGGCGGGCGTTGTGGCCCTTGGGGTCGCGGAAGACCGAGACGCTGTTGGAGATCGCCTCCAGGCCGGTCAGCGAGGAGCCGCCGTTGGCGAACGAGCGCAGCACGATGAAGAGCGAGGCGCCGTAGAGCCAGCCGCTGCCCGCGGTGCCGAGGGGCACGGCCCCCGCGGCGTGCACATCGGCGTGCGGCAGCGTCCCGGTGAGCCCGCGGATCACGCCGACCACCAGCATCAGGCCGACGGCGAAGATGAACAGGTAGGCGGGCACCATGAAGACCCGCCCGGCCTCGCGCAGTCCGCGCAGGTTCCCGTAGGCGAGGATCAGGATCACCAGGGCGCTGAGGGGCAGTTGGAGGTGGTCGATACCGGTCCAGGTGCCGCCGACGAGATGGGCGAACGAGATGATCGCGTTGGTGCCCGCCGAGACCTGGACCGCGACGGTGACGATGTAGTCCACCAGCAGCGCCACGGACGCGATCTGGGCGATGTCCGGGCCGAAGTTCTCCCGTGCCACCACATAGGATCCGCCCGCCCGGGTGTAGATCATCACCACATCGCTGTAGCAGAGCGTGACCACCAGCAGCACCAGCAGGATCACCCCGGTCACCGGGAGGATCATGGTGAACGCCGCGACCCCTATCACCGGCACCAGCACCCGCAGCATCTCCTCGCTGCCGTACGCCGTCGAGGAGATGCAGTCGGAGGCCAGCACCCCCAGCGCGGCCGGGTTGTTCAGCTTCTCGCGCCGGATCCGCTCGGTGACCAGGGGCGGGCCGAGCAGCAGCCGCTTGAGGCGGTAGCCGGGGCGGTCGGGCGGCTGGAGCGGGGCGGCGGTGTCGGCCATGCGGATAGCAGAGCGGGTGCCCGGATGTACGAACGCGCCCGCGGGGCGCCTTACGGGGGGTCAGCCCACGACGGTCCAGGTGTCGCCGCCCGCGAGCAGCGCGCCGAGGTCGCCCTTGCCCTTCAGCTCCACGGCGTTGTCGAGTTGGTCGGACATCTGGGTGTCGTAGACCGGGCGCTCCACATCGCGCAGCACACCGATGGGGGTGTGGTGGAGGGTGTCGGCGTCGGCGAGCCGGGTCAGCGCGAACGCCGTGGTGGGCGAGGCGGCGTGGGCGTCGTGCACCAGCACCTGGTGCTCGTTCTCGGCGGTCACGGTGACCACTTCGAGGTCGCCGGTGCGCTGGTCGCGGATGACGCCCTTGGACTGGTCGGCGCCGAAGCGGATCGGCTGCCCGTGCTCCAGCCGGATCACGGCCTCCTGGGCCTGCTGCTTGTCCTTCAGGGCCTCGAAGGCGCCGTCGTTGAAGATGTTGCAGTTCTGGTAGATCTCCACCAGCGCGGTGCCCGGGTGGGCCGCCGCCTGCCGCAGCACCTCGGTCAGGTGCTTGCGGTCGGAGTCGACGGTGCGGGCCACGAAGCCCGCCTCGGCGCCGAGCGCGAGCGACAGCGGGTTGAACGGCGCGTCCAGGGAGCCCATCGGGGTCGACTTGGTGATCTTGCCGACCTCGGAGGTGGGGCTGTACTGGCCCTTGGTCAGGCCGTAGATGCGGTTGTTGAAGAGCAGGATCTTCAGGTTCACATTGCGGCGCAGCGCGTGGATCAGGTGGTTGCCGCCGATCGACAGCGCGTCGCCGTCGCCGGTGACGACCCACACCGACAGATCGCGGCGGGAGGCGGCCAGGCCGGTGGCGATGGCCGGGGCGCGGCCGTGGATGGAGTGCATCCCGTAGGTGTTCATGTAGTACGGGAAGCGCGAGGAGCAGCCGATGCCCGAGACGAAGACGATGTTCTCCTTCGCCAGGCCCAGTTCGGGCATGAAGCCCTGGACGGCGGCGAGGATCGCGTAGTCACCGCAGCCGGGGCACCAGCGGACCTCCTGGTCGGACTTGAAGTCCTTCATCGTCTGCTTGGTGTCGCTCTTGGGCACCAGGGAGAGCGCGTGCCGAGCCGATGCCGCGCCCTCGGCGATGGTGTCAGTCATCGATGGCCTCCTTGAGGGCGGTGGCGAGCTGTTCGGCCTTGAAGGGCAGTCCGCGGACCTGGGTGAAGGAGCGGGTGTCGACCAGATAGCGGGCGCGCAGCAGCGTCGCCAGCTGACCCAGGTTCATCTCCGGAACCACGACCTTCTCGTAACCCTCCAGCACCTTGCCGAGGTTGGCCGGGAAGGGGTTGAGGTGGCGCAGATGGGCCTGGGCGATCCGGTCGCCAGCGGTGCGGACGCGGCGCACCGCCGCGGTGATCGGGCCGTATGTGGAACCCCATCCCAGGACCAGGGTGCGCGCGTCGCCGGTCGGGTCGTCCACCTCGATGTCCGGCACCGCGATGCCGTCCACCTTGGCCTGGCGGATGCGGACCATGTGGTCGTGGTTGGCCGGGTCGTAGGAGATGTTCCCCGTGCCGTCCTGCTTCTCGATGCCGCCGATCCGGTGCTCCAGACCGGGTGTGCCGGGCACGGCCCAGGGGCGGGCCAGGGTCTCCGGGTCGCGCTTGTACGGCCAGAAGACCTCGGTGCCGTCGGCCAGTACGTGGTTGGGGCCGGCCGCGAACTGGACACGGAGGTCGGGCAGCTCGTCCACGTCCGGCACCCGCCACGGCTCCGAGCCGTTGGCCAGATAGCCGTCCGACAGCAGGAAGACCGGGGTGCGGTAGGTCAGGGCGATCCGGGCGGCGTCGAGCGCGGCGTCGAAGCAGTCGGCCGGGGTCTTCGGGGCCACGATCGGCACCGGGGCCTCGCCGTTCCGCCCGTACATGGCCTGGAGCAGATCCGCCTGCTCGGTCTTGGTGGGCAGCCCGGTGGAGGGGCCGCCGCGCTGGATGTCGATCACCAGCAGCGGCAGCTCCAGCGACACCGCGAGCCCGATGGTCTCCGACTTCAGCGCCACACCGGGGCCGGAGGTGGTGGTCACGGCGAGGGAGCCGCCGAAGGCCGCGCCCAGCGCGGCACCGATCCCGGCGATCTCGTCCTCGGCCTGGAAGCTGCGCACGCCGAAGTTCTTGTGCTTGGACAGCTCGTGCAGGATGTCCGAGGCCGGGGTGATCGGGTACGACCCCAGGAACAGCGGCAGGTCTGCCTGGCGGGAGGCCGCGATCAGCCCGTACGACAGCGCCAGGTTTCCGGAGATGTTCCGGTAGGTGCCGGTGGGGAACGCGGTGCTGGCCGGGGCGACCTCGTAGGAGACGGCGAAGTCCTCGGTGGTCTCGCCGAAGTTCCAGCCCGCCCGGAAGGCGGCCACGTTCGCCTCGGCGATCTGCGGCTTCTTCGCGAACTTCTGGCGCAGGAACTTCTCGGTGTTCTCGGTCGGCCGGTGGTACATCCACGACAGCAGCCCGAGCGCGAACATGTTCTTGCTGCGCTCGGCCTCCTTGCGGGACAGCCCGAATTCCTTCAGCGCCTCGATGGTCAGCGTGGTGAGCGGCACCGGGTGGACGCGGTAGCCGTCCAGCGAGCCGTCCTCCAGGGGGCTTTGGTCATAGCCGACCTTGGCCATGGGGCGCTTGGTGAACTCGTCGGTGTTGACGATGATTTCCGCCCCGCGCGGCACATCGGGGAGGTTGGCCTTCAGCGCGGCCGGGTTCATCGCCACCAGCACGTTCGGCGCGTCACCCGGCGTGAGGATGTCGTGATCGGCGAAGTGGAGCTGGAAGCTCGACACTCCGGGCAGCGTGCCGGCAGGGGCGCGGATCTCCGCCGGGAAGTTCGGCAGGGTCGACAGGTCGTTCCCGAACGACGCCGTCTCCGAGGTGAACCGGTCGCCCGTGAGTTGCATACCGTCACCCGAGTCACCCGCGAACCGGATGATCACCCGGTCCAGGCGGCGGACCTCCTTGCCGCCGTCTGCTGCTCGCTGCCCCCCGGCGGGCGTCTGCCCGCCCTGCTGATCGGCTGGTTCGGCCTGCTCGGCCGGGCTACTGACCTGGCTGGTCACTGCTTCGGACCTCCCTTGAGGCGGCGCTCCTGGACAGTCGGTGCCGACCGGTTGTTGTCCCATGACCATCGTACGTCGGTAAGGGTGGCCTTCCTTGGCCGGATCACATGGTGGACGCCGAAAGAAGAACCATATATGTCCTGGTTTGGCACGACCTGTCCCTCCCCCCGTGCTGTCATTTCCGCTGATCCCCCGTTCAGCCTTTGGCCCCGCTTTGGTGCGCGCGAGTCTGCTTTCAGGAATTGAGAGTCTCAGGAATTGAGATAGGTGAGGACGGCGAGAACCCGACGGTGATCCCCGTCACTCGGCGACAGGCCGAGCTTCAGGAAGATGTTGCTTACATGCTTCTCGACCGCGCCGTCGCTCACCACGAGCTGCCGGGCGATGGCCGAATTGGTACGGCCCTCCGCCATAAGCCCCAGGACCTCCCGCTCCCGCGGAGTGAGCCCGGCCAGCACGTCCTGCTTGCGGCTGCGGCCCAGCAGCTGGGCGACCACCTCCGGGTCGAGCGCGGTGCCGCCCTGGGCGACCCGCACCACCGCATCCACGAACTCGCGCACCTCGGCCACCCGGTCCTTGAGCAGATAGCCCACGCCCCGGCTGTTCCCTGCCAGCAGCTCGGTGGCGTACTGCTCCTCCACGTACTGCGACAGGACCAGCACCGCCAGACCCGGATGGTCACGGCGCAGCCGGACGGCCGCCCGCACCCCCTCGTCGGTGTGCGTGGGCGGCATCCGGACGTCGGCCACCACCACATCCGGCGGCGCGCCCTCGTCGGCCAGCTCCCGCACCGACTTGATCAGCGCTTCCGCGTCCCCGACGCCCGCGACCACCTCATGGCCCCGGTCGGTCAGCAGCCGGGTCAGCCCCTCCCGCAGCAGCACCGAATCCTCGGCGATGACCACCCGTACTCTGTCCGCCACGATGCTCGGCCCCCGTTCCACTCGGTTCGTCGGGGACCAGCATCCCAGGGCCGGGCCGCTCGCGTCGCGCAGAACCGGTCGCGTACCGGCCGCGGACAAGCGGAGGGGCGGGCGCCGTGAGCGCCCGGTGGTGTGCGCCGTCAGCGCCAGGGGAGCTCGGCGGTCACCGTGGTCGGGCCGCCCGCCGGGGAGTGGACGACGAGGACCCCGTCCACCGCGTCGATCCGTTCGGCCAGCCCGGCCAGCCCCGAACCGGCCGAGGTGTCGGCCCCGCCCCGCCCGTCGTCCGTGATCTGGAGCATCACCCGGTCCTCGGTGCGCCACACATCGACCTCGGCGGTGCGGGCGCCGCTGTGCTTGCTGATGTTCTGGAGCAGCTCGGAGACGGTGAAGTAGACGATGCCCTCGATCGCGGGCGCGGGCCGCTGCGGAAGGTCCACGGTCACCTTCACCGGGACGGTGCAGCGGGCGGCGAGGGCGGAGAGGGCGGGGCCCAGGCCGCGGTCGGTGAGGATGGCGGGGTGGATGCCGCGGGCGAGGTCGCGCAGCTCCTGGAGGGCGAGCTTCACCTCGCCGTGGGCCTCGTCGACCATCTTGGCGGCGGCCTCCGGGTCCTCCTCCAGCTTCTCCTTCGCCAGGCCCAGATCCATGGCGAGGGCGACCAGCCGGGCCTGGGCGCCGTCGTGGAGGTCGCGTTCGATCCGGCGCAGGTCGGCGGCGGCGGTGTCCACCACCGTGCCCCGGTCCGACTCCAGCTCCCAGACCCGGCTCGCCAGCCGGGACGGGCCGAGCAGCCCGGTCACCATGATCCGGTCCACCGAGGTCAGCGCCCGCATCAGCCAGGGCGTCAGGAACAGCACCAGCACCCCGGCGACGCAGGTCACGGCGATCTCGAACGGGGTGTCCAGATAGAAGTCGTGCCCGTCGTCGTCCCCGAAGACCTGCAGCCCCGGCTCGTCCAGGTACCGGGGGAAGACCCAGCGCCACAGCGGATAGGTCGCGAAGCCCCAGCCGTAGAAGGTGAACGCCATCGCGAAGCCGAAGGAGAGCACCGCCCACGGCAGATGGATCAGCGCGTAGATCACATGACGCCAGGAGGTGCCGCTCCTGAGCAGCGCCCCCACCCAGGCGACCGGTCCGCGCCTGCCCCCGCGGCCACCCCCGCGCCCGAGGACCGGCTCGGGCTCGGCCACCGCCAGCCCCAGCAGCGCACGGGCCCGGGCCCGCTCCACGACGCCGAGCGCCCGGCAGCCCGCGAGGGCGGCGCCGAGCACCGGGACGCCGAGGAAGGTGATCAGCAGCCCGCCGCCGAGCGCGATCATCGTGACCGTGTAGACGAAGGTGAGGATGGCCATCGGCAGGCTGATCAGGACATAGAGGAACTCCCGCCACACGCGGCCCTGGAACGGCGCCTTCAGCACTGCGGGCACCAACTGGCCACGGGGCTCGGTCCCCGGCTCGTAGGGGCGGTATGCGGTGGCCATCGTCTCGTCCGTCCTCCGGGGGCTGATCGGCCGCTCGTCTGCGTTTCCCCAAGAGTCCCGGAACGCGGTCGGCCCGGCCATCGGGCGGGTCGGCGTCTTCACCGGGGGGTTAGCCCTACCCCGAGGGGTGAGGTGAGGCGCCAGGTCGTGCTGGGCCGGGTCGGGCCGTGCCAGGTCGTGCTGGGTCGGGTGAAGCCGTGCCAGGTCGTGCAGGTCGCGTCATGCACGGTCGTGCCAGGCCGCAGGGTCGCGTCAGGCCATGCACGGTCGTGTCAGGCCGCAGGGTCGCGTCAGGCCATGCACGGTCGTGTCAGGCCGCAGGGGTCGCGTCAGGTCCGTGCACGGGCGTGTCAGGTTTCAGGCCCTTCGCGGGGAACGTGCCACCGCCGCGCCCGCCGCCGACCCGGTCCGGTGGCGCCAGGGCAGCTCGGCGGTCACGGCGGTCGGCCCACCGGGCGGCGAATCGACCGCGAACAGCCCGTCCACCGAGCCCAGTCGCTCCGCCAGGCCCGCGAGCCCCGTGCCCCCGTCGGTGGTCGCCCCGCCGCGCCCGTCGTCCCGCACCTGGATCAGCAGCCGGTCCTCGGTGCGCCACAGCTCGACCTCGGCGGTGCGGGCGCCGCTGTGCTTGCTGATGTTCTGGAGCAGCTCGGAGACGGTGAAGTAGGCGATGCCCTCGATCGCCGGCGCCGGGCGTTCGGGCAGCTCGACCGCCACCTTCACGGGGACGGTGCAGCGGGCCGAGAGCGCGGAGAGGGCGGGGCCGAGGCCGCGGTCGGTGAGGATGGCGGGGTGGATGCCGCGGGCGAGGTCGCGCAGCTCCTGGAGGGCGAGCTTCACTTCGCCGTGGGCCTCGTCGACCATCTTGGCGGCGGCCTCCGGGTCCTCCTCCAGCTTCTCCTTCGCCAGACCGAGCCCCATGGCGAGGGCGACCAGCCGGGCCTGGGCGCCGTCGTGGAGGTCGCGTTCGATCCGGCGCAGGTCGGCGGCGGCGGTGTCCACCACCGTGCCCCGGTCCGACTCCAGCTCGGCGATCCGCC
Organism: Streptomyces sabulosicollis; assembly: GCF_016103465.1. GTDB lineage: Bacteria > Actinomycetota > Actinomycetes > Streptomycetales > Streptomycetaceae > Streptomyces > Streptomyces sabulosicollis. The sequence goes on from NZ_JAEEAP010000235.1 coordinate 10,904, forward strand.
GCTCCAGCTCGTCGGAGGGGAACAGCAGCCCGCGCACCATCGCCCGGTCCACATGCGTCAGCCCCCGGGCGATCCACGGCAGCACCGGCCAGGCCGCGAACAGCGAGGTCAGGGTGATCGCGAAGGTGACCACCGACCACGGCAGCCGGATCAGGGCGTAGAGCGTGGCCCGCCAGCCGACCGGGTCCCGCAGACTCGTCCACAACCGGCCGAGGAAGCCGCTGCCCGGCTGGTACGGCAGCGGGCTGGGCTCATCGATGTGCACCGAGAGCAGTGCCCTGGCGCGGTTCCGCTCGAACCGGCCGAGGAGGCGGCTGCAGCGCAGCCCCACGGCCAGCAGCGGCAGCCCCACCACCGTGACGGACAGCCCCAGGCCCACGGCCAGCCAGACCAGGGTGAAGACGAAGCACACGATGCCCACCAGCAGGTTGACCAGGAGATGCGCGATCTCCTTCCAAGTCTGCGGGGGGAAGGCGAACGCGGGCGGGCGCGGCAGCCGCGCGTCGGCGCGGCCGCGGCCGCCGCCGGCGGGGCCGTCGACGGGCCCCTCGACGGGGGAACTGGAGGTCATGGCAGCAAGACTGCCCGGCCCCGCGGGGGCTCCGCCATGGGGCTACCCCCACCGCATGGCGGACGGGCCGCCCGGCCGGGTGGCGGCAGGGCCTAGACTTCCCGTCCGTACGGATCGTCGAACACGCGAGGTCGACGAAGAGCGGACAAGGACCACGAGACCAGGGAGCGAGGGGCGGACGTGCCGGAGGCGACGACCGTACGCACCAGCGGCGGCACCAGCGTCCAGCTCGCGGCCGACTACTTCCACGGCTATGCGGTGGTCGGACTGCTGGCGGCGATCGGCGTGATCTTCGTCGCCGTGGCCTTCGGGGCCGGGCGGCTGCTGCGGCCTGTCGTGCCCACGCCGGAGAAGCTGCTGACCTACGAGTGCGGCGTGGACCCCGTGGGCGAGGGATGGGCCCACACCCAGGTCCGCTACTACGTTTACGCTTTTCTGTATGTGATTTTCGCCGTGGACTCGATCTTCTTGTTCCCGTGGGCGACGGTCTTCGCGGCGCCCGGCTTCGGGGCCGCCACGCTGGTGGAGATGTTCATCTTCCTCGGGTTCCTCGCCGTAGGTCTGCTGTACGCATGGAAGAAGGGCGTCCTGGAGTGGACGTGACACCGAACCCGACGCCGACGCCGGTCTCCGGGCCGCCGGTCCCCGCGCCCGCCCCGGTGGACCTGCCGGAGCCGCGCCGTCTCGGCCCGCTGGCCCGGCTGGCCCCCGAGCCGATGAAGGTGGTCCTGAACTGGGGCCGCCGCTACAGCCTGTGGGTCTTCAACTTCGGGCTCGCCTGCTGCGCGATCGAATTCATCGCGGCGTCGATGGCCCGCCACGACTTCATCCGGCTCGGTGTGATCCCCTTCGCACCGGGCCCGCGCCAGGCCGACCTGATGGTCGTCTCCGGCACGGTCACGGACAAGATGGCGCCCGCGGTGAAGCGGCTGTACGAGCAGATGCCGGAGCCGAAGTACGTGATCTCCTTCGGGGCCTGCTCGAACTGCGGCGGCCCCTACTGGGACTCGTACGCCGTGACCAAGGGCGTCGACCAGATCATCCCCGTGGACGTCTACGTCCCCGGCTGCCCGCCCCGGCCCGAGGCGCTGCTGCAGGGGATCCTCAAACTCCAGGAGAAGATCGCGCGCGAGTCGCTGGGCGAGCGCTACGGCAATTCCGGCGGCGCCTCCTCCACGGCCGCGGCCGCGGGCCGCCCGTCGGCGGCCGCGCTGCGCAGCGGGCTGGTCACGCCTCCGGAGCGGGAAGACACGCGATGACCGAGCGCGACGACGCGAACAGGGCGGCGGAGCCGCAGGAGCCGACCGGGGTGGCAGAGCCGCAGGAGCCGACGAACGAGCCGACCGGGGCCGTGAAGCCCGGCGGGGCCGAGCCGAATGGGACGGCGGAGGCCGCGGAGGGTCCGGAGGCGGAGCCTGCGGCGGTGGCCGCGCCGCCCGTGGGCTGGCTGCCGCGTTCCGCCACCGAGCTGTTCGGCGAGGGCGCCACGGCGGAGGAGGCGTACGGCCTGTTGACCGTCGACGTCCCCGCCGACTCCTGGATCGCGGCGCTGGAGACGGCCCGCGACACCCTCGGCTGCACCTACTTCGACTGGCTGAGCGCGGTCGACGAGCCGGGCACCGGCTTCCGGGTGGCCGCGTACGTCGTCGCCCTGGGAGCCCGCGGGGCCCCGCCCGGAAGCGCGGCCGGGCCCGCGGTGCGCGGTCTGCTGGTGCGCACCACCGTGCCGCACGACGCGGCCGCGCTGCCGACCGCGACCGGCGTCTACGCAGGGGCGGCCTGGCACGAGCGCGAGACCCACGAGATGTTCGGCATCGACTTCCCCGGACACCCCGGTCTCGCCCCACTGCTGCTCCCCGACGGCTTCGAGGGGCATCCGCTGCGCAAGGACTTCGTGCTGGCGGCCCGGGTCGTCAAGGCGTGGCCGGGCGCGAAGGAGCCGGGGGAGTCCGATCACGGCGGCCCCAAGCGGCGGCAGATGCTGCCGCCGGGCGTCCCCGACCCCAACGGGTGGGGCCCGCTCAAGGGCCAGCTGCCCCCTGCCC
>NZ_JAEEAP010000236.1 GCF_016103465.1 Streptomyces sabulosicollis
GGGGGTCGGCGGGCGGGAAGTCCCAGATGCCCTCGCTCTCGTCGTCGGTGCCGTCGTAGAAGTCGTCGAAGACCTGCTGGGCGGTGCGGCCGCCGTGGTCCTCCTCCCACAGCCACTCGGCGTAGGTCGCGAAGCCCTCGTTGAGCCACATGTCCTTCCAGGCCCGGGGCGTGACCGAGTTGCCGAACCACTGGTGGGCGAGTTCGTGCACGACGAGCGTCTTGTCCGGGGCCGCGTCGAAGAACGGCTTGGTCTGGGTCTCCAGGGCGTAGCCGAGGCCGGGGAGGTGGTCGACGACGGCGCCGGTGGAGGAGAAGGGGTACGGGCCGAAGGTGCGGCTCTCCCAGGTGATGACGTCCTCGACCTGCTCGGCGATGTCCCGGGCGCCGGGGGCCTCGGTGGGGTCGACGGCCACGTACGCGGGCAGGCCCTTGCCGGTGGTCATGGTGCGGACGCCGAAGCGGCCGATGGCGACCGTGGCCAGATAGCTCGCCATGGGCTCGCCGCTGTGCCACCGGAAGGTGGTGCGGCGCCCCCGGGTCTCCTGGCCCTTCAGCTCCCCGTTGGAGACGGCGGTGTAGCCCTGGGGAACGGTGACGGCGATGTCGTACGCGGCCTTGTCGGAGGGGTGGTGATTGCCGGGGAACCAGGTCATGGAGCCGGTCGGCTCGCCGAGGGCCACGGCGCCGTCGTGGGTGGGGATCCAGCCCTCCTTCCCGGTGTCCTCGCCGGTGAGGGCCTTCGGTCTGCCGTCGTAGACGACGGTGGCCGTGAAGGTGCGGCCCTCGGGGAGGGCCGAGGCGGGGGTGAGCACCAGCTCGGTGCCGCTGCGGGCGGCCTTGGCGGGACGGCCGTTCACCATGGCCTTCCGCACCCGCCGTCCGGCGAGGTCGAGGTGGAAGGAGCTCAGGGCGCGGTCCGCGCGGGCGGTGATCCGGGCGGTCCCGTCGAGGTGGCGGGAGCCGGGGGCGTAGTCGAGGGCGAGACGGTAGCCCCGCACGTCGTAGCCGCCGTTGCCGAGCCGCGGGAAGAGCGCGTCGCCGACCCCTGCCCCGCCCGCACCGGCGCCGGAGGCCCCGCCAGGACCCCGCGCCCCGGCACCGCCGGTGCACCCCGCGCACAGCGCCAGGAGCAGTATCCCGGGCAGCACCCGCGAGAAGCGGCGAGCCGCCGTGGCAGCCGCCGCGCGGGACCTGGTCATCCCCGATCCGGCCCGGGCGCCCGGGGACTCCGCCCGCTCCGGCGGCGGTTCGTCGTCCATCTCACGTCCCTACGCTTCGGCGGCTGATCCTCAGGAGCGTAATGCGCCGGGCGGGCCGGAACGTGGGGGACCGCCGACGGCACGACACCGCGTCACGGTCGCAAAGATCGGTGCGCTGTTGGGCGTCGGGCAGCTCACCGGCCTTGGAGCGACTTAAACGTCTCTGAGCTGCAGTTCACCACTTCTAGTGAAGCTCTGGCCTTCAGTTGCAATCGGCAACCCTGGGTTGCCAAGCTGTTGCTGACTGTCAACCCAGGGAGTGCACGTGGCCTTTGGTGACCAGCCCGCATACCTCCGCGTCGCCGACGATCTGCGGAAGAAGATCGCCGCGGGCGAGCTGCCGCCGCATGCGCGTCTCCCCTCCCAGGCCAGGATCCGGGAGGAGTACGGGGTTTCGGACACCGTCGCGCTCGAGGCGCGCAAGGTGCTGATGGCCGAGGGGCTGGTCGAGGGGCGGTCCGGGTCGGGGACGTATGTGCGGGCCCAGCCGGTGCCGCGGCGGGTGGTCCGGGATGGGTTCCACACCGCCGGGGAGACCACGCCGTTCCGGCAGGAGCAGGGCGACGACCGGATCACCGGCACCTGGGAGGCCGAGAGCGAGCAGGAGGGCGCCGGGGAGGAGATCGCCGGGCGGCTGGGGATCGAGGTGGGGGAGCGGGTGATGCGCACCCACTATGTGTTCCGGTCGCATGGGGAGGTGGTGATGCTCTCCACCTCCTGGGAGCCCCTCGCGCTCACCGGCCGTACGCCCGTGATGTTGCCCGAGGAGGGCCCGCTGGCCGGGCGCGGGGTCGTCGACCGGATGGCCGCCCTCGACCTGGTGGTGGACAACGTGGCGGAGGAGGTCGGCGCGCGCCCCGGCCGGGCCGAGGAGGTGCTGGCGCTCGGCGCGGTGCCGGGCCACTGGGTGCTGGTCACCTCGCGTACGTACTTCGCGGGCGGCCGTCCGGTGGAGACCGCCGACGTGGTGGTGCTGGCCGAGCGCTATCGGATCGCGTACCGGCTGCCCGTGAAGTGAGCCCCCCGCCCGCCGTCGGTGCCCACCGATGGGCCGGGCGGCCCGTCCCGGGGCGTCTTACCGCGAGCCAACCGCCGCCCCGCCGCCGTAACGGCCCGGCAACGGCGCATCGCGGCCGCCCGTAACCTCCGGCTCCTACCCTCCTCGGGCGTAGGAGAACGGTCCGAGCGACAGGGGAAGGGGGTCGCGCTCTCGCTGATCACGTGAGCGATGTCACCCGGAGTATGGGCGCACCTACGGACTCATGAGCGCGGTTCCCGCGCCCGCTGTTGCGAAACTCACATCACCGCAGGTGAAAGGGGTTACTGGAAGGGGATCATCCATTTCGCTCTTACGATGGATCGGTTTGTGTCCGGTCGTCGGGGGGCGAAGGGAGTGCCAGGAACGTTGAGCACGGAGCAGGGTTCCCACTCGCATTATCGAAGGTCACTCGGACCGGTGGCCCTCACCGCCGTGGGCCTGGGATCGATCATCGGCTCCGGCTGGCTGTTCGGCGCCGAGCGCGCCGCCGCGCTGGCCGGGCCCGCCGCCATTCTTGCCTGGGTGATCGGCGCCGCCGTCGCCCTCACCATCGCCCTGACCTACTCCGAGCTGGGTTCGATGTTCCCCAAGGCCGGGGGCATGGTCCGGTACGGCCAGTACTCGCACGGCTCGCTGGCCGGATATCTGGCCGCCTGGGCCAACTGGATCGCCATCGTCTCCGTGATCCCCGGTGAGGCCACCGCCTCCGTGCAGTACATGTCCTCCTGGGACTTCGGCTGGGCCAAGGCGCTGTACGACGGGAAGGAGCTGACCGGCAGCGGGGTCGCGCTCGCCTCCGTCCTGCTGCTCTTCTACTTCTTCCTCAACTGGTTCGCGATCACCCTCTTCGCGAAGACCAACACCGCGATCACTGTCTTCAAGGTGGTCGTGCCGACCCTGACCGCCGGGGCGCTGCTGCTGTCGCACTTCGACACCGGCAATGTCACCGGCAACGGCGGCTTCACCCCCAACGGCTGGAACTCCGTGTTCACCGCGGTCGCCGTCTCCGGCATCGTCTGGGCCTACAACGGCTTCCAGTCGCCGCTGAACATGGCCGGCGAGGCCCGTAACCCCGGGAAGTCGCTGCCCAAGGCCGTCATCAGCTCGATCCTCATCGCGCTGGTGATCTACGTCGCGCTGCAGATCGCCTTCCTAACCGCCGTCCCCGCCGCCGATCTGAAGCACGGCGGCTGGTCCGGGCTCTCCTTCAACTCCCCGCTCGCCGATCTGTCCCTGGCCTGGGGCCTGAACTGGCTGGCGATGCTGCTGTACGCGGACGCCTTCATCTCCCCGTCCGGCACCGGCATGATCTACGCGGCCACCACCTCCCGCATGATCCAGGGCGTCCAGGAGAACGGCCATCTGCCGCGGGTCTTCGGCAAGGTCGACCCCAAGACCGGCATCCCGCGCCCGGCGCTGCTGCTCAACCTGGGGATCGCCTTCATCTTCCTCGCCGTCTTCCGCGGCTGGGGCTCGCTGGCCGAGATCGTCTCCGTCGCGACCGTGATCTCGTACATCACCGGTCCGGTCGCCGTGATGTCGCTGCGCCGCCTCTCCCCGGAGCTGCCGCGTCCGGTGCGGCTGCGCGCCATGCCGGTGATCGCGCCGATCGCGATGGTCTTCGGCTCGCTGGTGCTGTACTGGGCCCGCTGGCCGCTCACCGGCAAGGTCATCTTCATCATGGCGATCGGGCTGCCGATCTGGGCCTGGTACGAGCTGCGCAAGCCGTGGGCGGAGCTGCGGCCGCACCTGACCGCCGGTGCCTGGATGGTCGCCTATCTGCTGGTCATGGCGGCGGTGTCGTGGGCCGGCGGCAAGGAGTTCGGCGGCCGCGGCTATCTGCCGGGCGGCTGGGACATCGTGATCGTCGCGCTGATCGGGCTGGCCTTCTACTTCTGGGGCGTACGCAGCGCATGGCGCAATCCGACGCTGCTGCAGGCCGAGCGCGAGCTGGGCGCCACCCCGGCCGACGAGGCGGGCGAGGGCGGCGACGGCGACCGGGTGAAGGCCGGAGCCGGCGTCTGAGACATGGCCGGATGAGTGCCTCCTGGTAAGAACACGTATCCGCTGCGTGAAGGTAGGGCGTAGGCTCGGGCATATGCGGATCGGGATTTCCTTAACGGTGTCGCGGGGTCGTGCGCCCGGGCGCGCCACAGCGGAGGGGGCGGGGAGATGAGTGACGGGAACGCTGTGCTGCCCTGGCTCGTGATCCGCCAGGACACCAACGGCAACCGCTACCGCGTCGGGCGCTACGCCACCAGGACGGAGGCCCAGGAGGTGGCCGACCGCCTGGAGGGCGAGGGCCAGGAGCAGCTGTACGTGGTCGAGCGGACCGCCGCGTCCCGTCAGTCCGGTTAGCCGGGGTCCGGTCAGCCCGCGGAAACACGTACGACCGGGTCCGCCGGAACGCGTACCTCTTCCAGAGCCCCGGGGCGCTCCCGCCCCGGGGCTCTGGTGTGCTTCCGCGCGGGCTAGGCTGCGGATCATGAGCGTGCGTGTGGTGGTGGGCGGAGCGGTGTTCGACCGGGGGCGGCTGCTGGCCGCACGGCGCAGTGCCCCGCCCGAGCTCGCGGGCCGCTGGGAGCTGCCCGGCGGCAAGGCCGAGCCCGGGGAGACACCGCGGGCGGCGCTCGTCCGCGAACTGCGCGAGGAGCTCGGGGTCGAGGTCGAGCCGCTCGAACCGCTGCCGGGGGAGTGGCCCCTGAAGCCCGGCTATGTGCTGCGGGTGTGGACCGCGGCCCTGCGCTCCGGCGAGCCGCGTCCGCTGCAGGACCACGACGAACTGCGCTGGCTCCCCCCGGACCGGGTGGACGAGGTGGACTGGCTGGACGAGGACCGCCCCGCGGTGGCGGAGGCGGTCCGCCGGCTGCGCGCGGCCCGGCCCGGGGCGGACGACGCGGGTGGCGCCCGTCCGCGCACCCCCTGAGAAGTTCCGCGCCGGGGCCTGTCCGAGGTCCCGAACGGGAAAATCCATGGGGTTCGAGCCGCCTCCGCCCGGTTAGGAGTGAGGGGGAGCGCTGATCATGAGCGCTTCACCAAAAGCCGGGACGGACACTGATGGCGGGCTGAGATAGTGCTGTGATCGTGAAGACCGTACTCGGGATGGCCGAAGTGCTGGATACTCGGCTATCTGAAGCCGGTCGGAGCACCTGAGCCGGAGGGGACGGGCGCATGAGCGAGAAGCCAGCGGGGGCTGATATGCCCGAGGAGACGGTGGGTTCGCAGGTGTCGCCGATGTCACAGGGACCCTCGGTGCCGGACATGTCGCCCGTGTCCTCCATGTCGGCGGTGTGGCAGAGCAGTCCTCCCGGCTCGATCTATGACTACATCCGGGTCGCCTCCTTCGCGCTCGGGCCCGACGGCCGGATCGCGCAGTGGAGCGAACGGGCGTCGGAATTGCTGGGGCTGACGGCGAGCCAGGCCATCGGCAAGGATCCGGTGGAGGCGTTCGTACCGCCGGAGTTCCAGGAGACGGGCCAGCGCGCGGTGGCCGACATCCTGGACGGCCGGGAGTGGACCGGGCTGGTTCCCTACCGTAACCCCCGGGCGCCGAGCGGGCATGGGATCGCCGAGGTCTATGTGATGCCCGCTCAGGATGAGCACGGGAAGCGGGCCGCGCTCTGTATCGCGGTGGACGTCAGCGCGTTGCGCGGACTGGAAACCGATCTTGCTTCATCACAGGCCGTTTTCGGTCAATCTCCGCTTGGATTCTTTCTCTTCGGGACCGATCTGCGGATCCTGCGCGTCAATGAGCGTTTTGCCAAGGTCTTCGGTCGCCCCACCGAGGAGTACCGCGGCACGACCCCGCACGATCTGCTGCCGCGCGGCGAGGCCGACCGGCTGGCCGCCGCCCTGCGCCAGGTGCTGGACTCCGGGCAGTCGCTGACCGACATGCCCATCGTGGGCCAGGCGCCGGGCAGCCCCGACCGCCGCCGCTGGTCGGTCTCGCTCTACCGGCTGCACAGCGGCTCCGGCCGCCCCATCGGCGTGGCCGGGCTCGCCACGGATGTCACCGGCCGCCGCCGCGCCGAGCAGGAGGCCGCGGGCGTACGGCGCAATCTGGCGCTGCTGAACGAGGCCGGGGCCCGAATAGGCACCTCGCTGGACCTGGAGACCACCGCCCGAGAGCTGCTGGACGTGGCCGTACCGCAGTTCTGCGACCTGGCCTCGGTCGACCTCTACCAGGGGCTGCTCTCCGGCGACGAGACTCCGCCCGGGCTCGCCGACGGCAGCGCCGAGCTGCGCCGCGTCGCCTTTGCCAGCGCGGTCTCCGACGGCCCGGTCGCCTTCGGCGACATCTGCCGCGTCAACACCGTCGAGGACCCCAAGCCCATCCAGGTCGGGGAGGTGCACCGCTACCCCTTCAACTCGCTGTGCGCCCACGCCCTGCGCACCGCCCAGGTCCGCGTCGTCCCCGGGCGGGACGGCAGCGAGAACCTGGAGCTCGGCGCCATGCTGCAGTCCACCCTCGTGGTGCCGATGGTCGCGCGGGACACCGTCGTCGGCCTGGCCCAGTTCTCCCGCACCAAGGGCAGCGAGCCCTTCGGCGAACGGGACCGCGCGCTCGCCGTCGAGCTGGCCGCCCGCGCCGCCGTCAGCATCGACAACGCCCGGCTGTACCGCAGAGAACACGAACGCGCGCTGATACTCCAGCGCAGTCTGCTCCCGCCCGGCGACCCGGAGGCCGCCGGGCTCGATATCGCCTGCCGCTATCTGCCGGGGAACGCGGCGACCGAGGTGGGCGGCGACTGGTTCGACGTGATCGAACTGCCCGGCCACCGCACCGCGCTGGTGGTGGGCGATGTCATGGGGCGGGGGCTGCGCGCCGCCGTGGCCATGGGCGAACTGCGCACCGCCGTACGCACCCTCGCCCTGCTCGACCTGGAACCCGCCGAGGTGCTCTCCGCGCTCGACGAGATCGCCCGGGGCCTGGGCACACCGGGCGGCTCGCACGCCGGCGGGCGGCCCGGCTCGCGCGCCCTCGCGCGCGGCGGCAAGGCCGCCGACGACTCCTCCGACCTGACCGAGGTCTACCTCGCCACCTGCGTCTACGCCGTCTACGACCCGGTCACCCGCCGCTGTACGTTCGCCAACGCCGGGCATCCGCCCCCCGTCCTCGTGGAGCCGGGTGAGGACGCCCTGCTGATGGAGGTCCCGCCCGGGATGCCGCTCGGCGTGGGCGGCGAGCCGTTCGAGGAGATCGAGGTCGAGCTCCCCGACGGCGCGCTGCTGGCCCTCTACACCGACGGTCTGGTCGAGTCCCGCGACCACACCCTCGACGAGGGGCTCCATGCCCTGCGCGCGGCTCTCAACACCCCCGACGGCGGCAACGCCGCGGCCGGGTCCCTCGAGGACGTCTGCGACCACGTCCTGAGCACCCTCGACACCCACCACGGCGAGGACGACATCGCCCTGCTGATGGCCCGGGTGCAGGGCCTGCCGGCCGGGTCGGTCGGCGACTGGCACCTCCCCAGCGCCCCGCAGTCCGTGGGCCGGGCCCGCGAACTGGCCCGGGAGCAGCTGGAGTCCTGGGGCCTCGACGGTCTGGTGGACACCACCGAGCTGCTGGTCAGCGAGCTGGTGACGAACGCCCTGCGGTACGGCGAGGGCGAGATCAGGCTGCGGCTGCTGCTGGACCGCACGCTGGTGTGCGAGGTCTGGGACGGCGGTCTGGTGCAGCCCCGGCGGCGGCGCGCCCGGGACACCGACGAGGGCGGGCGCGGGCTGCAGCTGGTCGGGCTGCTCAGCGCGGGCTGGGGCAGCCGCAGGACCCCGCTCGGCAAGACCGTCTGGTTCGAACTGGCCCTTCCGGACGGCCAGTCCTCGGGTCCGGACTCGGTGGAGGCGCTGCTCAGCCTGTGGTGACGGGCCACGGGCGGCACGGCAGCGGGCCCGCCACCGGCGGGCCCGTCGACACGAAGGGGACGCTGTCGCCCCCCGGGGAGCCACTGCCCCCGGAGGATCGGAGCTACTGCCCCCGGCGCCGGATCTTGTTGCCGAGCCAGACCAGCGGATCGTACTTACGGTCCACCGCCCGCTCCTTGAGCGGGATCAGCGCGTTGTCGGTGATCTTGATCTGCTCCGGGCAGACCTCCGTACAGCACTTGGTGATGTTGCAGTAGCCCAGCCCGTGCTCCTCCTGGGCGGTGCGCTTGCGGTCGAGCCCGGTGTCGGCGGCCGCGTCCAGCGGGTGCATGTCCAGCTCCGCGACCCGCATCAGGAACCGCGGCCCGGCGAACGCCTCTTTGTTCTCCTCGAAGTCCCGCACCACATGGCAGGTGTCCTGGCACAGGAAGCACTCGATGCACTTGCGGAACTCCTGCGACCGCCCCACGTCCTCCTGCCACATCCGGTACTCGCCCGGACCCAGCCCCTCCGGGGGCACGAAGGACGGCACCTCACGGGCCTTGATGTAGTTGAACGACACATCCGTCACCAGATCCCGCACCACCGGGAAGGCCCGCAGCGGGGTGATGGTGATCGTCTCGTTCCGTTCGAACACCGACATCCGGGTCATGCACAGCAGCCGGGGCCGCCCGTTGACCTCGGCGCTGCAGGAACCGCACTTGCCCGCCTTGCAGTTCCAGCGGACCGCCAGATCGGGGGCCTGGGTCGCCTGCAGCCGGTGGACGATGTCGAGTACGACCTCGCCGTCGTTGACCTCGACGTGGAAGTCCTTCAGACCGCCGCCGTCCTGGTCGCCCCGCCACACCCGGAAGTGGGCCTCGTACGCACTCACTGGGTCAGCTCCTCGTCCGTCAGGTACTTCACCAGCTCGTCCTTCTCGAACAGGTTCAGCAGGTCGGGCCGGATGGGTGGCGTCTCGCGCCGCTCGAGCCGGATCTGGCCGTGCCCGGCGTCGGGGGCCGCCAGGCCGCCCGAGGGGTCGGAGAGCCGGCAGACCAGATTGACCCGCCGCCATTCGCGGTCCATCTCCGGACAGTCGTCGCGGGTGTGCCCGCCGCGGCTCTCGGTCCGCTCCAGCGCGGCGCGCGCCACGCACTCGCTGACCAGCAGCATGTTGCGCAGATCGATCGCCAGGTGCCAGCCGGGGTTGAACTGCCGGTGGCCCTCGACCCCGGCGCGGCGCGCCCGGACCCGCAGACCGGCCAGCCGGTGCAGCGCCTCCTCCATCTCCTCGGCCTTGCGGATGATCCCCACCAGGTCGTTCATCGACTGCTGGAGCTCCTGGTGGAGGGTGTACGGGTTCTCCGGCGGCCCGGCCGGGCCCGCGGTCTCGTCCGGCCCACCGGCCTCGGCGCTGAACGGGCGCAGCGCCTCGGCCGCCGCCAGGTCCAGCTGCGCCTCGTCCGGCACCGGACGGGTGCCCGAGGCGGCGGTCTCCTGGGCGTAGCGGGCCGCGTGGAGCCCGGCGCGGCGCCCGAAGACCAGCAGGTCGGAGAGGGAGTTGCCGCCGAGCCGGTTGGAGCCGTGCATCCCGCCCGCGACCTCGCCCGCGGCGAAAAGACCGGGCACGCCGGTGGCGGCCGCGGTGTCCGGGTCGACGTCCACCCCGCCCATCACGTAGTGACAGGTGGGGCCGACCTCCATGGGCTCGGCGGTGATGTCGACGTCCGCGAGCTCCTTGAACTGGTGGTGCATCGAGGGCAGCCGCCGCTTGATGACCTCGGGGGACATCCGGGTCGAGACGTCGAGGAAGACCCCGCCGTGCGGGGAGCCCCGGCCCGCCTTCACCTCGGCGTTGATGGCGCGGGCCACCTCGTCGCGGGGGAGCAGCTCGGGCGGGCGGCGGTTGTGGTCCGGATCCTCGTACCAGCGGTCGGCCTCGTCCTCGGACTGGGCGTACTTCTCCTTGAAGACGTCCGGGATGTAGTCGAACATGAACCGCTTGCCCTCGCTGTTGCGCAGCACTCCGCCGTCGCCGCGCACCGACTCGGTGACCAGGATCCCCTTCACCGAGGGCGGCCAGACCATACCGGTCGGGTGGAACTGCACGAACTCCATGTTGATCAGCGGGGCGCCCGCGAGCAGCGCCAGCGCATGGCCGTCGCCGGTGTACTCCCAGGAGTTGGACGTCACCTTGAAGGACTTGCCGATACCGCCGGTGGCCAGCACCACGGCCGGGGCCTCCAGGGCGAAGAAGCGGCCCGATTCGCGCTCGTATCCGAAGACCCCGGCGACCCGGTCGCCGTCCTTGACGATCCGGGTGACCGTGCACTCCTGGAAGACCTTCAGCCGGGACTCGTAGTCGCCGGTGGCGGCCTTGTCCTCCTGCTGCAGGGAGACGATCTTCTGCTGGAGGGTGCGGATCAGCTCCAGGCCGGTGCGGTCCCCGACATGGGCGAGGCGGGGGTACTCATGGCCGCCGAAGTTCCGCTGGGAGATCTTGCCCTCCGGGGTGCGGTCGAAGAGCGCGCCCCAGGTCTCCAGCTCCCAGACCCGGTCCGGGGCCTCCTGGGCGTGCAGTTCGGCCATCCGCCAGTGGTTGAGGAACTTGCCGCCGCGCATGGTGTCGCGGAAGTGCACCTGCCAGTTGTCGCGCTCGTTGACGTTGCCCATGCTGGCGGCGATGCCGCCCTCGGCCATCACCGTATGGGCCTTGCCGAACAGCGACTTGCAGATGACGGCGCAGCGCATGCCCTGCTCGCGGGCCTCGATCGCGGCACGCAGCCCGGCGCCGCCCGCGCCGATCACGACCACGTCCCACGCCTGCCGCTCGACTTGCGTCATCGATGAGCACCTCTCCTAGAAAAAGCGGGGATCGTCGAAGGCACCGCTCGCCACCAGATAGACGTAGAAGTCCGCCACGGCGACGCTGATGAGAGAGGCCCAGGCGAGCTGCATGTGGCGCATGTTCAGCTCGCTGACCCAGCCCCAGAGCCGATAGCGCACCGGATGCCGGGAGAAGTGCTTCATCCGGCCGCCGACGATGTGGCGGCAGGAGTGGCAGGAGAGGGTGTACGCCCAGATCAGCACGATGTTGACGAGCAGCACCAGCGTGCCCAGGCCCATATGGCCCCAGCGGCCGTGCTCGTCCCGGAAGCCGAGCACGGTGTCGTAGGTGAGGATCCCCGCGACGATCACCGCGAAGTAGAAGAAGTACCGGTGGATGTTCTGCAGGATCAGCGGGAAGCGGGTCTCGCCGGTGTACTTGGCGCGCGGCTCGGCGACCGCGCAGGCGGGCGGTGAGGCCCAGAAGCCCCGGTAATACGCCTTGCGGTAGTAGTAGCAGGTGAGCCGGAACCCCAGCGGGAAGATCAGGATCAGCAGCGCGGGGGACAGGCCCCACCACGCGCCGAAGATCTCCCAGTTGGCGCCGCCCTTCATGGGCACGCAGTTCTGGGCGACGCAGGGCGAGTAGAACGGGGAGACGTACGGCTCGGCGTAGTAGTCGTCCCCCGCGAAGGCCCGCCAGGTCGAGTAGACGATGAACGCGAACAGTCCGGCGGCGGTGATGGCGGGGGAGAGCCACCAGCGGTCGCTGCGCAGATGGCGGCCGGGGATGGCGGCGCGCGAGGCGCTGTGCACGCCGTGCGGGGCCGTACCGCGGTCCGCGGGCGCGGCGGGCGGGGTGGCTTGGGGGTCGGTGCCTGTGGCCAAGGGGAACTCCGCGGTGGAGTGGTATGGGGGGACGGTGGGGACGCGCCCCGTGACGGGAGGCGCGCCGGGCCGTCCCTAGGGCGCGTGGCGATCGCGCGCGCCGAGGCCCTCGTCGTCGACGTCCGACCACAGCGCACTGTTGTACGGGACGTCGGGGACCGGAACCATCTCGGGGCGTGATCGCTCCACGGGAGCCGTCTCGCGCAGCAGGGCGAGGCTCTCGCGCAGGTGGTCCGCGTCGGTGCGGACCCGGCGTATCTCCAGCCCGCCGGCGCCCACCCGCTGCTCCAGCCGGGAGACGGAACGGACCAGGTCATCGAGACAGCGCTGGACGGCCGTCAAGTCGTCGTTCAAGGACATGACTTGCCCTCACTTCCGCGGTTGCGGTTGGCGACGCTCATGCGACAGCGAGTGTTACGCGCCACGGTCGTGGTTGTGAAGGGATCTGTCGCGATTGGCGGAGCCACCGGCGGGATTCCGCCGCCGCGCGCCGGAGCGCGCGCCCGCCGCATTGACCCGGGCGGGTGATCCTTTCCCCTCATGGCCGTCTCCATGGCCGTCTCGGCGTGCTGTCCCATGAACCGTCGCTTTGAGTGAGGAGTATATGCGATCAGCGTCACACTATGCCAAATGCGCATATATCCGTCACCCTGCGGAGGTATGAGCCATGCCCATCACCAAGCGCCGCCGCGCCATGCTGCTCGCCGCGGGAGTGATGCTGCCGCTGCCCGTACTGACCGGGTGCAGTGCGGACGACGACGGCCCGCCGCCGCGCGCCGCCTGGGACATCGCCTCCGCGCCGCGCGCCAGGACCACCGGCACCGGCACCCTGCGCTGGGCCCTGGACGCGACCCCCACCACGCTCAACGCCTTCTCGAAGACCGCCGACACGGGCACCCAGCGGATCGCGGGCGCCGTGCTGCCCTCCCTCTACACCCTCGACGCCCGGGGCCGGCCCCAGCGCAACGGCGACTATCTGACCTCCGCCGACGTCACCTCGACCGACCCCAAGCAGGTCGTGGTCCTCAAGCTCAACCCCAAGGCGGTGTGGAGCGACGGCCGCCCGATCGGCGCGGAGGACTTCCAGGCCCAGTGGAAGGCACTGCGCGGCACCAACGACGCGTACGGGACGGCGCGCAACGCCGGGTACGACCGGATCGCCAAGGTCGAGCCCGGGGACAAGGAGCACGAGGTCAAGATCACCTTCGCCAAGCCGTACACCGACTGGCGCTCGCTGTTCACGCCGCTCTACCCGAAGAGCGTGATGGGCAACCCGGCGGTCTTCACCGCGGCGGCGAACAAGGGTCTCGCGGTCGGCGCCGGGCCCTTCACGGTCCGCCAGGTGACGGACTCCTCCGTCACCCTCGTCCGCAACCCCCGCTGGTGGGGCGACCGGGCGCGGCTGAGCCGGGTGGTCTTCCGGGCGGTCCCGGCCGAGAAGCGGGCCGAGGCGCTGATGGCCGGGCAGCTGGACCTGGCCGAGGTGGACCCGGCCACCGCCCGGCGCATCCGGGCCACCGCCCCGGACAAGCGGGCGGCAGGCGCCGGACGGGGCTCCTCGGACCCGGGCAAGGCGGGCGCGCCGGAGCCGTCCACCGGCGGCCGGGAGGCGGCGGAGGCGGCGGAAGCGATGCGCACCGGGGCGGCGCGGGACGG
>NZ_JAEEAP010000237.1 GCF_016103465.1 Streptomyces sabulosicollis
AGATGTGTGTAAGAGACAGGTCCGCTGTCGGCCTGTCCGCTGCGGATGCGTCCGCTGTCGGTGCATCTGCTGGTGGGACGTCAGCCGCTGGGCCGTCAGCCGCTGGGCCGTCCGACCCCGGCTCGCCCGGCCCCGCTTCGTCCGCTGCCGTGTCGTCCGGTCCCGCTTCGTCCGCTGCCGTCTCGTCCGCCGTGGGGACGAAGCGCGCGAGTTCGGGGATGTGGCGGGCCAGCTCCGTAAGCGGGTCGCCGCCCGGCACGAGTTGCAGGACGCTCCTGGCCCGGCCGTCACCGTCGCCCGGCGCGCCGGTGCGCAGCGCGGGCACCAGACCGGCGTTCAGCAGCGAGGACTTCCCCGCTCCCGAAGCGCCCACGAGCACGACCAGGCCCCCCGTCTTCTCGGCCGCGTGCAGCTGGGCGACGAGGGCGTCCGTGCTCCGCTCCCGGCCGAAGAACCACCGGGCGTCCTGCTGGCGGTACGAGGCCAGCCCCCGGTACGGGCATACGCCGCCGGGGACCGCCGGGCCCTCGGCCGGGGGCCGTTCCTCTTCTTCCGCGGACGCGGCGGGGCGCTCGCCGACCGGGTCGGCCACCGCACGCTCCCACAGCCGCTGCCAGCGGGTCATGTCGTACAGGCCCGGGGACACCGGCACCGGGCGCGAGCGCCGCGCGTCGGGTATCAGGACGTGCAGGACGGCCGCGAGGGCGGCGAACTGGGCGGGTACGTTCTTTGCTCGTCGCCAGTCGCTGATCCGCTGGGCGGAGACCCGTACGGGGCGCCCCCGCTCATCGGTCCGCTGGAGTCGGACGACCGCCTCGGCCACGCTCTTGAGGGGAGGATTACCGGCCTCCTTGTACAACAGCGCGAGGCGTTCCGCGAAGGCTATGCGTGCCCCCGAGTCGGAACTCAAGGTCTCCACTCCTTACTTCCCCCGCGCTGGACATCCGGACCGGAAAACTCACTTTATATGGCTGACCAGCGGTGAAACCGGTAGCGCGATACCGGAACCTCCTCGGTGGGAGGCACAGCTGGCAGGATCATGGCGCGATAGCGCATCCACCAGGAGCCGTCCAGCCAGGCCATCAGCTCAGCGCACGGAGAGACAACCCATGGCACCGCATCTTCTCGGTCAGCTTTCACCGCGGTCACGAGACGGTGGTCACGGGCGCGTCGCGTGAGCCCAGAGATCCGTGAAGCCGGTCCCGTCGGGACGGCGGTCGCAGCGACCACGGATCCGGCCCCCTGATCCGCACCGGTACGGCGCGGATCGACACCGCTCCAGCGTTCGGCACCGGTCCCCACGAGGGGAGGGACCGGCGCCGGACGTTGTGGCGGTTGTGCCGTCTCCGCTACGTCAGCCGGGCGGCGTGCGTCATCTGAGCGCGTACGTCAGCCGTACGGTGTGCGTCACCTGGGCGCGGCGGGCCAGTCGTCCGGGCCGCCGCCGTTCCATTCGATCAGCTCGGGGTTGTCGAGGGGCGCGTCCTCTTCCATCACACCCGCGCGGTGCAGGAGCCGCCGGAGCTCGTCCGGGCTCACCACCACTCCGACGTCAGCGCCGTCGATCAGCACACGGCGGCGGCCGTCCAGCGGTTCGTCCACCACGACGCGGGGCGGGGCCGGGGTCTTGTCCTCCATAGGACCAGGCTCGCCGCTTCCGGCGCCGCTCGCACCTCGGGCGGGGCGTCGTCGCGGGATACCCGGACGGGACCGACGCGTGAGGGCCTGGGACCGGCCATCGGTCCCAGGCCCTCCGCCCTACGGGTCGCGTCGGTCAGCCGCAGTTGCCGCCGCACTGGCACGGGCCGCCGGACTGACAGCCGCAGCCGCAGCCCGAGCCGCAGCCGCAGGCGCCGACGGGGTGGGTCGGAGCGGGTTCGGGCTTGGAGAGGTCCGCCATGCGTCTCCTCCTCGGGAGAGGGGTCACGTCACCTGCTGCTCATGGTGCTGACGACCCGGCGGCCGGGCGCAGGGGCGCGTCGGCGGCGCTTCGAAGCACGCCGTCGCAGTCGCTCACGCGCCGTAGCCGCGCACGCCCCCTTCGACGCTCAGGCCCCCCTCGACGCTCAGGCCCCCTCGACGCTCAGGCCCCTTCGACGTCTCCCTGCGGGGACATCTCGTCGGCGTGCTCACCGGTCACCAGGTAGACCACGCGCTTGGCGACCGAGACCGCGTGGTCCGCGAACCGCTCGTAGTAGCGGCCCAGCAGGGTGACGTCCACGGCCGTCTCGATGCCGTGCTTCCAGCGGTCGTCCATCAGGTGCTGGAAGAGGGTGCGGTGCAGCAGGTCCATCGCGTCGTCGTCCTGCTCCAGCTGGAGCGCGAGGTCGACGTCCTTGGTGATGATGACCTCGGCGGCCTTCGCCATCAGCCGCTGGGCGAGCTGGCCCATCTCCAGGATCGTGGCGTGCAGATCGTGCGGCACGGCCGAGTTCGGGAAGCGGAGCCGGGCCAGCTTGGCGACGTGCTGTGCGAGGTCGCCGGAGCGCTCCAGGTCGGCGCTCATCCGCAGGCTGGTCACCACGATCCGCAGATCGGTGGCGACCGGCTGTTGCCGGGCGAGCAGGGCTATCGCCCGTCCCTCCAGGTCCCGCTGCAGATCATCGACCTTCTCATCGGCGGCGATGACGCTCTCGGCGAGCTTGAGGTCCGCGTCGAGAATGGCAGTGGTGGCACGGCCGATGGCCGAACCGACGAGCCGGGCCATGTCGACCAGGCCGTCCCCGATCGAATCAAGCTCCTCGTGGTACGCGTCCCGCATCACTGACCTCTTTCACTGACTCTCGGTGACGATCTTTGACAGGCTCTGACAGATTTCTGGCAGTTCTCCGTGGCTATGCCCCGGGGGCCCACACTTCCACGCTCCGGCCGAAACGCGTCCGCTTCCGGCATCGGGCGTTAATCACACCTGTCCCCCAGGTGAACTCTCGGCAACGCGGCTCCGGCTCCCCCGTGTGACACCGGCTCGACGAAACGTCCGGAGTGAACCGATACCGACTCCCCGGTGAACTCTCGGCAACGTCTGACCGAGGGGATCGTCCCGGGGCTGTGGAGGGGTCTCGCCGCCCGCATAACCTGGACGCATGAACGTGAACGCGGCGATCGCCGCAGTGGCGGCGCTCGCCGGGTTGTGCACCGGCGTCATCGCCATGCTGGCGTTCCGCTGGAGCGAGCGCGAACAGGCGAAGCCTACGCGCTCCTCGCTGCATACCGACGCCGTGCTGCCGCCCGGCGTGGACACGGTGCTGTCGGTCCTGCGTTCCTCGGCCGTCGTCCTCGACGAAGCGGACGCCGTCGTCAAGGCCAGCTCGGCCGCGTACGCGCTGGGCCTGGTGCGCGGCGGCAAGCTGGCCGTCGAGCCGATGCTGGCGATGGCCCGCGACACCCGGCGGGACGGCGAGATCCGGCAGATCGAGCTCGATCTGCCGCGCCGCGGCACCGGCCGGGGCGGCGACGCGCTCGCGGTGTCCGCCAGAGTGGCCCCGCTGGGCTCCCGGCTGGTCCTGCTGCTCGTGGAGGACCTCACCGAGGCCCGCCGGATCGAGGCGGTACGGCGCGACTTCGTCGCCAACGTCAGCCATGAGCTCAAGACCCCGGTCGGCGCGCTGTCCCTGCTGTCCGAGGCCGTGATGGACGCGTCCGACGACCCGGAGGCGGTCACCCGCTTCGCCGGTCGGATGCAGGTCGAGGCGACCCGTCTGACCAGCCTGGTCCAGGAGCTCATCGACCTCTCCCGGGTGCAGAACGACGACCCGCTGGAGGACGCCGAGCCGGTCCGGGTGGACGAGCTCGTCGCCGAGGCCATCGACCGGTGCCGCCACCAGGCGGGCACCAAACAGATCACGATGGCCACGGGCGGCACCGCCGAGCTGCACGTCTGGGGCAACCGCGGCCAGCTGGCCGCCGCGCTCGGCAATCTCGTCGAGAACGCGGTCAACTACAGCCCGGCCCGCACCCGCGTCGGCATCGCCGCCCGCCGCATCCCCGCGACCGGCGGGGACCTGATCGAGATCGCCGTGACCGACCAGGGCATAGGCATCTCCGAGAAGGACCGCGAGCGGATCTTCGAGCGCTTCTACCGGGTCGACCCGGCCCGCTCGCGGCAGACCGGCGGGACCGGGCTCGGGCTCGCCATCGTCAAGCACGTGGCCGCCTCGCACGGCGGGGAGGTCACCGTGTGGAGCGCCGAGGGACAGGGCTCCACCTTCACCCTGAGACTCCCGGAAGCCGGTGCGGCGCGGGACCGGGACCGCTCGCGGAGCCAGACGCGCGAGTCGAGCGAGTCGTACGACACCGGAGACCTCGATGGCGAGGACCACGGCCGGACGTACGAGACCTTCACCAATGAACCACTCTCTGCCCCGGAGGTCCTTCCGTGACCCGAGTTCTGGTCGTCGAGGACGAGGAATCGTTCAGCGACGCGCTGTCGTACATGCTTCGCAAGGAGGGATTCGAGGTCGCCATCGCGACGACGGGACCCGAGGGCCTCGATGAGTTCGAGCGGAACGGCGCCGATCTCGTACTGCTCGACCTGATGCTGCCCGGCCTGCCCGGTACGGAGGTCTGCCGCCAGCTGCGCGGCCGGTCCAACGTCCCGGTGATCATGGTGACCGCCAAGGACAGCGAGATCGACAAGGTGGTCGGCCTGGAAATAGGTGCCGACGACTATGTGACCAAGCCCTTCTCCTCGCGCGAGCTGGTCGCCCGGATCAGAGCCGTGCTGCGCCGCCGCGGTGAGCCGGAGGAGGTCACCCCGGCCGCCCTGGAGGCCGGGCCGGTGCGGATGGACGTGGACCGGCACGTGGTCACGGTCGGCGGCGGCAAGGTGGACCTCCCGCTGAAGGAGTTCGACCTGCTGGAGATGTTGCTCCGCAACGCGGGCCGGGTGCTGACCCGTATGCAGCTGATCGACCGCGTCTGGGGCGCGGACTACGTGGGCGACACCAAGACCCTCGACGTCCACGTCAAGCGCCTCCGCGCCAAGATCGAGCCCGATCCCGGTGCGCCTCGGTACCTGGTGACGGTGCGGGGTCTGGGCTACAAGTTCGAGCCGTAGAACCGGGCCTGGGCCCCGGACGGCCGGACGGAGTCCGGCACAGCGTCCCGAAGCCCGTGAGGCCCGCCAGGGCCGGGCGGTGCGAGGGGCGCACGCGGAGGGGGGCGAGCCCGGTCCCGGTGCGCCTCGGTACCTGGTGACGGTGCGGGGTCTGGGCTACGAGTTCGAGCCGTAAAGGGACCGGCTCAGGCGGAGCCGTGAGCAGGCGAGCCGTGGCAAGCGGCTCATGCGAGCCGTAAGACCGGCTCATGCGCGAGGGCGGCCCTGGAGAGGTCCAGGGCCGCCCTCGCGCATGTCTGAGCGGGTCCGGGAGATCCGCGGACGGTCTCAGTGACCGCCGCCGTTCGGGTTGGGCTCGCCGGAGGCGATGCCGTTCGGGGCGCCGCCGCTCTGCTCGCCGCCGGGCTGGCCGTCCGGCGAGCCGGACGGGGTGCCACTGGGCGTACCACTGGCGGTGCCGCTGGGCGTACCGCTCGGCTTGCCGCCGGGGGTCGCCGAGCCGGACGGCTTGGCGGTCGGCAGCTCAGAGGGGCCCCAGCCCTTGAAGTAGTTCTTCGCAGGGACCACGAACGCGGTGATCGGGATGTTGCCGGTCGAGCTGAGGTCGAAGACGACCCGCTGCGCGCTGCCGTCCTGGACGGCAGCGCGCCCGTCGGTGATGACGGCGGAGGCGTTGCCCTTGCCGCCGAAGGCCACCGAACCGCCGCCCGGGACCACGATCGGCCCCTTGCCCTTGGCCGGGGAGAGCTTCACCCGCGCGCCGGTGCCGGGGAGGGTGATGGCCTTGACGGTCTGGTCCTTCGTGCCGTTGTTGAAGAGCCGGCCGGTGACGACCGCCGGGCCCTTGGCCGTGCGGTCGGGCTGGGTCACCACGGTGGCATTCTGGATCTTGATATCCCCGACAGAGGTCGCGGCGTTGTCGGGCTTGACCTCCAGCGTCTGCGCGTCGTTCCCGGCTCCGCAGGCGGAGAGCGGGGCGACCGAGACCACGATGGCGGCTGCGGCGAGGGCGCCGCGTCGAAGGCTGCTGCTCACGGCGGCGGCATCTCCTAGGACGAGGTAAAGGTTGGATCAGCGCGCTTAGATTACCGATCCGCCCTCTTCGGCCCGCACCCGACCCGCCCCAAGGCGATCGGTCCCGGGGCGGCGCGCCCGTACGCTGCCGGTTCCGACGCGGTACCGGCCTGGTTCCGGTACGGTTCCGGGCTGTTCCGGCGTGCGTTACGCGCTCCGTACGGCGCCGTCCCGAAGTCCCGAATATCGTCTCGACCGGTCGCGCGGGAGATTATCGGTAAGGAATCCATGCATGTCCGCGAATTGATCACAGACTTGATCCGCTCTGCGTGAGCAACTCCGTGATCAATTCGCGAATCGAGGCCGGATCCCTCGCTCCTGATCCGAACGGAGTAGCGGAAGTCCATCGACTGGACTCCGGCAAAACGGGACGTACGACCACTCGTCCGGGCTTCTTCCGACGCGTAACGGGCGGGTTTCGGGGCGCCCGGACAGCCGCTCCCACCTGCGAATACCCGGTTCCGCAGACCTCGTGCAGCACGTTCCTGCCGCACTTGTCAAGCCCCGAGATATGCCCTGACCTGCGAAAACGCCATTCAGAAGAAGGCGTTCCCGTGTTACCCTGGATAGCCACGGAAGGGGTACCTGTCACATGACGTTCAAGGTTGGCGACACCGTGGTCTATCCCCATCACGGGGCCGCGCTGATCGAGGCCATCGAAACTCGCCAGATCAAAGGCGTGGACAAGACCTACTTGGTGCTGAAGGTCGCTCAGGGTGACCTGACGGTTCGTGTGCCGGCGGACAATGCGGAGTTCGTCGGTGTGCGTGATGTGGTCGGCCAGGACGGGCTGGACCGGGTCTTCGAGGTGCTGCGCGCACCGTATGCGGAAGAACCGACGAACTGGTCCCGTCGCTACAAGGCAAATCTCGAGAAGCTCGCCTCCGGCGATGTGATCAAGGTTGCCGAGGTCGTGCGTGACCTGTGGCGCCGAGAGCGTGAGCGCGGACTCTCCGCCGGTGAGAAGCGCATGCTCGCCAAGGCTCGCCAGATCCTGGTGAGCGAGCTCGCTCTCGCCGAGAGCACCAACGAGGACAAGGCCGAGGCCCTGCTCGACGAGGTTCTCGCGTCCTGACATATCAATGCCGTGGTGCCCGAGTGACTCAGACGTGAATTCCCGCTCAATCGTCTGTCGCCGGGCGCTGCGGCATGCGTACGTGCCGGACGTCGTTGATCCCTTGAGCGATCTCCGTTGATCCCCCGAGCGATCTCTGAGCCCCCGGTCCACCGCATCCACTGCCGGTGCGCCACCGCGCGCACGGAGCGCGGTGCCAGGTGTGCCGGGCCCGGGCAGCTGGCTCGACCAGTCGTCACGGAAGGGGCCGGTCGGGGCATCGCGCCCGGCACGCTGTGGCCATACCCATTTCGGCTGAGGAAGCAAACCTGAACGCCAACTCAATGTCCGCAACACCGGATCACGGCGGCTCCGGCGCGTCCGGGCGGCCCGCCCGCACCGCCGCCGTGATCCCCGCCGCGGGCCGCGGAGTGCGGCTGGGCCCGGGCGCCCCCAAGGCGCTGCGCCCGCTGAGCGGCACCCCCATGCTCGTCCACGCCGTACGGGCGATGGCCGGATCCCGCTCCGTCTCCCTCGTCGTCGTGGTCGCCCCGCCGGACGGCGCCGACGAGGTGCGGCGGCTGCTGGACGCGTATCCGCTGAGCGGCAGCCTCGGCGACACCACCGAGGTGGTGGTCGTGCCCGGCGGCGAGACCCGCCAGGAGTCGGTGCGCAAGGGGCTGGCCGCCGTCCCCGAGACGGTCACCACCGTGCTGGTGCACGACGCGGCCCGGCCGCTGGTGCCCGTGGACACGGTGGACGCGGTCGCCGCCGCCGTACGGGACGGGGCGCTCGCCGTCGTCCCGGCGCTGCCGCTGACCGACACCGTGAAGCAGGTGGATCCGCGCACCGGGGAGCGGGCCGGTGAGCCCGAGCCGGTCGTCGGCACCCCCGAGCGCGCCCTGCTGCGCGCCGTCCAGACCCCGCAGGGCTTCGACCGCGCCACGCTCGTGGCCGCCCACGAGAAGATCGCCCTGGAGGGCGAGGGTGCCACGGACGACGCGGGAATGGTGGAGCGGCTCGGCGTCGAGGTCGTGGTCGTCCCCGGCCACGAGGAGGCGTTCAAGGTGACCCGGCCGCTGGACCTGGTGCTGGCCGAGGCGGTCCTGGCCCGCAGGAGGGCGAACGATGGCTTCTGACCCGGCGGTGATCCCCCTGGTGGGCATCGGCACGGATGTGCACGCCTTCGAGAAGGGCCGTGAGCTGTGGTGCGCGGGGCTGCTGTGGGAGGGCGAGGAGTACGGACTCGCCGGTCACTCCGACGGCGACGTGGCCGCGCACGCCGCCTGTGACGCGCTGTTCTCCGCCGCCGGGCTCGGCGATCTCGGCGCCCACTTCGGCACCGACCGCCCCGAGTGGTCCGGTGCCGCCGGCACCACGCTGCTCGCCGAGGCGGCCCGGATCGTCCGGGACGCGGGCTTCGGGATCGGCAATGTGGCGATCCAGGTGATCGGCGTGCGCCCGAAGATCGGCAAACGGCGCGAAGAGGCGACGAAGGCGCTGACGGCGGCGGTGGGCGCCCCCGTCTCGGTGTCCGGTACGACCACGGACGGGCTGGGCCTCACCGGCCGCGCCGAAGGGCTCGCGGCGATCGCGACGGCGCTGGTGTTCCGGCGGTAGCGCTGTCGGTGTCCCGGCGGTAGCGCCGCCGGTGGTCCGGCGGTAGCGCCGCCCCGTTTCCGCGCGGGGCGCACGGGCGCCCCGGCGGTGGGGCCGGAGTTCCGGCGGTCAGGGAGCGCGCGGGCGCGTCCGGAGTGTCACCCCCGTCCCGAGTGTCACGCTTCTGTGTCCCCGTGGTGGAAGGGGCACGGGGCACCGTTCACTTCCCACTACCCTTGATGCGTGACTATTCGCCTGTACGACACCAGCGCCCGGCAGATCCGTGACTTCACCCCGCTCAGGCCGGGCTGTGTCTCGATCTACCTGTGCGGCGCGACCGTGCAGGCGGCCCCGCACATCGGGCACATCAGGTCGGGGCTGAACTTCGACATCATGCGCCGCTGGTTCGCCCACCGCGGCTATGACGTGACGTTCATCCGCAACGTCACGGACATCGACGACAAAATCATCGCGAAGTCGGCGGAGCAGAAGCGCCCCTGGTGGGCGATCGGCTACGAGAACGAGCGCGCCTTCAACCAGGCGTACGACATCCTCGGCTGCCTGCCCGTGACCTACGAGCCGCGGGCGACCGGTCACGTCCCCGAGATGATCGAGATGATGAGGGAGCTGATCGACCGGGGTCATGCCTATGCCGCCGAGGGCAATGTCTACTTCGATGTGCGCTCGTTCCCCGAGTATCTGAAGCTCTCCAACCAGGATCTGGACGGGCTGCGCCAGCCCTCCGGCGAGGGCGAGACCGGCAAGCGCGACCCGCGCGATTTCGCCATGTGGAAGGCGGCGAAGCCGGGAGAGCCCAGCTGGGAGACCCCGTGGGGGCGCGGCCGTCCCGGCTGGCACCTGGAGTGCTCGGCGATGGCCCACAAGTACCTCGGGCGCGCCTTCGACATCCACGGTGGCGGCGTCGACCTGATCTTCCCGCACCACGAGAACGAGATCGCGCAGGCCAAGGCGTTCGGCGACGACTTCGCCGCCTACTGGGCGCACAACGCCTGGGTGACCATGAGCGGCGAGAAGATGAGCAAGTCGCTCGGCAACTCGGTGCTGGTCTCCGAGATGGTCAAGCGCTGGCGTCCGATCGTGCTCCGCTACTACCTGGGCACCCCGCACTACCGATCCATGATCGAGTACAGCGAGGAGGCCCTGCGCGAGGCCGAGTCGGCGTTCGCGCGGATCGAGGGCTTCGTCCAGCGCGTGGTGGAGAAGGCCGGGACCGTCGAGCCCGCGGCCGAGGTGCCGCCCGCCTTCGCGGAGGCGATGGACGACGACCTCGGGGTGCCCCAGGCGCTCGCGGTCGTCCACACCACCGTCCGCCAGGGGAACTCCGCCCTGACCGCCGACGACAAGGAGGCGGCGGTCGCCCGGCTCGCCGAGGTGCGGGCCATGCTGGGCGTGCTGGGCCTCGATCCGCTCGATGAGCACTGGGCGGGCGGTTCGGACCGCGGTGAGGATCTGCACGGCGTGGTCGATTCGCTCGTCCGGCTGGTCCTGGAGCAGCGGCAGGCCGCGCGGGCCCGTAAGGACTACGCGACGGCGGACGCGATCCGCGATCAGCTCCAGCAGTCGGGTCTGGTGATCGAGGACACCCCGTCCGGGCCGCGCTGGGAGCTCGGCACCCGCTGACCTCGGTGTTTGTGCCGCCCGCCGCGTCGGGCGGCACACTTGTGACCGTACATACGACTTGTGACGTACATACGACCGTAGACGCGTGTGACGTTCGACGTTTTCCGTTGCCGTTTGCCGGGCAGCGCTGAGCAGTGAAGAGACAGGTGACCATTCATGGCCGGCAACAGCCAGCGCAGGAACCGCCGTACCAGCAACAAGAAGGGCGCGACGGTCGGCAGCGGCGGTAAGCGGCGCCGCGCCCTCGAGGGCAAGGGGCCCACCCCGCCCGCCGAGATGCGCAAGGGGCACGTCAAGCAGCGGATGGCCAACGCGCGTGCCCGCCAGGCCGCCAAGCGCCCCGTCCCGCGGCGTGGCGGCAAGGGCTCGAACGAGCTGGTGGTGGGCCGTAACCCGGTGGTCGAGGCGCTGCGCGAGGGCGTTCCGGCGAACACCCTGTATGTGCAGCAGTTCATCGACAGCGACGACCGGGTGCGCGAGGCGCTGAAGCTGGCCGGCGAACGCGGCGGCATCCACCTCATGGAGGCGCCCAAGCCCGAGCTGGACCGGATGACGAACGGGCTGAACCACCAGGGCCTGGTGCTCCAGGTCCCGCCGTACGAGTACGCCCACCCCGAGGACCTGAGCGCGGCCGCCTTCGACGACGGCGAGGACCCGCTGATCGTCGCCCTCGACGGGGTCACGGATCCGCGCAACCTGGGCGCGGTGGTCCGCTCGGTGTCCGCCTTCGGTGGCCACGGCGTGGTCGTGCCGGAGCGGCGCGCGGCCGGGATGACCGCGGGCGCCTGGAAGACCTCCGCGGGCACCGCCGCTCGCACCCCGGTCGCCCGTGCGACCAACCTCACCCGGACCCTGGAGGCTTACCAGAAGGCGGGCCTGACGGTGGTCGGACTGGCGGCGGACGGCGATGTCGAGCTGCAGGACCTCGAGGTGCTGGACGGCCCGGTCGTGATCGTCGTCGGCAGCGAGGGCAAGGGGCTGTCCCGGCTGGTGGGCGAGACCTGCGATCTGCGGGTGCGGATCCCGATGCCGGGCGGCGCGGAGTCGCTCAACGCGGGTGTGGCGGCGGGCGTCGTCCTCTACGAGGCGGCACGCCGCCGGGCGTGACTTCGCTGTGGGCGGCACGCCAGCGGGGGTGACTCTGGTGTGGGCGGTGGGCCGCCGGGGGTGACTCTGGTGTGGGCGGTGGGCCGCCGGGCGCGGCCTTGGCCTGGGCGGTGCGCCGCCGGGCGCAGACGGTCCGGCTCCGGGCGTGGGCGGGTTCGGCTCCGGGCGTGGGCCGGGGCGTGCCTGCCCCGCACCGTGACGCGCCCTCCGGCCGATGATCTTGACGGGCCTCGGACAGATCGGGACGTCCCCGGCAGTGTCTTTCCCGTCCGTCACTCGGTTAGTTGGGCGTGGAGACCAGAAAAGCCCGCATGCCTTCGCCCCTGGCGGGACGCGCGGGGGGATTCGACGACGAACCACAGCTGACCATGGCCAAGGTGCCGTGCGATCCGGCGCAGGTCGCCGTCAACGCCCCGAGCTTCCGGGTGCAGCTCAGCGCCCCGATCGTCAGCAACACGCTGGCGGACACGGCCCGGCTCACCCGCGTCCCGGCCCCCGGCCGGCGTCGGCCGCCCGTGGTGTGGAGCGGCCGCACCCGCCCCGGAGGGGACACCGCGGCGACCCGGCTGCTGCAGGCCGTGCGGTACTCCTCCGAGGGGCTGACCGACAGTCTGTCCGATGGGCTTTCAGACGGTCTGAACGACGGCCTGGGCCGTTCCCGGGCGGGTGAGGGTGCCGAGGACGTGGGCGCCACGCAGGTGCTGCCGCGGATCGCCTTCGACGACGACACGGCACCCACGGTCATCGGCCCGCGCAGCCCCCGGAGGGAGAGCGTGCCCCGGTCGTCCGGCGGGCGGCGGCGTCCGGGGACGGACGGCCCGGCCGAGGCGGGCGGCGGGCGCGGGGCGAGCGAGGTGGCCAGGGCGGCCGGGGCGGAGCGGCGCGGCGCGTCCTCCGGGCGGCCGGGCGCTCTCGACGGCGAGCGGGACGATGCGCGGCGCACCGCGGTTCCGCGCCCACGCCGCCACTCCGAGTCCGTACGCCACGCCTACTACCCCGGGCGCCGGATGAACCTCGGCGTCGTCCTGCTCCCCCTCCGCATCTTCCTCGGCTTCATCTCCGTCTACGGAGGGATGGGCAAGCTCTCCGACCCCGTCTACTTCGACGGCGGCGAGCGCGGTTCGATGGTCACCTGGCTGCGCAGGCTGCACCCGTGGCCGATCGCCGAGCCGCTGCGCGACCTGGCGCTGGAGCATCCGGTGGGCGCCGGGCTGACCGTGGCGTTCCTGCAGATCGTGGTCGGTGTGCTCACCGTGCTCGGGCTGTGGCAGCGGCTGGCCGCCTCGTTCGGCGCGCTGCTGTCCGCCGCGCTGATCGTCACCGTGAGCTGGCGCACGGTGCCGGTCTACGACGCGCCCGACATCATCTACCTCGCCGCCTGGAGCCCGCTGATCATCGCGGGCGCGCCGGTCTACTCGGTGGACGGCCGGCTCGCCGGCGAGGCGTGGCGGCGGCTCGGGCCCCGGGCCGAGCTGTGGGAGCTGCGGCGCCGGGTGCTGCGCCGCGGCGGGGTGATGGCGATGGTGGTCGCCGGGGTGACGCTGCTGATGGGCTCGATGGTGGGCGCCGCCGTACGGTCCTCGGAGGTCGTGAAGGCGCCGGAGCCGAGCGATGTGCCGACGAACAACCTGCCCGGCTCGCCGCTGCCCAGCAAACCGGTGGAGAGCCCGCGCGGCGGGCAGCGCGGTCCGATGGGCACGGGCGGCGGATCGGCGGGTGCGCCGTCGCCGCGCGAGCGGCTGCCGCACCGTCCCGCGCCGTCCGCCTCGGGCTCCTCGGCGTCGACGTCCGCATCCGGGGTGCCGAGCGCGACGGGGTCGGCGTCCGGTACGTCCGGCCGCCCCAGCGGCGCGTCGCGGTCCCACCCGGGCCTGGGGAC
>NZ_JAEEAP010000238.1 GCF_016103465.1 Streptomyces sabulosicollis
TTCCTAGTTTCGATCGTTTCCTTTTTTTTTTTTTTTTTAATGATACGGCGACCCCCGAAATCTACACTCGACTAGTCGTCGGCAGCGTCAGAGGTGTATAAGAGACAGGCACTGGATCGCCGTGCACGCGGTCGCCGTCGCCGCCGCGCTCTTCTTCGTCCTGCCCTTCGTCTTCGTCTTCCTGACCTCGGTGATGAGCGACGACCAGGCGCTGAGCGGCGACCTGTGGCCCACCGAATGGAACTGGTCGAATTACGCCGATGTCTTCCACACCCCGGGCTTCCTGGACTGGTGGCGCAATTCGCTGATGTACGCCGGGCTCGGCACCCTCTTCACCGTCTGTTCCTCCATTCCGGTGGCCTACGCCCTCGCCAAATTCCGCTTCCGCGGCCGCCGCACCGCCATGATCCTGGTCATCTCCACGATGATGCTGCCGCCGCAGGTGATCGTGATACCGATGTACCTGGTCTGGGCCCAGCAGCTCCATCTGTCGGGTTCGCTGTGGCCGCTGATCATCCCGATGGCGTTCGGCGACGCCTACTCCATCTTCCTGCTGCGCCAGTTCCTGCTGACGATTCCCCGGGAGTACCTGGAGTCGGCGAAGGTGGACGGCAGCGGAGAATTCGGCACGCTGCTGCGCATCGTGATCCCGATGGCCAAACCGGGGATCGCGGCCGTCGCGCTGTTCCAGTTCTTCTACTGCTGGAACGACTACTTCGGCCCGCAGATCTACGCCTCGCAGAATCCGGGCGCCTGGACGCTCAGTTACGGCCTGGAGAGCTTCAAGAGCGCGCACAGCGTCAACTGGAACCTGACGATGGCCGCGACCCTGCTCGTCATGGCCCCCGTCATCATCGTCTTCTTCTTCGCTCAGAAAGCCTTCGTCGAAGGCGTCACACTGACAGGAGTCAAGGGTTGAAGCTCGCAGTCGTGGGGGGTGGGTCCACCTACACCCCCGAACTCATCGACGGATTCGCCCGGTTGCGGGACGTACTCCCCCTGGAGGAGCTCGTCCTGGTCGACCCGGCCACCGACCGGCTGGAGCTGGTCGGCGGGCTGGCGCGCAGGATCTTCGCCAAGCAGGGCCACCCGGGCACCATCTCCTGGACCGACGACCTGGACGCGGGCGTGGACGGCGCGGACGCGGTCCTGCTCCAGCTGCGCGTCGGCGGTCAGGCCGCGCGGAACCAGGACGAGACCTGGCCGCTGGAGTGCGGCTGTGTCGGGCAGGAGACCACCGGCGCGGGCGGGCTGGCCAAGGCGCTGCGCACCGTCCCGGTGGTACTGGACATCGCCGAGCGGGTGCGCCGCCGCAACCCCGACGCCTGGATCGTGGACTTCACCAACCCGGTCGGGATCGTGACCCGTGCGCTGCTCACGGCCGGGCACCGGGCGGTCGGGCTGTGCAACGTGGCCATCGGCTTCCAGCGGAAGTTCGCCAAGCTGCTGGGGGTGGACCCCGGTGAGGTGACGCTGGAGCACGTCGGCCTCAACCACCTCACCTGGGAGCGCGCGGTGCGCGTCGGCGGCGCCGACGGCGAGGACGTGCTGCCCAAGCTGCTCGCGGAGCACGGCGAGGCGATCGCCGAGGACCTGCGGATGCCGCCCACGCTGGTGAACCGGCTCGGCGTCGTCCCCTCCTACTACCTGCGCTACTACTACCAGCACGACGCGGTGGTACGGGAGCTGCGCAGCAAGCCGTCCCGGGCGGCGGAGGTCGCGGCGATCGAACGCCAGCTGCTGGAGATGTACGGCGATCCGGCGCTGGACGAGAAGCCCGAGCTGCTCGGCAAGCGCGGCGGGGCGTTCTACTCGGAGGCGGCGGTCGACCTGACCTCGTCCCTGCTGGGTGACACCGGCGAGGTGCGGATCGTCAATACCTTCAACGGCGGCACACTGCCCTTCCTGCCGGAGGACGCGGTGATCGAGGTCCCGGCGGCCGTCGACGCACAGGGCGCGAAGCCACTGCCCGTGCGCCCCCTCGAGCCCCTGTTCGCCGGTCTGGTCGCGAATGTCACCGCGTACGAACACCTGGCGCTGGAGGCGGCGTTGAAGGGCGGCCGGGAGCGGGTCTTCCAGGCGCTGCTGTCCCATCCCCTCATCGGCCAGATCGAATACGCCGAGAAGCTGACCGACGACCTCATCGCGCACAACCGGGAGCATCTGGCGTGGGCCTGACCCAGTCCGTATCGACCCCATCTCCTTCCCCTTCCTCCTCTTCCCCCTCGTCCGTGTCCCCGCCGGACGGGTCGGTCCTGGCGGTCGACGCGGGCAACAGCAAGACGGACGTGGCACTCGTGGGCCCGGACGGCTCCGTCCTCGGCACGGCTCGCGGCGGCGGCTTCCGGCCGCCCGTCGTGGGCGCCGAGCAGGCCGTCGGCTCGCTCGCGCCGCTGGTGGAGGAGGTGGCGCGGCAGGCGGGCCGGGCGGGTCCACCGCCCGCGGGGCATGTCTCGGCGTGTCTGGCCAACGTCGATCTGCCCAGCGAGGAGGAGGAGTTGACGGGCGTCCTGGCCGAGCGCGGCTGGGGCGCCACCGTCACGGTCGCCAATGACACCTTCGCCCTGCTGCGGGCCGGGGTCGGGGACGAGGGCGAGCCGACCGGTGTCTCCGTCGTCTGCGGCGCGGGCATCAACTGCGCCGGGATCGGACACGGCGGCCGGGTGGCCCGCTTCCCCGCCATCGGCCGGATCTCCGGCGACTGGGGCGGTGGGGGCTACCTGTCGGAGGAGGCGCTGTGGTGGGGCGCGCGTGCCGAGGACGGCCGCGGCGCGCCGACCGAGCTGGCCCGCGCCCTGCCCGCGCACTTCGGCCTGGCCACCATGTACGAGCTGATCGAGGCGCTGCATCTGGGCCGTCTGGAGCCGGGGCGGCGGCATGAGCTGACGCCGGTGCTGTTCGCGGTGGCCGAGGCGGGCGACGAGATCGCGCGGGCGATCGTCGAGCGCCAGGCGGAAGAGGTGGTGACCATGGCCGCGGTCGCCCTCGGCCGGCTCGACCTGCTGGGCGAGGAGACCCCGGTGGTGCTGGGCGGCGGGGTCATCGCGGCCCGCCATCCGCTGCTGGACGACCGGATCCGCGAACTGCTCGCGGAGCGCGCCCCGAAGGCCGAACCGCGAGTGGTCACCGCACCGCCGGTGCTCGGCGCCGCGCTGCTGGGCCTTGACCGCACCGGCGCGCCGGAATCGGCGTACGCCCGGCTGCGCGCGCACTACGCCCCGGCCGAGGACACCGCCCCGGCTGACGGCACCGCCCCAGGTGATGCCACGGAAAGTGGAACCGAAAGCCCTTCCGAAGCGTAATGAAAAGGGGAGGGAAGATCGCGATCCGAACAAGATCCAGGCTCGACCGGTGACCTCTCCTGGCGCCGCGGTCCATACTGCTGCGACACCGACCGCGACACCAACCAGGAATCCGGGCCAAGGGGGAGGTCTTGTGTCATACCCGCCGACCACCGGCAGAGCCGCACCGGCGCCCGCGCCCGCGGCCCCGCCGCGGACCGCGTGGCGCGAGGGGCTCGACCGGGCGCGGGCGGCGGCGACGACCGAGCCCGGCCGGCTGCGGGTCATCGGGGCGGTGCTGGCCGCGCTGGTGGTCGCGTTCGGCGCGGTCACGGCCTGGCAGGTCTCCGACCGGCACACCGCTGCGGACGCCGTGGCCGAGCGCAGCCAGCCGCTGAGCGCGGACGCGGCGCAGATCTACCGCTCCCTGGCCGACGCGGACACCACGGCCACCGGAGGCTTCCTGGCGGGCGGTCAGGAGGCTCCCCAGGTCCGGCAGCGGTTCGTGCGGGACATCGACACCGCGTCCAAGCTGCTGGTGCGGGCCGCGGCCAATACGGAGGGCTCGTCCTCCGCCCGCGAAGAGATACGGAAGATCAATCAGCTGCTGCCGGTCTACACCGGCCTGGTCGACTCCGCGCGTGCCAACAACCGCCAGGGGCTGCCGCTGGGCGGCGCGTATCTGCGCTATGCCAACGACACCATGCGCGGCAAGCTGCTGCCCGCCGCGGGCAGGCTCTACCAGGCGGAGACCGCCCGTCTCGGGGAGGACTACGAGGACGCCGAGGCATGGCCGTGGGTGGCGATCGCCACCGGCCTGGTTGCCCTGGGCGCACTGGGCTGGGCCCAGCGCCGTGAGTACCAGCGGACCAACCGGGTGCTCAACCGCGGTCTGCTCACCGCCACGGCCGCCTCCACGGTGGTGATGCTGTGGCTGGTGGTCGGCCACGCCGTCGCCAGCACCCAGCTCAGCGACTCCAACGACCACGGGGCGAAGTCCCTCCAGGTGCTCAACGAGGCGCGGATCGACTCCCTGCGGGCCCGCGCCGACGAGAACCTGACGCTGGTGGCGCGCGGCGCGGTCGTCGTGGACGAGGACGGTGCCAACAAGGGCAAGGACGCCTACGAGGTCAGCTACGGCTCGCGGATGTCCGCGCTCGTGGGGAAGGCGTCCGGCGGCCGCCCCGCGGCCGGCAGCCTGCTGGACCAGGCGCGCGCCCTCGCGGACGACGACGAGGGCCGGGAGCCGGTGGAGAAGGCCGGCGACCGGATCCGGGAGTGGCAGGTGCGGCACAAGGCCGCCCGCGCCGCCGACGACGGGGGCGACTACAAGAAGGCGCTGACGAAGGTCATCGGCGCCGAGGACAGCACCGGCGAGTCCTTCGACGCGGTGGACAGCCAGCTGGCCAAGGCCCTCGGCCACGAGCAGCGGGAGTTCCAGCAGGCCGCCGACGACGGACGCGGCGCGTTCACCGGGATGGCGCTGGGCGCCGGGGTGCTGGCCGTGCTGGGAGCCGCGGGAGCGGTGCTGGGCATAGGCCGCAGACTGTCGGAGTACCGATGAGGACGATGGGGGGCGGAAGCATGCGATCGCTGCGATCGGCCGCCGCGGTGACGGTATGCGCCCTGGGCGTGGCCACGGCCATCGCGGTCCCGGCGATGGTGGACGACGGCGGGAACGGCGGGGGCGAGGACACCGCGCGGCGTCCGCACACGGTGCGGGCCGGTGCCGAGTCGGCGGCCGACAGCTGCCAGGATCCCGAGGCGAGCCTGCGCCCGTCGAGCGCGAGCGGCCCGGCCATCAAGCGGATCAAGAACCGCGAGGTCAACGGCCACAAGCTCAACAAGCTGATCGCGGGTGTCGACCAGAACAGCTACCGCTGGGGGTACCGCGACCCGGCCACCGGCGACCTCACCGGCTTCGACATCGACCTGGTGCACGCCATCGCCGAGGACATCTTCGGCGATCCGGACGCGGTCATCTTCCGCACGATACCCACCAGTCAGCGCATCAAGGCCCTGCAGCAGGGCAAGGTCGACGTCGTGGTGCGCACCATGACCATCAACTGCGACCGGATCAAGGACGTGGCGTTCTCCACCGCGTACTTCCAGGCCGGACAGCAGGTGCTGGTCCCCGACGACTCGTCCATCACCGGCTACAACAAGACCCTGCGCGGCAAGAAGGTGTGCACCGCGCAGGGTTCCACCGCCGAAACCGAGCTGGACAAGCCGGACACCGGGGCCGAGCATCTGGGCGCGATCAAGGTGAAGCCGGTCCCCAACCAGCTGGACTGCCTGGTCAGACTGCAGCTGGGCCAGGTGGACGCGGTGATCACCGACAACGCGCTGGCGGCCGGCCAGGCGGCCCAGGACCCCTCCGTCAAACTGGTCGGCTCCCGATTCACCGATGAGTTCTACGGCGTGGCGATGAACAAGAACGACGACGACCTGGTACGCCGGGTCAACAAGGTTCTGGAGAACTACCGCCAGGGCGGGGCGAGCAGCCCCTGGATGCGGGCCTACCAGAAGTGGCTCGCCAAGGACTTCAGCACGGCACAGGAGAACCCGACGCCGCCCGCCCCCGAGTACAAGGACTAGCGCGGGCAAGGACCAGCGCGGCAGGAACCAGCGCGGACGACGGCCGCCGCGCACGAGCACGACGGACCCGGACACATCGGGCACGAGCAAGGATCACGGACCGGCAAGGATTAGCACCCGCCTCACACGCGTAGGGATGACGCAGCAGACGGATCACATAACGGTTACGGACATGGAGAGGTGATCGATGGGGGTCCCGGGACCCTTCCCCAGCTTCGCGGGGGCACCCGACGGCCCGGTCATGGGCCGGGAGGAGGTGGACCGCGCGCTGGCGAAGCTCGCCGCCGAACACGAGGCGATCGAGTCCTCGCTGCTCGCCCTCCAGGACCACGCGGGCAGAAGGCTCCTCGAGGGCGCCGAGCTCACGGGCGTCACCAAGGACCGGTGGTCCACCACCGAGCAGGCCATCTCTCTCCTGTGGAGCTACTTCGACGCGTACACCGAGGCCGTCACCCGGGCCCGGGAGGTGCGCTCCCGCCACCGCTGGCCGACGCAGGACGAGCTGGCCGAGCTCACCGAGCTGCTGTGCGGCACCGCGATCACCCTGCCCAGCAGCGCCACCCTCGGCGGTTCACCCCTGCTCAGCGAGGAGTTGAGCCTCGACCGCCTGGTCGACCGGATGAACCGCTGGTACGCGGAGGCCCTCGACGTCATCGTCAGCGCCGACGCCGTATGGTCCGCGCTGCCCGCCCGGATCGACATGCTCTCCGCCGAGCTGCACCGCACCCGTTCGCTGGCCCACTCCGTGGGGGTGCGCCCCGGTGAGCACCCCTCGGGGGACGATCTGGAGCAGATCACCACCGAGCTGACCGCGCTGCGCGCCGAAGTGGTCTCCGACCCGCTGGCGTTCTGGAAACCGGCCAGCGGCAGCTACGCGCCCGGCGGCGGCAGCCCCGATACCGAGCGCTATGACCGCGCCGCCCGCGCCCTGGAGGACGTGCGCCGGGAGATCGAGGCGGTCCTGGATGTGCGGCAGGACGCCGAGCGGCGGCTGATGCGGCTGCGGGATGTGCTCTCCCGCGCCGACCGCACCCTGGCGGAGGCGCGCCAGGCGCGCGGTGAGGTGCTCGCGAAGATCGCGGCATCGGAGGTTCCGGCCGTCAGCGGCCCGCCGACCGCGCTGCACGAGCAGCTGGTCGCCGCCGCCGACTATCGCAGGCGCTCGCAGTGGCACCGGCTCTCGCCGCTGCTGGAGAGCCTGGAGCAGCGCGCCGACGACGAGCTGCTGCGGGCCCGCGAGTCGTTGACCGCCGTCACCGCGCCGCTCGCGGTCCGCGCCGAGCTGCGCGGCCGTCTCGACGCGTACAAGGCGAAGGTCGCCCGCCATGGCATGGCGGAGGATCCGCTCCTGGCGGAGCGGTATGACGTGGCCCGCCGGATGCTGTGGAGCGCCCCGTGTGATCTGCGGGCGGCCGAGCAGGCCGTACTGCGCTACCAGCAGGCGGCGGCCGAGGCCCTGGTGCCACGCCAGTCGGGCCCGGCCGAGGAAGGCACCGAGGGAGGCGCGGAATGAGTGCGGCGGTCGTCGCCTGCCAGCGGCGTGACTGCGGCGGGTCCTACGAGGACGTGGGCGGAGGCGAGCTGTACTGCGATGTCTGCGGTATGGCCCCGGTCGTCTCACCGCAGGGGATGGTGGCCTCACCGCCCACCGGCATCACCGGGCAGGCCGGTCCGGGCGGGAGCTCCTCGGCACGGAGCGGGGGCGCCTCGGCACGGAGCGGGGGCGCCTCGGCACGGAGCGGGCGTTCCTCGTCGACCGGCCGGGATTCCTCGTCCGGCACCTCGGGCCGGTCGCGTTCGGCACGCTCCTCCTCGTCCCGGCGTTCGGTGTCCGGGCGGCTGTCCCGCTCCATGTCCGGGCGCGCCTCGTCCCGTTCGGTCTCGGTGCGCAGCTCCCGCTCCGCCACCTCGGCCTCCTCGGGGCGGAACGCGCTGGGAGCCGGTCTGGTCAGCGTCCCGGATGTGCCGCGCCCCGATCCGCGGACGGCGGTGCTGGCGGACCCCGAGGTCCCCGAGCGCAAGCGGTTCTGCAGCCGCGGCGACTGCGGTGCCCCGGTGGGCCGCGCCCGTGGCGAACGGCCGGGCCGCACGGAGGGTTTCTGCACCAAGTGCGGCCACCCGTACTCGTTCGTGCCGAAGTTGAACCCCGGGGACATCGTCCACGGCCAGTACGAGGTCGCGGGCTGTCTGGCGCACGGCGGGCTCGGCTGGATCTATCTGGCCATCGACCGCGCGGTGTCGGACCGCTGGGTGGTCCTCAAGGGCCTGCTGGACACGGGCGACGAGGAGGCCCTGGCGGCCGCCGTCTCCGAGCGCCGCTTCCTCGCCGAGATCGAGCACTCCAACATCGTCCGGATCTACAACTTCGTCGAGCACCTCGACCAGCGCACCGGCAGCCTCGACGGCTACATCGTCATGGAGTACGTGGGCGGCAAGTCCCTGAAGGACATCGCCAACGCCCGCCGCACCGCGGAGGGCCGCCGCGATCCGCTGCCGGTGGAGCAGGCGTGCGCCTACGGCATCGAGGCGCTGGAGGCGCTCGGCCATCTGCACAGCCGCAACCTGCTCTACTGCGATTTCAAGGTCGACAACGCCATTCAGCAGCAGGACCAGCTCAAGCTGATCGACATGGGCGCGGTCCGGCGGATGGACGACCACGACAGCCCGATCTACGGCACGGTCGGCTATCAGGCCCCCGAGATCTCCGAGACCGGCCCGTCGATCGCCTCCGACCTCTACACGGTGGCGCGCACCCTGGCCGTGCTCACCTTCGACTTCCAGGGCTATACCAACGTCTACGTGGACAGCCTGCCGGACCCCGAGCACATCGAGGTCTTCCGGGCTTACGAATCCTTCTACCGGCTGCTGGTGCGGGCCACCGATCCGGACCCGGGGCGCCGCTTCGCCTCCGCGCGGGAGATGGCCGACCAGCTGACCGGGGTGCTGCGGGAGGTCGTGGCGCTGCAGACCGGGCGGCCCCGGCCGGCCCTGTCCACGCTCTTCGGTCCGGAACCACGCGTGGTGGACACCGAGTTGTTCGCCGACGACGGGAAGGATCCCTCCCTGCTGGGCGCCCGGCCGGTCGGCCGGGGCGCCACCGCGCCCGCCATCCCCGCCCAGCGCCCGCCGGGCCCGCTGGCCCTGCCGCTGCCCGCCATCGCCCCACTGGAGGGCCGGGCCACCGCATTGGCGCTCCCGGTGCCGATGGTGGACCCCGAGGATCCCAACGCGGGGTTCCTGGCCGGTCTGCTGGCCGCCGACCCCGCCGAGGTGAGCGCCGCGCTGCGGACCGCGCCCGTGGACTCGGTCGAGCTGCGGCTGCGCCGGGTGCGCGCCCAGCTGGAGCTGGGCCAGGAGCATGACGCGGGCGTCGCGCTGACCGGTCTGGAGGCCGCGTACAGCGACGACTGGCGGATCGTCTGGTACCGGGGGCTGCACGCGCTGGCCACCGGCGACCGCGAGACGGCCGCGCTCTCCTTCGACGCCGTCTACGACGCGTTCCCCGGTGAGCCCGCGCCGAAGCTGGCGCTCGGGGTCTGCGCCGAGGTGCTGGGCCAGTTGGACAACGCGGCGGAGTACTACCGCCTGGTGTGGGCCACCGACCCCAGCTTCGTGAGCTCCGCCTTCGGTCTCGCCCGGGTTCTGCTGTGCTCCGGGGACCGCCCCGGCGCGGTGCACGCCCTGGAGTCGGTGCCGGAGTCCTCGATCCACTACACGGCGGCGCGGGTCGCCGCCGTACGGGCCAGGCTGCGCCAGCGCGCCCCGTACGACGCCCTGCTGAGCGATCTGACGGCCTCGGCGGCCCAGGTCGAGCGGCTGGGCGAGTTCGGTCTGGACGCGGTGCGGCGCGAGCGGCTGCGCACGGAGGTCCTGGGCAGCGCCCTGGATTGGGTACTGTCCGGCAGCAGCGGGGCGCCCCCGGGACACAACCGGCCGCCTCTGCTCGGCAGCAGCCTGGACGAGCGCGGGCTGCGCTTCGGATTGGAGCGCTCGTACCGTGTACTCGCCAGACTCGCGCAGCGAGGCGAGGAGAGGATCGAACTGGTGGAGCGGGCCAACCGTTTCCGCCCCAGGACGTGGGTGTGATCGATGTCGCAGATGCCGCAGCCTCCCCAGCTGTCAGCCTGCCCGACCTGTGCTGAGCCGCCGCAGGCGGGGGACAGATACTGCGATCAGTGCGGTGCCGATCTGACGGTGGCGGCCGCACTGGCAGCGGAGGCCGCACTGGCGGCGGAGGCGATCGGCGACCGGCGGGAGGCGCCCGGCGGCCTGCCGGACGCGCACGGCGACCTTCCGGATGCATACGGCGACCTGCCGGAGACTTACGGCGACCCGCCGGTGCCGCCACGGGTGAACGGGGCGGCGCGGTCCACCCACCCGGATCCGGAGCCGGACGACTACGAGCTGGCCGCCCCGGCCTCCGGCGGATATGGCCAGGTGGTCGATCCGCGGGCCGCGGCGGCGCTCGGCGCGCCCGGACCGCCCGGGGCGCCCGACGGGTCCGGCATGCACCCGGGGACCCACGCGAGTACGCACACCAGCGCGGCGAGCAGTACGGGCAGCGGCACCGGGGCGGACCCCCGGCTGCCCGGCGGCGAGCACCGCCCCCGGTGCGCCGCGTGCCAGGAGGGCACCATCGACCAGGACGGATACTGCGAGCGCTGCGGCCACGCCCAGGCACGCGAACGGGACCACATGGAGAGCGAGTTGGAGGGGGTCGCTGCCGCCACCGACCGTGGGCTGCGCCACCACCGCAACGAGGACGCGTTCTCGGTGTCCACCGCCGCGCTGCCCGACGGCACACCGGTCACGGTCGCCGTGGTGTGCGACGGGGTCTCCTCGGCCACCCGCCCCGACGACGCCTCGGCCGCCGCGGCCCATGCGGCGAGCCAGACGCTGCGGGCCACGCTGCCGCGCGGTGCCCATCCCCAGCAGGCCATGAACGAGGCGATCATCGCCGCCGCCGACGCGGTCAACTCCCTGGCCCTGGACACCGGCGCGGCCGCCCCCCACCACGAGGGGCAGCGCCATCAGAACGCACCGGCGTGCACCATCGTGAGCGCCATCGTCACCAGCGACATCCTCACCATCGGCTGGGTCGGGGACAGCCGTGCCTACTGGGTCCCCGACGACCGTACGGCCCCGCCCGCCCGGCTCACCGAGGACGACTCCTGGGCGGCCCAGATGGTGGCCGCGGGACTGATGTCGGAGGCGGAGGCGTACGCGGACGAGCGGGCCCACGCCATCACCGGCTGGCTCGGGGCGGACGCCTATGAGCTGGAGCCCCACACGGCCTCGTACAAGCCGGACCGGCCGGGCGTGGTGGTGGTGTGCACCGACGGGCTGTGGAACTACGCCGAATCGGCGGAGCAGATGGCCCGCGCGGTGCCGCCGGACGCCCGCTCCCGGCCGCTGAACAGCGCGCAGGTCCTGGTCGGCCACGCCCTGGACGGCGGGGGCCACGACAACGTAACAGTGGCGGTCGTGCCGTTCCCCGCTGCCCCGGGCCGGGCAGGATCCGCCTGACGGTCGCCAAGGAGCGGATGACATGGCCCACTTCTCCACCCCCGATGCGCCGCGGTTCTCGGTCGAGGTCTACCAGAACGAGTACCTCCCCGAGGGAGGCCGCGAGGTGAACGCGATCATCACCGTCACCTCGGCCGGTGGCGGGGCCACGGCAGGGCCGCCGATACCCGCCCCCGGCGCGTACGAGGAGGATCCGGGCGCGTATGACGGCGTGTCCGGCCGGGGCGGCGCGTCCGGCCGGGGCGGCGCCTCCGGCCGGGGCAGCGCCTCCCCCCGCGCGGCGGTGGTGATCATGGTGGACTGCTCCGGCTCCATGGACTACCCGCCGACGAAGATGCGCCACGCACGGGACGCGACCGCCGCCGCGATCGACACGGTGCGCGACGGCGTGGCCTTCTCCGTGGTGGCGGGCACCCACAAGGCGGTCGAGATCTTCCCCGGCAACGGGCGGCTGGCCATCGCCGATCCGCTCACCCGCGCCCAGGCCAAGGAGGCGCTGCGGAGCCTGAGTCCGGGCGGCGGCACCGCGATCGGCACCTGGCTGCTGCAGGCCGACCTGCTGCTCGGCTCGGCCGACGCCGCGATACGGCACGGCATCCTGCTCACCGACGGGCGGAACGAACACGAGGAGCCGGAGCGGCTGCGGGCGGTACTCGACGCCTGCGCGGGCCGCTTCACCTGCGACGCCCGCGGAGTGGGCACGGACTGGGAGGTCGAGGAGGTCACCGGGATCGCCGCCGCCCTGCTCGGAACGGCGGACATCGTAGCCGATCCCGCCGGACTCGCCGCGGACTTCACGCGGATGATGGAGACGGCGATGGGCAAGGAGGTCGCCGACGTCAGCCTCCGGCTGTGGACCCCCAAGGGCGCCGAGGTGGCGTATGTGAAACAGGTCGCACCGACCGTCGAGGACCTGACCGCCCGGCGCGTCGAGGCCGGTCCGCGCGCGGGCGACTACCCGACCGGGTCATGGGGCGATGAGTCCCGCGACTACCACTTGTGTGTGAGGGTTCCGGCGGCGGAGGTCGGCCAGGAGATGCTCGCGGCCAGGATTTCCCTGGTCCAGCCGCCGCCCGACGGGGTCGGCAGCCCGCCCAGCCCCCTGGCGCAGGGGCTGGTGCGAGCGGTGTGGACCAATGATCTGGCCGTCTCCACCGCGATGAATCCGCAGGTGGCGCACTATACGGGCCAGGCCGAACTGGCACAGGCCATCAAACAGGGCATGAATGCCCGCAAGTCCGGCGATACCGAACAAGCGACCGCGAAGCTGGGGCGTGCCGTACAACTGGCGGCCGCATCGGGGAACGAAGACACGGCGAAACTGCTTGCGAAGGTGGTGGACGTGCTCGATGTGGCGGCAGGTACTGTGCGACTGAAGGCGAAGGTCGCGGAGGCGGACGAGATGACCCTCGAAACGCGCTCCACCAAGACAGTTCGCGTCAAGAAGTAGCACATAACCAGCACTCACGTAGCACTTCTCGGCAGAAACGCCAAGAACGCCACAGAGGGGGATCCGACATGCCGACCTGTCCCAACGGCCACCAATCGGCGGCCGACGACTGGTGCGAGGTGTGTGGGCACCGGATGTCGGGGACACCCATGCCCTCCGGCGCCGTCCCGCCACCTCCGCCCACGCCGAACGGCCCCGGTGTACCCGTGCCACCGGGTGGCTACGGGAGTCCGGGGCCGGGCGGCCCACCGCCGCCCGGCGGCGCGGGCGGCTACGGCTATCCGGCACAGCAGCAGGAGCTGTGCCCGCAGTGCCGTACGCCACGTGAGGCGCAGGCTCCGTTCTGTGAGGAGTGCCGCTTCAACTTCCAGACGCACACCCCGTCTCCGTACGGCCCGCCGCAGGGCGGTTACGCCCCGCCGCAGCAGCCGGGGCCGCCGCAGCCCGGGCCCGGGGGACCGCACCCGACGCAGGGCGGCCAGCCCGCCGGCTTCGGCGGTGACAGCGACTGGACGCTTCCGCCGCCGCAGGGGGGCGCACCGCAGCAGGGCGCGCCCCCGCACGGCGCCCCGCAGCAGGGTGCCCCGGGCCACGGCGCCCCCCAGGCCCCGCAGTACGGCTACGGC
>NZ_JAEEAP010000239.1 GCF_016103465.1 Streptomyces sabulosicollis
GATCTGGGTGGGGGTGTTGGTGAGCATCGTCGCGGGGGTGGCGCCGAAGAGGACTTGCGTGGCCCCGGCCAGATTGCCGCCGGTGATGGTGACCGTATTGCCGCCGCTGCTGGGCCCCGAGGCCGGGCTGAGCATGGTGAGCACCGGAGCCGCGACCGTCGTATAGGTGAAGAACACGTTCTGAGTGCTGGTTCCCGTCGGCCCGGTGACCGTGACCTTGACCGTGCCGCTCCCCGGCGGAGTTCTCGCCGTGATCTGTGTGGTGCTCACGACGACCACATTGGTGGCGAGGTTCGGGCCGAATCTGACCACGGTGGCGCCGGTGAAGCCGGAACCGTTGATCGTGACAGGGGTGCCCCCGGCCGGATTGCCTTGTGCGGGGCTGACGCTGGTCACTACGGGGGCCATGATGCCCTTCTCCTTTTTGAGCCGTGCGGACGGCCGTGCCCTGACCGGCGGGACGTCGGCCAGGGCACGGGGATCGTGAATCACCGTGTGCCATGCGGGGCGCTGATCCGGGGATGACCGTGCGGGGCTGGTCCGCGCACGGTCGGTCGATCAGGTGACGGTGAAGGCGGCGGGGCCGGATGTGCCACCACATGTGGTGATCGTGAAGGCTCCGGCGCCCGCGGCCGCCGCGGCGGGCACCGCGGTGACGATGGAGGTCTCGTCGATGGGGGTGTAGGGCAGGCCGGTGAAGGCGGTGGCGGCCGAGTCGGTGAACGTGACGTCGGTGATACCGATGAGGCAGGTGGCGTCGGAGATGGTGGTCTCGGTCCCCGCCGGGCCCGTGGCGGGGGTCAGCGTGGCGGCGGTCAGACTCGGCGCGTTGTAGTAGTCGATCAGGGTGCTGCCCGTGGTGCCCGTGCCGCCGGCCGTGGTGACCGTGACCTGCTGGGTGTCGAAGCAGCCGGCCGGGGTGTGGGCCGGAGCGGTGACGGTGACCGAGGTGTTGCTGCCGCCGGCGGCGAACGCGACCGGGGTGAGCGCCCCCACGTTGACGGTGCCCCCGGCCGCGAAGCCGGTGCCGAAGACCGTGATCGCCCCACCGGCGGCGGGCAGGCACGTCTCGCTCAGCCCCGTGGTCGTCGGCCTCACGATGACGAAGAACGGCACCGAATTGGTCCTGGTGCCGTTCGACAGGTTGGCGCTGACCGAGACCTGACCCGAGCACGGCGCGGTGGAGGGGACCACGAAGGTGACCAGGGTGTTGGAGACCGCCGTGGGGCTGACGACGGCGCCGCCGAAGTTCACCGAGACGGTCGTGCCCAGCGCCGTGCCGTTGATGTTGACGGTGGTGCCGACCGTGCCCTGGCTGGGGGTGAGGGAGGTGATGGGCATGAGGTTCTCCTGTTCGATCGTCTTGCTCTGGGCGGGTGTGCCGAGAGAGGAGGAGGGGGCACGTGGCCGTGGCCCGCACCGGCTTCCGTTGAACAGAGGGGCGGAAGGGGAGACCGGCCCTCCGGGGCCGGGGACGCCATGGCCTTCAGCGGGGGCCGCATGACCGGCGATGGCGACTTGAGAGAGGACTCGTGCCCGGGTGCCGGCCGTAATGGGGCGAGTCATGCATGGAACGGGTCGGCGCCGAGGTC
Source organism: Streptomyces sabulosicollis (assembly GCF_016103465.1). Lineage (GTDB taxonomy): Bacteria > Actinomycetota > Actinomycetes > Streptomycetales > Streptomycetaceae > Streptomyces > Streptomyces sabulosicollis. The sequence continues at coordinate 1,593 of NZ_JAEEAP010000239.1, forward strand.
ACCGTGGTGCCGAAACTCTCGCTCGATGTGAGTGAACCAAAGGACGGTTAGGCGCGGAAGGTGTAAAAAGGGCTTGAACGGAGCTCATATGACGATATGTCAAGCCTTTGCGGCGGGCTCCCGTGAGCCGGAGTGCGCCCTCCGCGCCGCCGGATCGATACCGGTCACCTCTGCCGGGCCCGCCGAGACCGGCACACGCAACGGCCCCGGCCGGATGCTCCCGGCCGGGGCCTGATGGTCGTACGCCCCGCGTCGCGCGCGGCGCCCCCTGCGGCTCTTCCCCCGTGCGGCGCTCCCCTTCACCGCGTCGCGCGCGGCGCGCCCTGCGCCGTGTCCCCCGGGCGGCGCGCCCTGTGCCGTGTTCCCCGCGCGGCGCGCCCTGCGCCGTGTCCCCCGCGCGGCGCGCCCTGCGCCGTGCCCCCCGCGCGGCGCGCCCTGCGCCGCGTCCCCCGCGCGACGCGGCGTCCCCTTACGCGGCGGCCTCCTCGGGCCCCGAGCCCTCCTGCTCCGCCTCGACCTGCTGGTTCCACTCCCGCTTCGACGCCTGCCAGCCGTCCTCGTCATGGCCGCGCCGCCAGTAGCCCGAGATGGACAGCCACTCGCGCGGGATCTGGCGCTCGAGGCGCAGATGGCGGCGGATCTCCTTCACGAAGCCCGCCTCGCCGTGGACGAAGGCGTGCACCCGTCCGGGCGGGAACTCTAGCCCCCGCACGGCCGCCACCAGCGCCTCGCCGACCGGCGCGGCGCCCCGGTGCAGCCAGCTCACCCGGACCCCCTCGGGCACGGTGAGCTTGAGCTCCTCCGTCTCGTCCGCCACCTCGATGAACACATGCACCGGCACCTCGGCCGCACCGCCCGCCCGGCTGTCGGTGAGCCGCTCCAGCGCCGCGGCGATCGCGGGCAGCGCGCTCTCGTCGCCCGCGAGCAGATGCCAGTCGGCCTCGGCGCTGGGGGCGTAGGCGCCGCCCGGCCCCATGAAGTGGATCTCCTCGCCCGGCCGGACCCGGGTGGCCCACGGCCCGGCCAGCCCTTCGTCGCCATGGGTCACGAAGTCCACCGTCAGCTCGCGGGCCGCCGGATCCCACGCCCGCACCGTGTATGTCCGCGTGACCGGCCACTGCTCGCGCGGGAAGTCGGCGCGGATCCGCTCCAGGTCGAACGGCTCGGGGTAGACGGCGCCCCCGGTCGGGAAGAGCAGCTTGATGTAGTGATCGGTCCACTCGCCCGCGTGGAAGTCCGCGAGGCCGTCGCCGCCCAGGACGACCCGCACCATGTGCGGGGTCAGCCGGTCGGTGCGCACCACCTGGGCGCGATGCGGCGTGCGCGTCTTACGAGCCGGACGGTCCGCCATGGCGACCTCCCTGATCAATAAGAGTTAGGGTTACCTAACCTAACAGCTCACTCCTCGAGAGTGGACAGCAGTCTGCGCAAAGATCCGCCCAATCCCCAGCGCTCCGCCAGCGCCGCCACGGCTCCAGGGTCGCGCGGTGACCGCGGCAGGGCCGGATCGAAGGCGGGGAGCGCCACGTCCGTGGCGACCCGCACCACCTTCGGGGCGACCTCGACATAGGCCCGCGCCTCGGCCAGCCGCTTGCGCTGGGTGGGGGTCAGCCTGGCGGTGGGGTCGTCGACGGCGGCCATGATCCCGGCCAGGTCGCCATGGGCGGCCAGCAGCTTGGCGGCGGTCTTCTCGCCGACGCCGGGCACCCCCGGCAGCCCGTCGCTGGGGTCGCCGCGCAGCAGCGCCAGCTCCGCGTACCCCCGGCCGGTCACCCCGTACTTCTCGCGCACGTAGGACTCGTCGACGAGCTGCAGGGTGCCCACGCCCTTGACGGGGTAGAGCACCCGCACCCCGCGCTCGTCGTCCACCAGCTGGAACAGATCGCGGTCGCCGGTGACGATGTCGACCGGGCCGGCCGCCCGGCCGGTGAGCGTGCCGATCACATCGTCGGCCTCATAGCCCGCGGCGCCGACCCGGGCGATGCCGATCGCGTCGAGCACCTCGTCGATCACCGGCACCTGCGGGGAGAGGGTGTCCGGCACCTCCTCCTGGTCCACTCCGGCCCCCTCCGGGGCCTCCTCGGCCACCCGGTGGGCCTTGTACGTGGGGATCAGTGCGACCCGCCAGGCCGGGCGCCAGTCGAAGTCCATGCAGGCCACCAGGTCGTCCGGGCGGTGGTCCTGGACGAGCCGGGCGATGAAGTCCAGGAGCCCGCGCACGGCGTTCACCGGCGTGCCGTCGGGGGCCCGGACCAAATCCGGCACCCCGAAATAGGCTCGGAAGTAGAGGGAGGCGGTGTCGAGGAGCATCAGGCGTCGCGTCACGAACCCGACTATGCACTACCCCACTGACACCGCCCCCGAGGATAATGTGAAGTGGATCACGTTTGGATAATGTGAAGTGGATCACCGTTTGGTTTACGCCAAACCGATCGGGGCAGGCGCGCCCCCGGAGCGAACCCGTTCAGTGATTCAACTATTGCGGCGGTCAGCGGTCCGATGCCGTACCGCTCCACGACCCGCCGGCGGGGGTGGCGGGTCGTTTTTTGGTGCGATCTGAGAGGTACATGTGGCCAAATTGCGAGCCGAGCGCCTGTACAAGGTGTTCGGCAGACGACCCGATGAGGCGGTGGCGCGGCTGGAAAGCGGCGCGGACCGCGAGGAGCTCCGAGCGAGCGGCACGACAGCAGCGGTCATCGATGCCTCCTTCGCCGTCGAGGCGGGCCAGATCTTCGTCGTCATGGGTCTGTCCGGATCCGGTAAGTCCACCCTGCTGCGGATGCTGAACGGACTGCTGGAGCCGACCGCCGGGGCCGTGCTCTTCGACGACGACGATCTGACCGCGCTCACCCCCAAGGGTCTGCGCGAGGTCCGGTCCCGCAAGATCAGCATGGTTTTCCAGCACTTCGCCCTCTTCCCGCACCGCAGCGTCCTGGAGAACGCCGCCTACGGCCTCGAGGTGCAGGGCGTGCCGCGCGAGGAGCGCGTCCGGCGCGCCACCGAGGCGCTGGAGCTGGTGGGCCTGGCCGGCTGGGAGAAGTCCTGGCCCGATGAGCTCTCCGGCGGTATGCAGCAGCGCGTCGGCCTCGCCCGGGCCCTGGCCACCGACGCCGACATGCTCCTGATGGACGAGTCCTTCAGCGCCCTGGACCCGCTGATCCGCCGCGATATGCAGGACCAGCTGCTCCAGCTCCAGAAGCGGCTCAAGAAGACCATCGTCTTCATCACCCACGACCTGAACGAGGCCATGCGGCTCGGCGACCGCATCGCCGTGATGCGCGACGGCCGGATCGTCCAGATCGGCACCGCCGAGGACATCCTGGTGACCCCCGCCAACGACTACGTCGCCTCCTTCACCCAGGACGTGGACCGCAGCCGGGTGCTCACCGCCGGTGCGATCATGGCCGAGCCGAGCGAGGTGCTGGGCACCACGACCGACGACGGCAGCACGCTCCGTACCGAGCAGGACGTCCTCGCGGCCGCCCCCGCCACCGTCACCGAGAGCACCCCGATCATCGAGCTCTTCCGGCCCTGCTCGCGCAGCGGGGTCGCGGTCGCCGTCACCGGCGACGACGGTGCGCTCACCGGCGTCGTCACCCGCGCCCGGCTGCTCGCCGTCCTCGGCGAGCCGGACAGCCCGCCCGACGGGGCCGAGCCGCCGGCCGGTGACTCACCGGACGCGCCCGGGACCGCCAAGAAGGTGATCACCGGTGCCTAGGCTTCAGCTCGGCGACTGGATCAACTCCGGCGTCAACTGGCTCCGAGACAATCTGAGCTGGCTCTTCGACTTCATCTCCAGCGTCGTCCAGGGCATGTACGACGGGGTGAACACGGTGCTCAGCGGCCCCGAGCCGCTGCTGCTCGCCGGCATCCTGGCGCTGCTCGCCTGGTGGCTGCGCGGGCTGCTGCCCGCCGTGCTCGCCTTCCTGGGATTCGCCCTCATCGACTCGATCGAGCTGTGGGGCGAGGCGATGAACACCCTCGCACTGGTGCTGGTCGCCGGTGTGATCACCATCGTGTTCGCGGTGCCGCTCGGCATCTGGGCCTCGCGCAACCGCGCGGTGAGCGCCGTGATCCGCCCGGTGCTGGACTTCATGCAGACGATGCCCGCCTTCGTCTACCTGATCCCCGGCATCTTCTTCTTCGGCCTCGGGGTGGTCCCCGGCGTCGTCGCCACCGTCATCTTCTCGATGCCCCCGGGCGTCCGCATGACGGAATTGGGCATCCGGCAGGTGGACGCGGAGCTGGTCGAGGCGGCCGACGCCTTCGGCACCCATCCGCGCCGTACCCTGCTGCGCGTCCAGCTCCCGCTGGCCCTGCCCACCATCATGGCGGGCGTCAACCAGGTCATCATGCTGGCGCTGTCCATGGTCGTCATCGCCGGTATGGTCGGCGCCGAGGGCCTGGGCTCCACCGTCTTCCAGGCGATCAGCTCCGTCGACGTGGCCATGGGCTTCGAGGGCGGTATCGCGGTGGTCATCCTGGCCATGTACCTGGACCGGATGACCAGCGCGCTCAATCAGCGGGTCTCCCCGCTGGCCCGCCGCGCGCTGGCCAAGGAGAAGGCCAAGGCGCTCAGCGGCATGAAGGTGCTGCACTGGCGCCCCGCGACCTCCGTCGCCATGGTCGGCGTCGTCGTCCTGGCGCTGGTCGCCGGCGGCATGAGCATGTTCGGCGGCGACGACGAGGGCCCCAAGGTCTCCGCCAACGTCGGCAAGGGCCAGTCGGTCAACATCGGCTACATCAACTGGGACGAGGGCGTCGCCTCGACCTTCCTGTGGAAGGAGCTCCTGGAGCAGCGCGGCTTCAAGCCGAAGGTGCAGTCGTACGACGTCGGCGCGCTGTACACCGGTATGGCCGCGGGCAACATCGACTTCGAGACGGACTCCTGGCTGCCCACCACCCACGCCGCCTACTGGGCGAAGTACAAGAGCAAGCTGGAGAACCTCGGCTCCTGGTACGGCCCCACCTCCCTGGAGGTCGCCGTGCCCTCGTACGTCAAGGGCGTCAAGACCCTGGACGACCTGGAGAAGAAGTCCAGCACCTTCAAGAAGAAGATCGTCGGCATCGAGCCCGGTGCCGGTGAGATGAAGCTGATGCAGGACAAGGTCATGCCGGGCTACGGGCTGAACAAGAACTTCAGCCTGGTCAAGGGCTCCACCGCGGCCATGCTCTCCCAGCTGGACCGCTCCTACGCCAAGAAGGAGCCGATCGCGGTCACCCTGTGGTCCCCGCACTGGGCGTACGACAAGTACAAGCTCACCAAGCTGAAGGACCCCAAGGGCGCCTTCGGCAAGGGCGACCGCATCGACACCCTCGCGCGCAAGGGCTTCTCCAAGGAGAACCCGCAGGTCGCCAAGTGGCTCAAGAACTTCAAGCTGGACGAGAAGCAGCTCACCAGCCTGGAGTCGGCCATCCAGGACGCCGGTAAGGGCAAGGAGCAGCAGGGCGTGCGCGCCTGGCTGAAGCAGAACCCGGGCATTGCCAACAAGCTCGCCCCGGTGCCCGGCGGCGCCGACCAGAAGGGCAAGGACGCGGGCGCCGCGCCGATGATCGGCTACTTCCCGTGGGACGAGGACATCGCCACCACCTACCTGTGGAAGAACGTCCTCGAGCGGCGCGGCTACAAGCCGGAGATCAAGCAGTACGACGTCGGCTCGATGTTCACCGGGATGAGCACCGGACAGGTCGACGTCGAGTTCGACGGCTGGCTACCGGTCGCCCAGAAGCAGTACTGGGACAAATACAAGAAGAACCTGGTCGATGTCGGGTCGTGGTACGACAAGACCTCCCTGGAGATCGCGGTGCCGTCCTACGTCAAGGGCGTGAAGTCACTCGCCGACCTCAAGGGGAAGGCCAGCACCTTCGACGGCAAGATCGTCGGTATCGAGCCCGGGACCGGTGAGATGAAGCTCCTGAAGGGCAAGGTGCTCAAGGAGTACGGCCTGGACAAGGAGTACAAGGTCAGCGACGGCTCCTCGCCGGCGATGCTGGCCCAGCTGGAGCGCTCGTACGCCAAGAAGGAGCCGGTCGCGGTCGTCCTGTGGACCCCGCACTGGGCCTACAGCAAGTACAAGCTGACCAAGCTCGCCGACCCGAAGAAGGCGTTCGGGGCCAACAACCAGCTCCACACGCTCGCCAACAAGTCCTTCCCGAAGAAGTTCCCCGAGTTCAACGGGTGGCTGAAGAAGTGGCACATGACCGAGAAGGAGCTGGCGAGCCTGGAGCAGGCCGTCCAGGACGCCGGTAAGGGCAACGAGGAGAAGGGCGTCCAGAAGTGGATGGACGCCCACCCCGGCATCGTCGACAAGATGGCGCCGGTGGCTCCCTGATCCACCGTGGGCACCACGCACACCGCGGCCCGGAGCGCATGCTCCGGGCCGCGGTGTGCGTGTCGCCCTGTCCCGCGGGCGCTGTGCGGAGAAAACCGGATGACGGCTGAGGAGACGGCCCCCTACTGTCGTATCCGTGAACGCACCTCCCGGTGCGAAGACGACGGTTACTTCGGTCGATTTGGGTTCGATTCCTGAAACACTCCGCCCGGCGCGGGGTGGGAAACAGACCGTCGTCGACTGTGATCTCGGGAGGCGCGCGCACGGCATCGGAGCGCCTGGTGCGCGGGCCGCGGTTACTTCCTTTCCAGAACAGTCCGCCGCCCACTCCTGACCTCAGGCGCTGCCGACGCACCGGCGCGTCGCCTCCTCCCAATGCCCGCTCGGGGGAGAGGCATGACCGCATGACCAAGTTCAACCGCATCATCAGGCGCGCCAGGGCCACGACGACCACCTACGAGGGCGGCGCCGCCGTCACCCGCGACAGCAAGTCCGAACTGGTGCTGCTGGCCGTGGTGAACATGGTCGGCGAGCAGACCTTCTACGAGTCCTCCGGCGGCCGCGACGACCGCTTCCGCACCCTCGTCCGCACGGTCGCCGTCGAGGACGCCGACTGGACCGCCCGCTTCATCACCTGGCTCCGCGCCGAGGCCCTTATGCGCACCGCGTCGCTCGTCGCCGCCGCAGAGGCCGTCGCGGCACGTCTCGCGGCCGGGCTGCACGGCGGCAACCGCCGCATGGTCGACGCCGCGTGCCTGCGCGCCGACGAGCCCGGTGAGTTCCTCGCCCACTGGACCGCCCACCACGGCCGCGCGCTGCCCAAGCCGGTCAAGCGCGGCCTCGCCGACGCCGTCCGCCGCCTCTACACCGAGCGCTCGCTGCTCAAGTACGACACCGAGAGCCACGGCTTCCGCTTCGCCGACGTCCTGGAGCTGGTGCACGCCGCCCCGGACCCCGACAAGCCGTGGCAGGGCGAGCTGTTCCGGCACGCCATCGACCGCCGCCACCACCGGGACGCCGCGCCCCCGGTCTCGCTGCGCACCCTGCGCGCCCGCGCCCGGCTGACGGCCCTGCCGGAGTGGGAGCGCCGTGCCGTGCTGGAGCGGCCGGACGCCGCCGACGCGCTCCGTACGGCGGGCATGACGTGGGAGGCGCTGGCGGGCTGGCTGCAGGGGCCGATGGACGCGCCGGCCTGGGAGGCCGTGCTGCCCTCGATGGGCTATATGGCGCTGCTGCGCAATCTGCGCAACTTCGACGAGGCCGGGCTGCCGGACGCGGTCGCCGAGCGGGTCGCGGCTCGGCTGGCCGACCCGGCGGAGGTGGCCCGCTCCCGCCAGTTCCCCTACCGCTTCCTGTCCGCCTACCGGGCCGCGCCGTCGCTGCGCTGGGGCCACGCCCTGGACCGGGCGCTGACCGCGTCCACGGCGGCCGTCCCGGCGCTGCCGGGCCGCACCCTCGTGCTCGTCGACACCTCCGGCTCGATGCAGGCACAGGTCTCGAACCGCTCCCAGGTGCGCCATGTGGACGTCGGCGCGCTCTTCGGGGTCGCGCTCGCACACCGCGGCTGCGAGGTGGACCTGGTCGGCTTCGCCTCCGGGCACTTCGGCCACCGGCTGACCCCGGGCGGCTCGGTGCTCCGTGACGTCGAGGCGTTCTGCGCGCGGATCGGCGAGGTCGGGCACGGCACGGAGACGGGGGCGGCGCTGCGGGCGGCCTACCGCGGCCACGACCGGGTGGTGATCGTCTCCGACATGCAGGCGTTCGCGGACGAGCGCCGGGGCCGGTCCGCTCCGGTCTCGGAGGCCGTCCCGGCGCGGGTGCCGGTGTTCGGCGTCAACACCACCGGTTACGCGCCCACGTCCATCGGCACCGGCCGGCCGAACCGCCACGAGATCGGCGGCTTCAGCGACAAGCTGTTCACGATGGTCCGGCTGCTGTCTGACGGCGACGGCGACGGCGACGGCGGCGGCCGCGGCGGCCGGGCCGTCTGGCCGTGGGAGGCGCTGCCGGAGGCGGCGTAGGGGCGCGGGCCGCGGGCGGTAAGGAGCGGGCGCGAACCTTACGGCTCAGGCGTGGCCCTTGTGGCTCACGCGTCGGCCTTACGGCCCGTACCCGGCGTTGCGGAACTCACCGGGCCGGGGCGGGCCGTCGCGCCGTACGGTGGAGCGATGAGCCCTCGAACCCCCGTACGGCGCGTGGTGTCCCTCGTGCCCTCGCTCACCGAGGCCGTCGCGGCCACCGAGCCGGAGCTGCTCGCGGCGGCGACCGACTGGTGCACCCATCCGCCCGGTCTCACCGCGGAGCGGATCGGCGGCACCAAGAACCCCGACACCGCCCGGATCGCCGCCCTCGCGCCGGATCTGGTGATCGCCAACGAGGAGGAGAACCGCCCCTCCGACCTCGCCGCGCTGCGCGCCGCCGGACTCGAGGTCCTGGTGACCGAAGTGCGCACCCTGGAACAGGCGTTCACCGAGCTGGAGCGGGTGCTGGTGCGCGGCTGCGGACTGGCCCGGCCCGGCTGGCTGGACGAGGCCGAGGCCGCCTGGGCGGACGTACGGGCCGGTGGCCCGGTGCGGCACGCCGTCGTACCGGTGTGGCGGCGTCCGTGGATGGTGCTGGGCCGGGACACCTTCGCCGGTGACGTCCTGGCCCGGCTGGGCGTACGGCATCTCTACGGCGGGCATCCCGAGCGGTATCCGCGGATCCCGATCCAGGAGTTGACGGCGCGGGAGGCGGATCTGGTGGTGCTGCCCGACGAGCCGTACCGCTTCACGGCCGACGACGGCCCCGAGGCGTTCCCCGGCCTCCCGGCGGCCCTGGTCAGCGGCCGTCACCTCACCTGGTACGGCCCCTCGCTGAGGGAGGCGCCCGCCGCCCTTACGGCCGCGTTGTCGGCGGCGCGCTGACGGTGTCGGCGGCATGCTGACGGTGTCGGCGGCATGCTGACGGTGTCGGCGGCATGCTGACGGTGTCGGCGGCGTGCTGACGGCTGAGGGGGCTCGGGTGCCGGGTCTCAGGCCCGTGCGTAGTCGGCGAGGGCCGGTTCGAGCAGGGCGAACGCCCGGGTGGCCTCCGCTTCGAGGGCCGCGGCGATCTCCGGGTCGCTGTGCCCCGCGAGCGTGAGGTCCTGAATCCGGCGGAACAGGACGCGATGCACCCCGGCCAGCAGGGACGCGGCCGTACGCGGCGTGATATCGCCGGGGGAGGCGCCGGTCGCCTCGGTGAGGGCGGCGGCCAGGGCCTCCTCGCGCTGGTCGTGCAGCCCGCGCAGACAGACCGAGAGGGTGGGGCTCTCCGCGATCATGCGGATGAAGTCCGGCCCGGCGAACCCGGCGACCGGATCCTGCGCGGCGATGGCGGAGAGCGCGGCGCGCCGCAGCGCCGCGAGGGCGGATTCACCGGGCTCCCGGGCTGCGACGGTGCGGGCGAGGCCGGTGACGAACTCGTCCTGGTGGTCGAGGGCCAGATCCTCCTTGCGCGGGAAGTAGTTGGTCACCGTCTTCTTGGCCACGCGCGCGGCATCGGCGATCTCGGCGATGGTGGTGCGCTCGAAGCCCTGCGCCATGAAGAGCTCGGTCGCCCGGTCGGAGATCAGCTGCCGCGTCTCACGCTTCTTGGCCTCGCGCAGGCCGGTGGCCGACCCGCCTGACGGGGCGGGGTCCGTCGTGGTGCTCGGCTCGATACCCATGAGCGCAATTTTACCCTCGTAGTAAATTTACGTTGACACTCCCTGAGCGGCGACCCTAACTTTGCGCCCGTCGTCGTGTGCCTCGGCGAGGGGACGGGGGAGACGAGCCCGCCGGCCTCGCGAGCCCGAATCGCCCCCGCGAGCCCGAACCACCCCCAACGGAGGACCGTTGCTGAACGTCACCGCGGTACCCATGGCGCCCGAGGCGGCCCGAGCGGTCCGCGAGCGCCCCGACGCGCTGATCGCCACCCCGCTCCCGGAGGACGCCGAGGTGCGGGGCGACTGGGTCCGCGCGCCCGGCGCCGGTGGCGGCGCCGTGATCTATGTGCATGGCGGCGGGTTCGCCCACACCATGCCCGAGGCCGAGTGGGTGATGGCCTATCGGCTGTCGAAGGCGACCGGCCGCCCGGCCCTGCGGGTGGACTACCGGCTGGCGCCCGAACACCCCCATCCCGCGGCGCTCGAGGACGTCCTGGCCGCCTGGCGCGGCGTGCTGGACGAAGGCGTCCCCGCCGCCGAGGTCGTTTTCGCCGGGGAGTCGGCCGGGGCCACGCTGGTGCTCTCCGCCCTGCTGGAGATCCAGCGGACCGGCGGTCCGCGGCCCGGTGCCGCGATCGCGGTCTCACCCATCACCGACTTCGCCCTTACGGGCGCGTCGATCGCCGCCAACGACGGTAAGGACGTACTGAACCGGGCCGCGCTCGGCTCCATAAGCGCCCAGTACCTGGCGGGGGCGCCCGCCGACCGGGCCCCGCAGTCGCCGCTGTACGGGGATCCGCGCGGGCTGCCGCCGCTGCTGATCGCCGTCGGCACGGACGAGGTGCTCCTGGACGACGCCCGCCGCTTCGCCGAGGCGGCCGACGCCGCCGGGGTGAGCGTGCGCCTGGACGAGTACGAGGGCATGCCGCACGCCTTCCACCTGTCCGAGCCGGGAGACGTGCTGCTGGACCGGATCGGCCGGTGGCTCGCCGACCCGGTCCGCGTCGTCACCGTCAGCGACCCGGACGCCGGCCCCTACGCGCTCACCGGCGGCCCCGACGGCGCCCTGTGGTTCACCTTGGTCCACCAGGGCGCCATCGGCCGCAGGGACGCCGAGGGCCGGATCACCGTCCACTCCGCCGGGGCCAAGCCGATGATGATCGCCCAGGGGCCCGACGGCGCCCTGTGGTTCACCGAGTACGGCACCCACCGCATCGGCCGGATCACGGTGGACGGCACGACCTCCTCCTTCGTCCCGCCGACCGCCGACGGCGGGCCGTACGGGATCGCCGCGGGCCCGGACGGGGCCCTGTGGTTCACGCTGTCCGCCGCCGGCCGCATCGGGCGGATCACCATGGACGGCGACATCACCGAGTTCCCCGCGCCCGGAGCCTTCCCTTCCGCCCTGGCGGCGGGGCCCGACGGCGCGATGTGGTTCACCCTCAACCAGGGCAACGCCATCGGCCGGATCACCATGGACGGCCGGACGACCGCCCACCCCCTGCCGACCGAGGGCGCCGCGCCGGTCGGCCTCGCCCAAGGGCCGGACGGCGCCCTGTGGTTCACCGAGATCGGCGCGGGGCAGATCGGCCGCGTCACGGTCGACGGCACCGTCACCGAGTACCCGCTGCCCGACCGCCAGGCCCGGCCGCACGCCATCACCGGGGGTCCGGACGGGGCGCTGTGGTTCACCGAATGGGGCCTCGGCCGGGTCGGACGCATCACCACCGACGGCCGGATCACGGCGTACGACCTGCCTCGAGCCGACTGCGAACCGCACGGCATCGCCGCGCACGACGGCGCGCTGTGGTGCGCCCTGGAGACGGGGGCCCTGGCCCGGATCGACGTCTCCCGATGACGGTTCCGGGGGACGGGTAGAGC
>NZ_JAEEAP010000023.1 GCF_016103465.1 Streptomyces sabulosicollis
GCTGGGGACGTATGGGCGGCGGGTGGGGGGTGAGCCGTTGTGGTTGGGGTCGGTGAAGTCGAATATCGGTCATGCGCAGGCGGCTGCCGGGGTGGCTGGTGTGATCAAGATGGTGATGGCGTTGCGGTGTGGGGTGTTGCCGCGGTCGTTGCATGTGGAGGTGCCGTCTTCGAAGGTGGAGTGGGGGGCGGTGCGGGTGTTGTCCCGGGCGCGTGCGTGGCCGGTGGTGGACCGCCCCCGCCGCGCCGCGGTCTCCTCCTTCGGGGTATCCGGTACGAACGCGCACCTGATCCTCGAACAGGCCGAACCGGAACCCGCCGCGCCGCCCCAGGCAGCGAGCTCCGGCACGATGCCGCCCCGGCCGGACAACGCCGTGGTGCCGCTGGTGCTCACGGCCAGTACCCCGGCGGCGCTGCGGGCGCAGGCGGAACGGCTGCTCGACGCCGTCGGCCACGACCTGGGCGACCACGACCTGACCGACCTCGCCCGAGCGCTGTGCACCACCCGGGCGACACTGCGCACCCGCGCGGTGGCGGTCGCGGGCACCGCCGACCGGGCGCGCGCCGCCCTGCGCGCCGTGGCCGACGGGCAGCCCAGCGCCGATGTCGTCACCGGCACCGCGCGCCCGGAGGCTCACGACGCCGTCTTCGTGTTCCCGGGGCAGGGGTCGCAGTGGGTCGGGATGGCGGTGGAGTTGTGGGGATCCTCGCCGGTGTTCGCCGCCGCGATGGAGGAGTGCGCGGAAGCGTTCGCCGGGTTGGTGGAGTGGTCGCCGGCGGATGTGCTGGGGGATGAGGAGGCGCTGGCGCGGGTGGAGGTGGTGCAGCCGGTGCTGTTCGCGGTGATGGTGTCGTTGGCGCGGTTGTGGCGTTCGTTCGGGGTGGAGCCCGCGGCGGTGGTGGGCCACTCGCAGGGGGAGATCGCGGCGGCCTGCGTGGCGGGGGTGCTGTCGTTGGAGGACGCGGCCCGGGTGGTGTGCGTGCGGTCGCGGTTGATCGCGGAGAAGCTCGCCGGGCGCGGGGGCATGGTCTCGATCCCACTGCCCCTGACCGAGGTGGCGGACCTGATCGCGTCCCGGGACGCGGAGCTGTCGATCGCTGCGGTCAACGGCCCGGAATCGGTGGTGGTATCCGGCGCGCCCGAGGGCCTCGAGGAGCTGATGTCCCACTGCGCACGAGAAGACGTACGGGCCCGGCGGATCGACGTGGACTACGCCTCCCACTCCGCGCAGGTCGACATCCTCGCCGACGAGCTGCTGCGTGCCCTGGACACCCTCACTCCCCGCGAGGCCACGGTGCCGTTCTTCTCCACGGTGACCGGGCGGTTCGAGCCCGCGGCCGCGTTGGACGCCGAGTACTGGCTGCGGAACCTGCGCCGCCCGGTTCGCCTCGACTCCGCCGTACGCGGCCTCGCCGACGCGGGCTTCGACACCTTCATCGAGGTCAGCAGTCATCCCGTGGTGCTGCCCGGGGTGCAGGACACGCTCGCCGAGAGGGACGTTCCCGCGACGGCGGTGGGCACGCTGCGCCGCGGGTCCGGCGGCATGGACCAATTCCTGCGCGCGCTGTCCGCGGCGTTCGCCGGCGGCGCGGCGGTCGACTTCGGCCCGCTGTGGGCGGACCGCCCGCCCGCCTTCGTCGACCTGCCCACCTACGCCTTCCAGCGGGAGCGGTACTGGCTCACCGACACCGGGGGCGGCGATGTGTCCACAGCCGGTCTGGCGGGGGCCGAACACGGCCTGCTCGGCGCGGTCCTGGAGGTCGCCGAGACCGGAAACACCGTGCTGACCGGCTCGTTGTCCGTCGACTCCCACCCCTGGCTGGTCGACCACACTGTGCTGGGCTCGGTGATGTTCCCGGGCGCGGGCTTCGTGGAGATGGTGCTCAGGGCGGCGGACGAGGCCGACTGCGGGCGCGTCGAGGAACTGACCCTGCACACACCGCTGGTGTTCGAAGGCCACGAGCGGGTCGACGTCCAGGTGGCCGTGGGAGGCGACCGCACTGGGCGCCGTGCGGTGACGGTGCACTCGCGCGCGGCAGGCACCTCGACGGCATGGGTGCTGCACGCGACCGCCACCGTGGCCCGCGAACCCGCCCCGGCGCCCCCGCGCTGGGAGGCATGGCCGCCCGCGGGCGCCGTCGAGGCGGACCTCGGCGACTTCTACGACGCCCTCGCGGCGGATGGACTCCGCTACGGGCCGATGTTCCAGGGTGTGCGACGGGTGTGGCTCGACGGGGAGGTGCGCTACGCGGAGATCGCCCTGCCGGAAGCGGCCTCCCTGGAGGGCTTTGTGCTCCACCCGGTTCTGCTGGACGCGGCGCTGCAGGTGATGGCGCACGGCAGCCTGGCGGAGGGCCAGACGTTCCTGCCGTTCACCTGGTCGGACATCTCGGTGTCCGCCTCCGGCGCCCGCGCGCTGCGGGTGCGGATGGAGCCCCGGGGCGACAGCGGCGTGTCGCTGCTGGCCACCGACTCGCGGGGCGCCCAGGTGCTGACCATCGGCGAGGTCGTCACCATGAAGCTCTCCGGTGGCAGGCCGGTGTCCACACACCGCGCGGCGACCGCGAGGCTGCTGCGCGTCGACTGGGTCCAGGCGCCCGCGGACCCCTCGCCACCGCCGAGGACAGCCGTCCTTCCGGGTTGGCCGGAGCCCGTGGAATCCGCCCCGTCCCCGTTCGACGGTCTCGACACCCGCCCGTACGCCGGGCTGGACACGCTGGCGGCCGCGATGGGCACCGACACCGCGCCCGAGGTCGTTCTGCTGCCTCTCCCGCCGGGGTCCGGCGACGCGGCTGCCGACGGGCACGAGCTCACCGGACGTGCCATGGCGGCCATCCAGTCGTGGCTGTCCGACGACAGGTTCGCCACCGCGACGCTCGCGTTCGTGACCCGGGGGGCGTTCCCGGTCGGCCAGCGCCGGGGGCCCGATCCGGCCGCGGCCGCCGCCGCCGGGTTCATCCGCTCGGCGCAGAGCGAACACCCGGGGCGCTTCCTGGTCATCGACCTCGATCCCGACGCCGATCCGCCGGTGCTGCCGCCCGCCGCCGTCCTCCCCGGTGACGAACCCGTCGTCGCCGTGCGAGGCGACGGGCTGTTCGTGCCCCGCCTCGCGGAGCACGCCTCCCTGCCCACCCTCACCGTTCCGGCGGACGGTGCGGCGTGGAGCGTGGACCTGGACTCCGCGGACACCCTGGAGGACCTGCGCGTCGTGCCCGCGCCCGACGCGCTGGCACCCCTGACGGAGGGCCAGGTCCGCCTGTCGGTACGGGCGATGGGCGTCAACTTCCGGGAAGTGCTGGTCGCCCTCGACGTGGTGCCCGGTGGGGACCGGCCCGCGGGCGGCGAGGCGGCCGGTGTGGTCACCGAGGTCGGGCCGGGCGTCACCGGCTTCTCGGTCGGCGACCGGGTGATGGGGCTGGTCACCGGCGCCTACGCCGGCCCCGTCGCCGTGGCCGACCACCGCACACTGGTGCCGCTGCCCACCGGCTGGACGTACGCCCAGGGAGCGGCGGCGCCGGTGGCCTTCCTCACCGCCTACTACGGGCTGACCGACCTCGGAGGCGTACGGCCCGGTGACCGGGTGCTGATCCACGCGGCGGCCGGCGGCGTGGGCATGGCCGCGGTGCACATCGCACGGCACCTGGGGGCCGAGGTGTTCGCCACCGCCGGTCCGGCGAAGTGGTCCGAGGTGCGGGCCGCCGGTGTCAGCGCCTCCCACCTGGCGTCCTCGCGGACCACACGGTTCGAGCGCACCTTCCGGGAGGTGCTCGGAGAGCACCGGATCGATGTCGTACTGAACTCGCTGACGGGCGAGTTCGTCGACGCCTCCCTGCGGCTGACCGCCGAAGGGGGCCGGTTCCTGGAGATGGGCAAGACCGACATCCGCGACGCCGACGAGATCCGCCCGCACCACCCCTCGGTGCGCTACCGGGCGTTCGACCTGGTCCTCGACGCCGGTGCCGACCGGATCCAGACGATGCTGGCCGAGCTGGCCTCCCTGATCGCGCGGGGCGTACTGACCCCGCTGCCGGTCCGCGCGTGGGACGTCCGCCGCGCCACGGAGGCGCTGCGGTACGTCAGCCAGGCGCGCCACGTCGGCAAGGTGGTGCTGACCGTGCCCCGGCCATGGGACCCGGCGGGGACGGTGCTGCTCACCGGCGCGAGCGGCACACTGGGCGGCGTTCTCGCCCGGCACCTGGTCGCCGAGCGCGGTGTCCGGCACCTGCTGCTGCTCAGCCGCCGGGGGAAGGACGCCGAGGCGGCCACCGTGCTGGAGGCGGAGCTCACCGCCCTCGGCGCGTCCTCGGTGACCTTCGCGGCCTGCGACGTCGCCGACCGGGAGGCGGTGCGCGGCGTCCTGGCCGCGATACCGCCGCACCGTCCCCTCACGGCCGTCGTGCACGCCGCCGGTGCCCTCAGCGACGGCCTGGTCGGCTCGCTCGGCCGGACGGACGTCGACGCGGTGTTCCGCCCCAAGGTCGACGGCGCCGCGGTACTCGACGAGCTGACCCGGCCGGACGACCTCGCCGGTTTCGTGATGTTCTCGTCGGCGGCGGGCGTCACCGGCAACGCCGGGCAGGCGAACTACGCAGCCGCCAACGCGTTCCTCGACGCGCTGGCCGAACGCAGGGCCGCCGAGGGCCTGCCCGCGCAGTCGCTGGCCTGGGGGCTCTGGGCGGACGTCAGCGCTCTGACCGCGACGCTCGGCGAGACCGGCCGGGCGAGAATCGCCCGCTCCGGCGTTCGCGCGCTGTCCGCGGCGGCCGCGCTGGACCTGTTCGACCAGGCGCTCTCCCGCGACGAGGCACTGCTGCTGCCCATCGACGTCGACCCGTCCGGCGAGGCCGAACCGCCGCCGCTGTGGCGCAACCTGGTGCGCCGCCGGATCCGCCGGGTCGTCGCCGCGACGCCGGTCGCCGAGACCTCGACCGCCGACCTGCTGGCGGACGTGCCCGCCGCCGAGCGGGTACAGGTGCTCACCGACCTGGTGCGCGCGCACACGGCCGCCGTTCTCGGGCACGACGCCGACCGGGTGGATCCGCTGAGGGCGTTCGGAGAGATCGGTTTCGACTCGCTCAGCGCGGTCGAACTGCGCAACCGCCTCAACTCGGCGACCGGCCTCCGGCTGCCCGCCACGACGGTGTTCAGCCATCCCAGCCCCCAGGCGCTGGCCCGGAAGCTGGCCGCCGAGCTGTTTCCCGAAGCCGACGCGGCCGGGGCCGATGGAGCCGACACCGATGAGGCCGAGGCCGACGCGGCTTCGGAGAGGGCCGGGGAGGAGCGCATGCGCGACGGCGCGCTGACCGACGTGGACATCGACGGCCTCGACGTGGAGGAGCTGATGTCCCTCGCGCTCGGCACGGCCGACCCGCACACCCCCGAAGGATGACCGCCATGACCATCTCACCCGACCGCCTCGTCGACGCGCTGCGCTCTTCGGTCAAGGAGGCAGAGCGACTGCGGGAGCACAACCGGGCGCTGACCGAAGCGGCCAAGGAGCCGATCGCCGTGGTGGCGATGGCCTGCCGTCTGCCCGGCGGCGCCGACTCGCCGGAGAAGCTGTGGCAGCTGGTGGACTCCGGCACCGACGTGCTCGCGCCCTTGCCCCGGGACCGGGGCTGGGACCTGGAGTCCCTCAGCCCCTTCGTCACGGACGCCTACTTCGTCGACGACGTGGGCGGATTCGACGCGAACCTGTTCGGCGTCTCACCCCGCGAGGCAGCCGCCATGGACCCGCAGCAGCGGCTGCTGCTGGAGGCGGCCTGGGAGGTGTTCGAACGCGCCGGGTTCGCGCCCGACGCGCTGCGCGACAGTGGCACGGGCGTGTTCGTCGGTGCGGGACCGGGCGACTACCTGATCCGCCTCCTGGACAACCCGGACGCCGCGGAGGGCTACGTCGCCACCGGTACGGCGCCCAGCGTCACCTCCGGGCGAATCGCCTACACCTTCGGCCTGCGCGGACCCGCCGTCACGGTCGACACCGCCTGTTCGTCCGGCCTGGTCGCCCTGCACCTGGCCGCCCAGGCGCTGCGCAAGGGCGACTGCTCGAAGGCCCTGGTGGCCGGCGTCTCGGTGATGTCCGCGCCCCACGGCTTCGTCGAAATCTCCCGGCAGGGCGGTCTGGCCGCCGACGGCCGCTGCAAGGCGTTCGCCGACGCCGCCGACGGCACCAACTTCGGTGAGGGTGTCGCCGCGGTGCTCGTCGAGCGGCTGTCCGACGCCCAGCGGCTCGGACACCCGGTACTCGCCGTGGTGCGCGGGTCCGCGATCAACCAGGACGGCGCCTCCAACGGGCTGTCCGCGCCGAACGGTGCCGCGCAGGAGGAGGTGATCCGTCGGGCACTCGCCGACGCGGGGGTCCGCGCCGACGAGGTCGACGCCGTCGAGGCGCACGGCACCGGCACCGCCCTGGGCGACCCGATCGAGGCGGACGCCCTGCTGGCCACCTACGGCCGGAACCGCGAGCATCCCCTGTGGCTGGGCTCGGTGAAGTCCAACGTCGGGCACACGCAGTCGGCCGCCGGTCTGGTCGGTCTGATCAAGATGGTGCAGGCGCTGCGCGCGGGCCGGCTGCCGATGACCCGGCACGTCGACCGGCCGTCCCGGCACGTCGACTGGTCCACGGGCCCGGTGCGCCTGCTGCGCGAGGCCCGGCCGTGGCCCGCCGCCGACCGCCCGCGCCGCGCCGGGATCTCCTCGTTCGGGATCAGCGGGACCAACGCGCACGTCATCGTGGAGGACGTGCCCGCGCCCGAGGAGCCGCCCCGCACCGAGCACTCCGGCGTGGTGCCGCTCATCCTCTCCGGCAGGACCGAAGGCGCCCTGCGGGCCCAGGCGGCCCGGCTGCGCGCCCATCTGCTCGAGCGCGAGGAGTCGCCGGCCGATGTCGCGTTCACGCTGGCGACCACGCGCGCGCGGTTCCCGCACCGGGCCGTGCTGCCGGTGCGGAGCCGTGCCGAGGCACTCGAGGCGCTGCACGACGTCGCGTCGGGGGAGCGGGCGCTCGGAGCAGGCCGGACGCCGCGCCGGGAGCGCGTCGCGTTCGTCTTCCCCGGGCAGGGCTCCCAGTGGACCGCGATGGGCGCGCGGCTGTGGGACGAGTCACCGGTGTTCGCCGAGGCCATGCGGGAGTGTGGGAAGGCGCTGGCCCCTTACGCCGACTGGTCGTTGCGGGACGTGCTGTCCGACGAGCGGGCGCTGGCCCGGGTCGAGATCGTGCAGCCCGCGCTGTGGGCGGTCATGGTCTCGCTCGCCGCGCTGTGGCGCTCGTTCGGCGTCGAGCCCGCGGCGGTGATCGGCCACTCCCAGGGCGAGATCGCCGCCGCCTGCGTCAGCGGCGGCCTGTCGCTGGAGGACGGCGCCCGCGTGGTGGCGCTGCGCAGCCGCCTCATCCACGAGCGTCTGTCCGGACGCGGCGCGATGATGTCGGTGATGGCCTCACCGGACCGGGTGCGCGAGCTGCTGGAGGACGGGGGGAAGGGCGCCGTGTCCATCGCGGCCGTCAACGGGCCCCAGAACGTGACCATCTCCGGTGACCCCGCGGCGCTGGACGACGTCGAGCGCCGCCTGTCCGCCGCCGGGATCATGCGCTGGCGGCTCGCCGGAGTGGACTTCGCCGCCCACTCGCCCCATGTCGACGGGATCGAGGCCGATCTGCTGGCGGCCCTGGCGCCGGTCCGGCCCCGCCCGGGGAAGGTGCCGTTCTACTCCACGGTGACCACCTCCCGCCTGGACACCGGGCAGCTGGACGCCGGGTACTGGTGCCGCAACCTGCGGCAGACCGTGAACTTCGCCGACACGATGGACACCCTCGTGACGGACGGACACGGGCTCATGGTCGAGGTCAGCCCGCACCCGGTGCTCGCGCACACCACCGCCGCGGGCCCGGTACTGGACACCCTGCGCCGCGACGACGGCGGGCTGCACCGGATGCTGACCTCGCTGGCCGCCGCCGACCTGCACGGTCTGCCGGTGGACTGGACCGCGGCGCTGCCCGAGGCCCGCGTCGTGGACCTGCCGACGTACCCGTTCCAGCGCGAGCGCTACTGGGTGACCCCCGCGGAGCGGACCACCGGGGGCCCCGCAGCACCGGCGGCGAGCCCCCTCGACCGGCTGCGGTACCGGACCGAGTGGACGCCGCTGCGGCTGTCCCCCGATCCGGTCCTGGCCGGCACCTGGCTGGTCGTGACGGACCGGGCCGACGCCTGGTCCGACAGCGTCCTCGACGCACTGCGGCGGCACGGCGCCGACCTGGTCGTCCGGGCGCCGGACGAGCTCGACCTCACCGCCGGCCCTGAGCCCGCCGGCGTCCTCGCGCTGCTGGCCCACCACGAGGACCCCGAACCGGACCACCCCGCCGTCCCCGGGGGCTTCGCCCGGACCGTGCGGCTGGTGCGGCAGTTGGGCGCGGCGGGCGTCGAAGCGCCGCTGTGGTGCGTGACCAGGGACGCGACACGATCCCCGGCACAGGCGATGACCTGGGGGTTCGGCAGGGTGGCTGGGTTCGAGCGGCCGCGCGCCTGGGGCGGTCTCATCGACCTGCCCCAGCCGCTGGACGACACCGGCCAACGCCGGATCGCCGCCGTGCTGGTCGGCGACACCCACGAGGACCAGGTCCGGATCGACCGGAACGGAGCGTTCGGACGGCGGATCGTGCGCGCCCCCGTGCGTCCGGAGAACGGCGGCCATTGGCAGGTGCGCGGCACCGCCCTGGTGACCGGCGGCACCGGCGGACTCGGCAGGCATGTCGTGCGCTGGCTGGCGGCCGAGGGCGCGGCCCACGTGATCGTGGTGAACAGGCGCGGGACGGACGCACCCGGCGCGCCCGAACTGGCCGCCGAACTCGCCGACTCGGGGACCCGACTCAGCATCGTCCCCTGCGACCTGTCCGACCGCGCCGCCCTCGCCCGTGTGATCGACTCCATCGACCCGGCGACACCGCTGCGCACCGTGGTGCACACCGCCGCCGTACTGGACGACGCCGCGATCGACACCCTGACCATGGAGCAGTTCGAGCGGGTCCTCGCGGTCAAGGCACGGGGCGCGACCCACCTCCACGAGCTCACCCGTGACCTGGACCTCGACGCGTTCGTGCTGTTCTCCTCGCTCGCCGGCACGGTCGGCGCCGCGGGCCAGGGCACCTACGCACCGGCCAACGCCTACCTGGACGCGCTGGCCGAGCAGCGGCGTGCCGAGGGGCTGCCGGCCACCTCGATCGGCTGGGGGGTGTGGGCCGGGGACGGGATGGGCGACGGCCCCCTCGGAGAGGCCGCGCGACGGCACGGCGTACCGGGAATGGCCCCGCGGGACGCGACAGCGGCGATGCGGACGGCCGTGGAACACGGTGACGCGGCGATCGTGCTCGCCGACATCGTGTGGGACCGCTATCACACGGCGGTCACCGCGACCCGGCCGAATCCGGCGCTCTCGCAGATCCCCGAGGTCAGATCGCTGCTCACCACGGAGACCGCTCCGGCGCGGGCGACCGATCCGCTCGCGGTCGTACGCGCCCAGACGGCGGCGGTCCTCGGCTACGCCTCCGGCACACACGTCGAGCCCTACCGGCCCTTCAACGAACTGGGATTCGACTCGGTGACCGCCGTCGAGTTCCGCAACCGCCTCAACGCCGTGACCGGGCTGTCCC
The DNA here is from genome assembly GCF_016103465.1 of Streptomyces sabulosicollis. Classification (GTDB taxonomy): domain Bacteria; phylum Actinomycetota; class Actinomycetes; order Streptomycetales; family Streptomycetaceae; genus Streptomyces; species Streptomyces sabulosicollis. The sequence goes on from NZ_JAEEAP010000023.1 coordinate 9,644, forward strand.
TGGTGACCACCGTGGTCTACGACCACCCGACGCCCGCCGCGCTCGCCGAGCACCTGCGCGCGGAACTCGCCGGCGGCACACCGGACGGGACCCCCGCGCACACGGCGACCGACCCGGACCTCACCACCGATCCCGTCGTCATCGTCGGAATGGCCTGCCGCCTCCCCGGCGGCGTCACCTCACCCGACCAGCTGTGGAACCTGCTCGCCGAGGAACGCACCACCGTGGGACCGCCGCCGCCCGAGCGGGGGTGGGACCTCGCCGCCCTGCCCGCGGACTGTGTGACCACGGCCTCCTACCTGGACGACATCGCGGCCTTCGACGCGGAGTTCTTCGGGATCTCCCCCAGGGAGGCCCTGGCCATGGACCCACAGCAGCGGCTGGTCCTGGAGACCTCGTGGGAGGCGCTGGAGCACGGCGGCATCGCGCCCGGCAGCCTGGCCGGCAGCCGCACCGGTGTGTTCCTCGGCAGCACCGGTCAGGACTACTACGCGCTCCTGACCGGGTCCGCGGCCGACAACGCCGCCGGTCACGCGGGCACGGGCAGCGCGGGCTCGGTGCTCTCCGGCCGGGTCGCGTACGCGCTCGCACTCGAGGGCCCCGCCGTCACCGTCGACACGGCGTGCTCCTCGGGGCTGGTCGCCCTGCACCTGGCCGCGCAGTCCCTGCGGAACGGCGAGTGCGCCACGGCGCTCGTGGGAGGGGTGACGGTCATGACCACCCCCACGGGCCTGGCCGAGTTCTCCCGCCAGGGCGGACTGGCCCCCGACGGCCTGTGCAAGGCGTTCTCCGACTCCGCGGACGGCACCGGGTTCGCCGAGGGCGCGGGCGTGCTCGTGCTGCAGCGGCTGTCCGAGGCGCGCGCCGCGGGACGCCGTGTGTGGGCCGTGGTGCGTGGTTCGGCGATCAACCAGGACGGCCTGTCCAACGGCCTGTCGGCGCCCAACGGCCGTGCCCAGCGGGAGGTCATCCGCCAGGCCCTGGCGAACGCGCGGCTGTCCGCGCGCGACGTCGACGTGGTCGAGGCGCACGGCACCGGAACGCCCCTCGGCGACCCGATCGAGGCACACGCCCTGCTGGCGGCCTACGGGCAGGACCGGACCCGACCGCTGCTCATCGGGACGCTGAAGTCCAACATCGGCCACACCCAGGCCGCCGCCGGTGTCGCGGGCGTGATCAAGACGGCACTGGCCATGCACCACGGCACGGTGCCCGCGACCCTGCACGCCACCACGGCGTCCTCCCATGTGGACTGGACGGCGGGCAGCGTCGAACTGGCCCGCGCCAGGACGCCGTGGCCCGACACCGGCGCACCGCGCCGGGCCGGGGTCTCGGCGTTCGGCATATCGGGCACCAACGCGCACGTCGTGCTGGAGGCGGACACGCCACCGCCCGCCGCCCCACGGGCGACCGGCCGGACGGCGTCGATCCCGCTGGCCGTGTCCGGCCGAGGACCGGCCGCCCTCGCCGAACAGGCGGGGCGTCTGGCCGCGCTCCTGGACGGCGGAGCCGATCCGGTCGACATCGGCTGGTCCCTGGTCACCACACGCACCCAGCAGTCCCATCGGGCCGTGGTCCTCGGCGGGGACCGCGCCGAGCTGGCCGCCGGACTCACCGCGCTGGCCAGAGGCGCCTCCGCGCCGTCGGTGGTCTCCGCCGTGGCCGCGGGCCAGGACCCGCGCCCCGTGTTCGTCTTCCCCGGCCAGGGCTCCAGCTGGGCGGGGATGGGGCGCGCACTGATCGAGTCCTCGCCCGTGTTCGCGGCCTCGATGGCCGAGTGCGCGCGGGCGATGGCCACCGAGGCCGACTGGGACCTGCTGGAGGCGCTCGGCGAGGAGGACATGCTGCGGCGGGCCGACATCGTCCAGCCCGCCCTGTTCGCGGTCATGGTGTCGCTGGCCCGGCTGTGGGAGTCCTACGGCGTCGCCCCGGCCGCCGTGGTCGGGCATTCCCTCGGTGAGTACGCCGCCGCCTGTGTGGCGGGTGCGCTGACCGTCGAAGAGGCGGCGGTCGCGGTCGTGCGACGCGGCCGGGTGATCGCCGACCGCCTGTCCGGCGACCACGGCGTGCTGTCCGTTCCGGTCCCAGCCGAACACGTCCACTTCGACGGCGTCGAGATCGCCGCGTTCAACGGCCCGTCGTCCACGGTGGTCGCCGGGACCAACAGCGCGCTCCAGCGCGTGCTGGAGGCCGTGCCCGCGGCCAAACGGGTGCCGATGGACTACGCCTCGCACACCTCCGCCGTCGAGACGGCCGAGGAGGCGCTGCTCGCGGAGCTGGCGGGACTGCGCCCCAGCGACGCCGACGTCCCGTTCTACTCCACGGTGACCGGGGGGCGACTGGACACCGCGGCCCTCGACGCGCCCTACTGGTACCGCAACCTGCGCAGCCCGGTGCTGTTCGAGACGGCCGGCCGCCGGCTCATCGAGGACGGGCACACCGTGTTCATCGAGATGAGCCCGCGCCCACTGCTGGCGGCGGCCCTGCACGAGACGGCGGAAGCGCTGGAGACGCAACTGCACACCGTCGCGTCGCTACGCCGCGACGACGGCGGTATGGACCGCTTCCTGCGCTCGCTCGCCGACGCGCACACCCACGGGGTCGCGGTGGACTGGAGCCCCGCGCTACCCGGCGGCAGGGCTGTCCCGCTGCCGACGTACGCCTTCCAGCGCAAGCGGTTCTGGCCGGCGCCCCGGCCACCGCGGCGCCCCGGCCAGACGCACCCGCTGCTGGGCCCCGCCGAAGAACTCGCGGGCTCCCAGGACGTTATGTTCACCAGCACCCTCGCCACCCGGACCCAGCCGTGGCTGGCCGACCATGTGGTGCGGGACTCGGTGCTGCTGCCGGGCACGGCGTTCCTGGAGATGGCGGTCCGGGCCGCCGACGAGACCGGCTGCCGCAAAGTCGCCGAACTCGTCCTGGAGTCGCCGCTGGTGCTGACCGGCGGCGACATCCGGATCCAGCTGACCGTGCACGGCCCCGACGCCTCGGGGGACCGGCCGTTCTCCGTACACAGCAGGGGCGAGCACGACTGGGCGCGGCACGCCACCGGCCGCCTCTCGGCGTCGCCGTCACCGGTTCCTCCGGCCACGCCGGTGCTGCCACCCGACGCCGAACCGATCCCACTGGACGCCTTCTACGGTGAACTCGACGGCGCCGGCTACCAGTACGGCGCGTCGTTCCGCGGCCTGCGCGCGGCCTGGCGGGCGGGCGACGAGCTGTTCGCCGAGGTGGCCCTGGCCGACGAGGTCCCCACCGACGGGTTCCAACTGCATCCCGCGCTGCTGGACGCGGCCTGCCAGGCGATGACGCTGGCCGGCGGGGACGAACCGGGGCTGCCGTTCCTGTGGTCCGACGCCGAACTGCACGCACACGGCGCGCGGGAGCTGTTCGTCCGCCTCGCCCCGGCCGGACCCGACGCGATGTCGATCACCGCGGTCGACCGGGAGGGAACGCTGGTGTTCCGCGCGGGCCGGCTGCTCACCCGGCCGTTCGCCCGGCCCGCCACGGCCGCCGTGCCCGCGGACTCGCTGTTCACCGTGGACTGGATCCCGCTACCGGAGCCGGAACCCGCCCGCGACCGGGCATGGGCCGTGCTCGACGGCCCCGAGGCCGACCACGGTCTGGGCGTGCCCGCCTTCCCCGATCCGTCCGCCGTGCCCCCGGGCACGTCGATCGTGCTGACGGCCGTCGACGCGTTGGCACTGCCCCGGATCCTGGCCGCGGCGCAGGCCGTGATCGCCGCCGACCGCCCCGAACCGCTCGTGGTGCTGACGCGGCACGCGGTGGCCGTGCGGCCCTCGGACGAGCCGGTGCCCGACCAGGCCGCCGTGTGGGGGCTGCTGCGCACCGCGCAGTCCGAACACCCGGGACGGTTCGTACTGCTCGACACCGACCGGCCCGTGACCACGGCCGACCTCGGCCACGCCCTGGCGACCGGGGAACCGCAGGTCGCCCTGCGGGGTGCCGACCGGTACGCGCCACGGCTGACCCGGCGGCCGGCCGCGCTGGAGCCGCCCGTCGGCGAGGCGTGGCACCTCACCGCCTCGCCGACCGGCAGCCTGGACGATCTCGCCCTGACCCCCCGTACCGTCGAGCCGCTGACCGACGGGCAGGTCCGCGTCGCGGTCCGTGCGGTCGGGGTGAACTTCAAGGACGTGCTGATCACCCTCGGCATGGTGCCCGGCGACCTGACCCGGCTCGGTGTGGAGGCCGCGGGAGTCGTGCTCGACGTCGGCCCCGGTGTGCGCTCCCTGCGCCCCGGCGATCGGGTGTTCGGCCTCGCCGACGCCGCGTTCGGCTCGACGGCCGTCACCGACCGGCGTCTGCTGGCGCGGATACCCGACGGCTGGAGCTTCACCCGGGCCGCGAGCGTGCCCGCCGTGTTCCTCACCGCCTTCTACGCCCTGCGCGATCTGCTCGGCCTCCAGCCCGGGCAGCGGATCCTGGTGCACTCGGGCGCCGGTGGTGTCGGGATGGCGGCGATCCAGCTCGCCAGGGTGTGGGGCGCCGAGGTGTTCGCCACCGCGAGCGAGCCCAAACAGGACACTGTCGCCGGACTCGGGGTCGCCCGGGACCACATCGCCTCCTCCCGGACCCTCGACTTCGAGCGGGCCTTCACCGAGATCACCGGCGGCAAGGGAGTGGACGCCGTGCTGAACTCGCTCGCGGGCGAGTTCGTGGACGCCTCACTGCGACTGCTGCGCCCCGGTGGCCGGTTCGCGGAGATGGGCAGGACCGACATCCGCCAGGACGTCCCCGCCGGTGTGGAGTACCTGCCGTTCGACCTGTCGGACGCGGGGGAGGAGCGGATCGGCGAGATGCTGGCCGAACTGCTCGCCCTGTTCGACACCGGGAAGCTGGCGACCCTGCCGGTCACCACGTGGGACATACGCCGCGCCCCGAGCGCCTTCCGGTATCTGAGCCAGGCCAGGCACGTGGGCAAGGTGGTGCTGACCGTCGGCCGGGACCTCGACCCGGACGGCACCGTGCTGCTCACCGGCGGCACCGGCGGACTCGGCGCGTCGCTGGCCCGGCATCTGGTACGGGCACGCGGCGTGCGCGGCCTGGTCCTGGTGAGCCGCACGGGGATCGACGCGCCCGGAGCTCGCGAACTGCGGGACGAACTGACCGGGGCCGGCGCCTCGGTCACCGTGGCCGCCTGCGACATCGCCGACCGCGCGGCACTGGGCCGGGTCCTCGACGCCGTCCCGGCGGCGCACCCCCTCACGGCCGTGGTGCACGCCGCGGGCGTGCTCGACGACGCGACCATCGGCGAACTCGACGCCGACCGGCTGGAGACGGTGCTGCGGCCCAAGGCCCAGGGCGCGCGCCTGCTGCACGAGCTGACCCAGGATCTGGACCTCAGCGCCTTCGTGCTGTTCTCCTCGGCCGCGGGCGTGTTCGGCGCGGCGGGGCAGGGGAACTACGCCGCCGCCAACGCCGAGCTCGACGCCCTCGCCCAGCACCGCCGGGCGCGGGGCCTGCCCGCGGTGTCGATCGACTGGGGGCTGTGGGACCTCCCCAGCGCGATGACCGCGGGACTGGACCACGCGCGCTTCGCTCGGTCGGGCCTGATGCCGCTGGCCGAGGAGCAGGGCCATGCGATCTTCGACAAGGTGGCCACCGGCGCGGACGCCCAGGTCCTCGCCGCCCGGCTGGACCTGGCGGTCTTCCGCGGCCTGCCGGACCCGCCCCGGCTGATGGCCGGGCTGGTGCGCGGGCCGCGCAAGGCGGCGGGCACCACCACCGCCGCCGGCCCGGCGCGTACCGAGGAGGGGCTGCTGGAGATGGTGCGCGCCACGGCGGCCGATGTGCTCGGCTACGCCGGCACCGAGGAGGTCGACCCGGCAGGGCTGTTCGCTGAGCTGGGCCTGGACTCGCTGACCGCCGTCGAACTGCGCAACCGCCTCGCCTCGGCCACCTCGCTCAGGCTGCCCACCTCGATCGCCTTCGACCACCCGACCCCGGCCCGGCTCGCCCGGCACCTCCTGACCCACCTGAGTGCCGCACCCGCCCCGGCGACGGCCCCCGCGCCACCACCGTCCGACCTGGTCGCCGACCTGTGCGCGGCGGCGTTCGAGGAGGGTGAGGGGAAGCGGGCGTTCGACCTGCTGCGCACGGTCGCCCGCAACCGCCCGACCTTCCGCACCGAACCGGGCACACCCGCGTTCACCCCGTTGGGGTCGGGCGCCGAAGCCCCCCGGCTGGTCTGTCTGACCCCCTTGGTGCCGCTGGCGGGGGCCTACACCTACGCCCGGTTCGCCTCCGGGTTCCGGGGCAGCCGTACGGTCGACGTCCTGGCCACCCCGGGATTCCTCGACGGGGAGCCACTGGCGGAGTCGGGGGAGGTCCTGGCCCGGGTGCAGACCGAGCGGGTCCTCGCCAGGACCGGGGGCGACCCGTTCGTCCTGGTGGGGTACTCCTCGGGAGGGCTGCTCGCCCTGGCGATGGCCGCTTTGCTGAGCGAACGCGGCGCACCGCTGCGATCGGTCGTCCTGCTGGACACGTATCTGCCCTCACCGGACCGGATGGACGAGTTCGTCGCCGCGCTGATGCGCGGTATGACGGACCGCAGCGACGTCGTGCGGGGCCTGACCGGCACCGGGCTGTCGGCGATGGCGTGGAACTGCGACCTGTTCGCGGACTGGTCCGCGGCGCCGCTCCCGGTGCCGGTGCTGTCCGTACGGGCCGACGTTCCACTGCCGGCCGGTGACGGCTCCGCACCCGTCGTCACCGGCGCGGATGTCCGCACCACGGCTGGTGATCACTTCACCCTGCTGGAGGAGCACGCGTCACGCACGAGCGCCCTGGTGGCCGAGTGGCTGGCAGAGAACGAGCCGGAGCAGGAGCACGAGCAAGAGGACGAGCACGAACCCGAGGACGAGCGCACGGTGCGGTGAGGCCCGCACGCCGCCCCGCCAGAGCCGAGGCGGCGAATCCTGGGTAAACGCCTGGTCGTTTGCGGGTTCGCCGACGTTGTCCCCGCGGTGAACCGGAAGATGTGGAGGAGGCCGTTCCCGCGGGGGTTCCCGCGGGTGCGTGCCGCCCGCCCGCCGGGCGCCATGCCGACGGGCCTGACCGACCCCTGGGAAAGCGGCGCACATATGTCGGATGACCTTGGCAACATCGACCTCAACATCCTCATCGCCCTGAACGCCCTGCTGGCCGAGCGCAGCGTGACCAGGGCGGCGGAGCGGGTCTTCGTGGGGCAGCCGGCGATGAGCGCCTCGCTCGCCCGGCTGAGGAGCCATTTCGGAGATCCGCTGCTCGTCCGGCAGGGGCGGGGAATGACGCTGACCCCGTTGGCCGAGTCGCTGGTGCGGCCGACGCAGGAGGCCCTGGTGGCGGTCCAGGCCGTCATGGGCGTGAGCAAGACCTTCGATCCCGCCGTCGGCCCTCCGCGCACCTTCACCGTGATCGCCAGCGACTACGCCCAGACGGTGCTGATCCGGCCCGTTCTGCGCAAAGTGGAGGCGGAGTCGTTGAACATCCGGGTCAACGTCTTCCCCGCGCAGGCCGACTTCATCGACCAGCTCCGCCGGGGCCAGTGTGATCTGCTGATCTGGCCCACCAGCCTCTCTCAGAACCTGTCCGGCTTCTTCAGCGAGACGCTGTTCACCGACGAGTTCGTGGTGGCCGTCGACGAGAACCACCCCGGGGTGGGTGACACCATCACCGTCCAGGAGCTGCGGCGGCTGCCGTTCCTCGGGATCAACGGGCCGATGACCTCGATCGTGGAGTCCTACTTCGACCGCTTGGGCGCCCGGCTCCGGGTCGCCGCCGACGTCGGGGGCTTCGCCATGGCCCCCCATCTCGTGCCCGGGACCCGTCTGGTCACGGTGCTCCAGGGACTCCTCACGCATGAAGCCGTGGGGTCGGGGCTCAAGACGATGCCGCTACCGGTGCCCATGACCACGCTGACCGAGGCCATGTACTGGCATCCCCGTAACAACCAGGACGCCGCCCACCGCTGGTTCCGTCACCAGCTCCTGGAGGTCGCCGCGGGACTCAGGCTGTGACCCGGCGCTTGCGGATCAGGGTGATGCCGTCCGCCATGGGGACCAGGGACATCTCCACACGGGGGTCGTCGCGGACCAGCGCGTTGAACGCGCGGACCCCTTCGGTGTCGGGGTCCCGTGCCGCGGGATCGACGACCCGGCCGAAGAACAGGGTGTTGTCCACCACGATGAGGCCGGTGTCACCGACGAGGGTCAGTGACCGCTCGTAGTAGTCCGGGAGGCCCCGCTTGTCGGCGTCGAGGAACACGAAGTCGAACGAGCCGGGCCCCGTCTCGTCGATGAGGGCCTCGAGGGTGGTTGCCGCGTCACCGACGCGGACGTCGATCCGGTCCTCGACACCGGCCCGGCGCCAGTAGCCGGCGCCTATCCGGGCCCAGCGGTCGGTGATGTCGCAGGTGACCAGCTTGCCGCCCGGTGCGAGCGCGCGGGCCAGGCACAGGGTGCTGTACCCGGTGAACGTGCCGGCTTCGAGGATCCGGCGCGCCGGGGTGAGGCCCGCCAGCAGCGTCAGCAGCTGGCCCTCCTCGGGCATGACCTGCATCGCGCTGCCCGCGGGCAGTTGGGACGTCGTCTCGCGCAGCTCCGCGAGGACGGCGTCCTCGCGCAGGGAGAACTCCCGGACGTATCGCGAGAGCGCGGCCGAGACCTCCAGCTGGTCCGCCATGCTGTGTCATCTCCTCGTCGGAACGGGCCGGGGCTGTGCCGCCGGCAGTCTGGGCCGCGGTCGCGCCAGGGCCCTTCTGCGGATCTCCGCGGCGTCGCGGCGCTCGGCACGCCCTCTCGCCGCACCGCACGAACACCCGAGTAGCTCCGCTACGAGGGTCTCCGCGCGGCACGCCGAGAGCGCGCTCCCCCAGCTACCGCTGGGAGGTGCCCCTGACGCCGCTCCTTCCTCACGGAGATCCGTCAGGAGGACCCTGGGCCAGGCGGGGAGCGTGCAACTCCATGGTCGGTGGCGGGTCATGGGGCTCGGGGAGCAGATGGAGGCGCTCCACACCCGGCTCCCGCGGCGGGGCGAGTCCGGCCCGGCACTCGCACGCCTCGCCGGTGAAGCCGGCGAGGCGGTAGGCGATCTCCATCATCCGGTTGCGCTCGGTCCGCCGGAAGTCGGCGATCAGGTGCACGCCCGCGCGTGAGGCTTCGCCGACGAGCCAGCCGAGGATCACCGAGCCGGCGCCGAACGACACCACACGGCAGGACGTGGCCAGGAGCTTGAGGTGCCAGACGCGCCCGTGCTTCTCCAGCAGTTGCAGGCCGACCGCGCCGTGCGGTCCGAACCGGTCGGTGAGCGTGGTCACCAGCACCTCGTGGCGCGGGTCGGCCAGCAGCGTGCGCAGGGCGGCGATGGAGTAGTGCACACCCGTGGCGTTCATCTGGCTGGTGCGCAGGGTCAGTTCCTCGACCCGGGAGAGCTCCTCCTCGGTGGCGCGCTGGATGCGCATCACCAGGCCGAGGGAGCGCAGGAAGTCCTCGCTCGGCCCGGTGAACTCCGCCTCGGCCGACTTCCGCTGGAATCCGGCCCGGTACATCTGACGGCGGCGGCCCGCGTCCACGGTCACGGTGGGCGGACTGAACTCCGGCAGGGCGGCGAGGCCGGGCAGCTGCTCGGGGCTGTAGGTGCGGACCTCCGGCAGATGGAACCTGACCTCCGCCCGCTCCGCCGGCTGGTCGTCGATGAAGGCGATCGTCCCGAGCGCGAATCCGAGCTCGGCGGCGATCTCGCGCACCGCGTCCGACTTCGGGCCCCAGCCGATGCGCGGCAGGAGGAAGTATTCGGCCACGCCCAGCGCTTCGAGCCGCTCCCACGCCTGGTCGTGGTCGTTCTTGCTGGCGACCGACTGCAGGATGCCGCGGCTGTCCAGTTCGGCGATGAGCTTTTCGACCGGGGCGGGAAGCGTCACCTCGCCGTCCTCCAGGAGCGTGCCCCGCCACAGGGTGTTGTCCAGGTCCCACACCAGGCACTTCACGATGGTGGCTGGTTCCGTCACTGCTTCTCCTCGTCTCAGCTCACTGCCATCGACACCGCGTGGTCGGCGAGGATCAGCTGGCAGATCTCCGTGCTGCCCTCGATGAGCTCCATGAGCTTCGCGTCGCGGTACGCGCGCTCGACCACATGGCCCTCGTGCGCGGCGGCCGAGCCCAGTACCTGCACCGCCGTGGCGGCGCCCTGCGCGGCCTGGACCGCGCTCACCTGCTTGGCGAGGACGGTGGCGATGACCATGTCGGGAGAGCCGTCGTCCCAGCTCCGGCTGGCGTGCTCGCACACCCGGGTGGCGATCTGCTCGGCCGTCAGCAGGTTCGCCAGATGGCGGCCGACCAGCTGGTGGCGGGCGAGCGGTGCGCCGAACTGCCGACGGTCGCGGGCGTGGCGGCGGGCGGCGTCGAGACAGGCCCGCAGGATGCCCACGCAGCCCCAGGCGACTGAGATCCGCCCGTACGCCAGCGCCGTCGTCACCAGCAGCGTCAGCGGCTGGCCGCCGCCGAGTACCGCACTGGCGGGCAGCCGCACCTCGTCGAGGTGTACGTCCGCGTGGCCCGCCGCCCGGCAGCCGGACGGCCGCGGCACCCGGCGTACGGTGACGCCCGGGGCCGAGGAGGGAACCACCACGGCCGCCGCACCGGAGCCGTAGCGGCCGACGACGACGATCACATCGGCGTAGTGGGCGGCGGTGGTCCACACCTTCTGCCCGCGGACGACGACCGTGTCTCCGTCCGGTTCGATGGCCGTGGTCATCGCCGACAGATCGCTGCCCGCCTCCGACTCGCTGAACGCGACGGCGGCGAGCCGGCCACCGGCCAGCTCCGGCAGGTACCTCGCGTGCTGCTGCGGGCCGCCCAGGCGCTGGATCGCCCACGCGGCCATGCCCTGCGATGTCATCACGCTCCGCAGCGAGCTGCACCGGCTGCCGACATGCGCCGTGAACTCGCCGTTCGCCGCGCTGGTCGCGCCAAGGCCGCCGAAGGCCGCCGGTACCCCCGCGCACAGCAGGCCGCGGGCCGCCAGCGTCCGCAACACCTCCTCGGGGATCTCGCCGGTCCGGTCCCACTCCGGTGCCCGGTCGCCGACGCTTTCGTCGACGAGCTCGCGGGCACCGGTGAGCGGCTCAGTCATCGGCGGGCTGCTCGGCGTCGCGCAACCGCAGCACGAGGGCGGTCATGGCCCGCACCGTGCGGAAGTTGTCCCGTTTGAGGTCGTCCCCCAGGATCTGCACCGCGAACGCCTGCTCCAGATGGACGACGAGTTCCATCGCGAACATCGACGACACCAGCCCGGAGGCGAAGAGGTCCTGGTCGGCGGGGACTTCAGCGTTCACCCGCCCCGCGACGAACCCCGCTATCTCCCGTTCGATCCCCTCGGCGGTGATGGCCTGCTCCGCACTCATGAAAGCACCCCTTCGTAGTCATAGAAGCCGCGCCCGGTCTTGCGGCCCAGATCGCCGCGGCGCACCTTTTCCGTCAGCAGGTCACAGGGGGCGAAGGCGGTGTTCCCGGTCCGCTCGGCGAGCAGCCGGAGAGCGTCCGCGAGATTGTCCAGCCCGATCAGATCAGCGGTGCGCAGCGGCCCGGTCGGATGGCCCAGGCACCCCTGCATCAGCCGGTCCACGGACTCGACGCTCGCGGTGCCCTCGGACACGATTCTCGCCGCCTCGTTGATCATGGGGTGCAGCAGCCTGCTGGTGACGAACCCCGGCGCGTCGCGCACCACGACCGCCTTCTTCCCCAGGCGCTCGAGGAGGGAGAACACCGCGGCCACGGTGTCCTCGCCGGTCCGCGGGCCGCGGATGACCTCCACCATCTCGATGAGATAGGCCGGATTCATGAAGTGCACCCCGGCCAACTCCGCGGGCCGCCGCACCGACGTGGCCAGCTCGGCGACGGGGATCCCCGACGTGTTGGTGATCAGCGGGGTCCCGGGAGCGACCAGGCCGGAGACCTCCGCCAGCATCCGCGCCTTGAGCGAGGAGTCCTCGGTGATCGCCTCGACCACCGCGGTGGCAGCCGCCGCGTCCTCACGGGACAGCGTTGTCTTCAGCGTTCCGGCCGCCCGGGAGCCCGGAAAGGCGCCCATGAACCGCCCGTGCCGCAACTGCTGGGCGATGTCCGTCTCAGCGGCGTGCAACACGGTGTCCGAGACGTCGACGAGGACGACGTCCACCCCACGGCCCAGTGCCAGTGCGGTGATGCTGCGTCCCATCACCCCTGCGCCGAAAACGGCGATCGTGTCCGAGGGCGGATTCGCCGTCACGCTGCCTCCGTGGTCCGTTGCCTGCGGTGTGCCACGACGCTAGTCGGCTGATCGATCACCCCGGAAGGCAACTGGTATCGATCAAGGGCATCGGCGCCAGGGATACCAGACCTATCGAGCGAATCGCCCAGCATGCGCATACCGGGCCTCTGCAGGCCCACCGGGAAGGCTCCTCCAGGATCTTCGGCATGGCGAAGCGCGCGGTCCACCGGCGGGCCCGGAAGGTCCTGGGCGAGGAGCCCGTGGCCCTGGTCTGGTGCGAGATCCACAAGCCCATTCCCACGCCGCCCACAGAGGTACACCGCGCCGCGGGCAGGGGACGGCTGAAGCCGGGCCACCACTGGCTGCTGTACGTCGGTGCCGTGGTGTTCTTCTTCGTCGTCGTCCCCGTGATGGTGATCGACAAGCTGGGCACCGCCCGACGTGACCGGCCGAACACCCACCCCTCCGCCTCCGGCCGCGACCGTGCCCGCGATCGCCGGCAGGATCCGCCGAACCGCGTCTTCGACGGCGACTGGAACCTGACCGCGGGCGGGCTGCTGCTGCGCTGGTACGGGCACTCACCCAACCCCAAACGCCTGGTCATGCTGGGCCGCGACCGCGTCTGTATCGCCGCCTCCCCCCGCCGTCGGCTGTCGCCCACCAAGGCCGACGACTTCCGCATCGTCGCGGAGTTCCCCCTCGGCCAGGTCCGCCCCGAAGGGGAGGCGGGCCAGCCGCGCGGATTCGCCACGTTCCGGCTCCGCTTCGCCGACGGCTCCTGGCTGGAGGTGGGACGCCTGGGCGAGCCCGAGGACGCGGACCACTTCCTTCGCGCCATCAACGGAGGCGCTGCTTAAGGTTGGTCCCATGGCCAGCCCTCATTCGCCCCTGTCCCGCGACGACCGGCGCACCGAGCTGCGGGAGTTCCTGCGCAGCCGCCGCGCCCGGGTCTCGCCCACCGATGTCGGCATGCCGGACGGTGGCCGGCGGCGCACACCGGGGCTGCGGCGCGAGGAGGTCGCGGTGCTGGCAGGCGTCGGAGTGTCCTGGTACACGTGGCTGGAGCAGGGGCGCGACATCAAGGTGTCCGAGCAGGTCCTCGACGCGATCGCCCGGGCGCTGCTGTTGGGCTCCGCCGAGCGAGCCCACCTGTACCGCCTGGCCGGACTCAATCCGCCGCAGACCCCCTCCGCGCCCTCGGCGGCGCCCTCACCCGAGGTGCGGCGGCTGCTGGACGCCTGGTCACCGCGGCCGGGCTATGTCCGCGACCGCCACTGGAATTTCACCGCCGTCAACGACGCGGCACGCGTGGTGTTCGGCTACCGCGAAAGCGACCACAACTGCCTGGTCGCCTTCTTCACAGGCGCCCGCTACCGGGTGCTGCACCAGAACTGGGCCGAGACCGCACCCGATGTGGCGGCTGCCTTCCGGGCCGACGCGGCACGTTACCCGGACGATCCGGAGTTCGGCCGCATCGCCACCGACCTGGCCGAGGTCAGCCCCGAATTCGCCGAGCTGTGGGCGCGCCACGATGTGGCCGAGCACACCAGCGCGGTGAAGGCGGTCGACCACCCCGGCGCCGGGACCATGATCTTCGACGCAACCCTGCTGCCGCTGCCCGAGCACCCCGGGCACCACCTGATCCTGCACAACCCGCGCCCCGGCACCGACACCCAGCAGCGGATGGAGACGCTGCTGCGGCGGCACAGCCTGGTGGTGCCACACCCAGGATGAGGGGACACTGCCCGCATCACCGCCGCGCCCGCACGATCGAGGACATGAGCAACAGCGGCAGGCAGATGATGAAGGCAGTGACCATCCCCGAGTTCGGCGACGCCGAGGTGCTCCGCGTCGCCACCCTTCCCGTCCCCGAGCCCGGTCCCGGCCAGGTCGCCATCGACGTGGCGTACGCCGGTGCCAACTTCGCCGAGGTCCTCTACCGGCGCGGCGTGGTCGACGTACCGCTTCCCTTCGTGCCCGGTATCGAGGTGGCGGGGCGGATCCGGACCGTCGGTGAGGGCGTCGCGGACCTGACCGCCGGGCAGCCGGTGGCCGCGCTCTCGATCGTCGACAGCGGCGGCTACGCCGAGGTGGTGGTCACCTCGGCCGACCTGGTCGTGCCGCTGGACGGCCTCGGTATCGGGATGGACATCGCCGCGGCGCTGCCGTCCAACAGCACCACCGCCTTCCTCGTGCTCGACCGGGTGGCCCGGATCGAGCCCGGGGAACGCGTTCTGGTCCATGCGGCGGCCGGCGGTGTGGGAAGCCAGCTCGGCCAGGCCGCCCATCTGCTGGGGGCCGGCCGCGTGGTCGGCACCGTTGGCAGCGCGGCCAAGATCGAGACGGCCAGGCGCTTCGGCTACGACGAGGTGGTCACGCGGGACCGGATCGCCGACACCGGCGAGTTCGACGTCGTGGTCGACATGGTCGGCGGCCCGGTCCGCCGGGCCGGCCTGGACCGGCTGGCCCCGATGGGGCGCCTGGTGGTGATGGGCAACGCCTCCGGCGCCGAGGATGTCGGTGTCCCGGCCAACGAACTGTGGTTCACCAACAGGACCGTCTCCGGCTTCAACCTGGCCGCCTTCTCCGCCGCCTTCCCCGAGGAGACGCGCCAGGCGCTGCGCCGCGCGGTGGCGGCCGCGGCGACGGGAGACCTGCGGGTGCGGGTCGAAACCCTGCCGCTGGAGCAGGCCGTCGAGGCCCACCGCCGCATCGAGTCGGGCACGACCACGGGCAAGCTGGTGCTCGCGGTCGCGCCGTCGTGACCTGGCCTCCGGCCGGGTCACACCGTGCCGCCGAAGAAGACCTGCACCTCCCGGATGAGTCCGTCCCGCACCGTGATCGCCTCGACATTGCGGTGCCGGTCACCCGTCGTGAGCTCGTACTCGTAGTAGACGAAGACGAGTTCCCGGTCGGCGGGCGTGACGCGCAGCAAGCGCTGCTCCCTGAACCGGTCGGCGGTGGGAAAGCACCGCTCGAAGAACGTCGCCTTGTCGATGTGGTCGTCTTGCGGGCTGGTGAACGTGAAGTCGTCGGCGTAGAGGGGAAGGGCCGCCTCGCGGTTCTGCGACCGGTAGTGACGGAACGCCGCCTCAACGACGCTTGCCGGGTCGTCGTTCATTCGATCTCCGTGGTCGGACGCTGGACCCTACCCCGTCAGGGTAGGAGCGCCGGCCGCATACACCAACGCACGGGACCGCGGGGTAGAGCGTTCGCCATCCCCATGGCGCCCAGGTAGGCCGGGTGCCCCCCCGGCAACATGTCGGGGCGGCGGCCTGTTCACCTTTGCCGCGCCCCGTGGCCCGTGGTGATCAGATCGGTCAGCAGGGCCAGCGGAGGCCAGCTGTCGCGGCCCCGGCGGGCGACGGCGAAGGCGCGCAGGACAACGTCCGGCGCGGTGAGCGGCACCCGTTGGACACCGGGCAGCGTGGGGGTGCCCATCGGCAGCAGCCCCACGCCCATTCCTGCCGCGATCATGCCCTGGACGAGGTCGAGGTTGTCCGCCTGGTGAGTGAGATGGGGGGTGAAACCGGCCATGGAGGCGAGGGTCCGGATGACGGTCTCGTCACCGGTGTTGCGCGAGTTGCCGATCCAGTCCGCCGTGCGGAACCAGCGGAAGGTCTGCGGGGCGCCCGATACGGGCGGGAGAGCGGCGTCGTCGGGAACGCCCAGCCCCCAGGGAGCGGTCCACAGTGGGGTGATCACGAGCGCCGGATCCGGTTCGGCCGGTGCCAGGTTGTAGTCGTAGACGAGCGCGAGATCGGCCTCGTCGTTCGCCAGTTGATGGAGGGCTTCGGCGGGTTCGTGCTCACGGACCAGGATGCTGAGCTGAGGATGACTGGTGGCCAAATCGCTGATGATGGGCAGCAGTTGGGCTCGGATCGCGGTGGCGAAGCCCGCCACCCGCACCGTACCGGTCGGCGGGGCGTCGGGGCTCAGATCCCGTTGTGCGGCTTCCACTGCCGCGAGGATCGTCACGGCGTGTTCGGCCAGGCGGCGGCCCGCCGGTGTGAGCCTGACCCTGCGCCCGTGCGGCTCGATCAGTGCCGTGCCCATGTCCTGAGCCAGAGCGGCGATCTGCTGGGAAACCGTCGAGGTGGTAGTGCCGGTGGCTTCGGCCACCGCGCGCATCGAGCCTCGCCGGGCCAGCTCGGCCAGCATCTGCAGGCGGCGTGTTTCCATCTCTCTATTGTCCACGAATCCCGAACGGATCATTCGGGATCGGCACGTGGACGCGAACGGTGTCGAGGATCTGTACTGAGCCCATGAACGCTCCCGAACCGCCCGACGCTCTTCCTTCCTCCCCTCGCTCGCGCCATGCCGCCGCAGGTCTCCTCATGGCCGCCACCTCGATGTCCACTGTCCAGCTCGGCTCGGCTCTGACGGTCCCGCTGTTCGGACAGCTCGGCGCGCTGGGAACCGCGGGGCTGCGCCTGGGCTGGGCGGGGCTGATCCTGCTGGTCGCCATCCGTCCCCGGCCTCGTGATGTCAGCTCCCGGGATCTCTTCGCCTGTACGGTGCTCGGTCTTGTGACCGCCGGAATGATGGTCTTCTTCATGCTGGCGATCGCCCGTCTCCCGCTGGGGACCGCGAGCGCGCTGGAATTCCTGGGGCCGCTCACCGTCTCCCTCCTCGGGCCGAGGAGGGGACGTCTTGTCTGGGCGGCCGCGGCGGCGACTGGTGTGGTGCTGCTGACCGAGCCCTGGCACGGCGGCGCCGACCCCGCGGGGGTGGGGAGCGCGCTGCTCGCCGCCGGGTGCTGGGCGGCGTACATTCTGCTGACCCAACGGGTCGGTGATCGCGTCACCGGCCTGAAGGGACTGGCCGTCTCCATGCCGGTCGCCGGGGTGCTGGGGGCGGCCCTCGCCGCCCCCGCCCTCGCCGAACGCCTGACCTGGCCGGCGCTGTGGACCATGCTGGCTCTGGCGGTGCTCAGCCCCGTCGTCCCCTTCGCCCTTGAGTTCCTGGCCCTGCGTCGTCTGACCACGTCCGCGTTCGGCACTCTGATGAGCCTCGAGCCCGCCATCGCCCTCATGGTCGGTCTGCTCGTCCTCGGCCAGCGTCCCGGGGCGGCTGCCACACTTGGACTGGTTCTCGTGGTGGTGGCCAGCGTCGGCGCCACCCGCGCCGGTGTCCGTCCCGCGGCATCCGCCCACGAGCCACCCGCTTCCCCGTATGGGCCCGGCCCGGAGCCCGTACGAGGTGATCAGGAGGAGACCGCCGTCTGTCAGAGCGGCCTCGCGCCCGGATCGGAGCTGTCGCACCCGGCCGGGGAGTCGGCCCGCTGAACCGGAGGAGGCCCCGCCAGTCGGCCCGGCGGGGCCTCCCTGGCCTCAGATCATGAGCAGCAGCCGCGTATGCGGTACCAGCTTCCGGTTCACGCTGGTGCTCTGCACGAAGATCGTGAAATCGTCGTTGCGATCCGGACTGACACGAACTTCCGTGTCCGGCAGGCCGAGCAGGGATCGCGCCTCCGGCCCCGTGTACACCCGGTCCGTCTTCTTCTCCAGCACCGCGATCTGCTTCCGCGCCTGGATCTTCTCCGACTTACTCAGCTGATAGAACGCACACCCGGTACGGAATGTGTGCCCGCATTCGATGACCCAGTCCCGTATCCCCGCTTCGCGGGCCACCGGAATCAGCTGGTACTTCGACGGGTCCACCGGAGCGAGGCCGGCTGCCTCGATGGTGTCCTTGTTGACCGCCTCCGCGCCCGTGGAGAACACCGCCCGCGATCCCCGGATGCCCTGGGCCCGGCCCACCATGAAGTTCTCGGTGGCCTGCTGGATGACCTGCCCCGCCTCCTCCAGACCCTGTGTGCTCGTGGCGTCCCAGATGGCGATGTTGTCCTTCGGGAAACCGCACTGCATGGCCTCGCGCTTGCCCATCTGGTCCGGCACCAGGACGGCGAGCGTCCAGTTGTCCTCCTGCGTCTCCATCATCTTGGCCACGGCCCGAATGAGTTCACGCGGATTCCTGGTGGGCGCGTCCGGGCAGCGATGACTCGCGTTCTCCTGGCCGTCGGTCAGCACGAACGTCAGGAAGCTGTGGTCGCCGTACAGTTGAGCCGTCTGCGCCAGCTCCCGCTGCGACTTCAGTGTGGCCGCCAGCAGAGCCGTCATTCCACCGACCCGGTAGAGCTGCTTCAGGGACGGCATCCGCAGCACGTCCTTGTCATAGATGACGCACTCCACCTTGTCCGCGAAAACGTACACCGTGACGCGGGTTTCCTGGTCCAGTTCCTTCGACCGGCGGGCCAGGTACGCGATCTGCTGGTCCGCGACGTCGATGACCTTGCCGCGCAGGTGTGACATGGACGAACTGGCGTCCAGCACAAGAGCGACGTGATTGATGTAGTTCTGGTCTCCGGACATGACCGCGCCCCCTCGTTTTCCTTCTCGATGCTCCTACCTTCCCACCCACCACTGACAATCGATCTTGGGTGACGGTGGGCGCGGGCCTCATCGCGTGAGTGCCCTGCCTGACGCACGCGGTCCGTGGACGGGGCGATCGGCCGCTGCGGCGGACACCGGGCGGGCGCGACAGCGCCGGTCTCGTTCCTGTGGCGGGAACGAGACCGACGGCATCCGGCTATCGCGCGAGGGCGTCCAGCCCGGTCTGCAGGATCCCGGTCATCACGGCCACGGCCGTGTCCTCGTCGGCGCCCTCCGGCTCGAACGTGGCGTCCCAGGTGATCAGAGCACCGGTCCCGTGCGGGTTGTCGTGCACGGCGAGGACGGCCTCGTAGTCCCGTACGGGGACGGGCCCGCTCAGGAGCCGGTAGCGGCAGGAGCGGCCGGTCTGTTCGATGAGCTGCTCGACTGCCGTGCCACCGTCCGCCAGCGTCATGCGGCGGGCGTTGGCGTGCTCCGGGTCCGGAGTGGTGGCCGTCATCAGGGGCTGCCATGTGTGGATGGAGTAGAAGTCGCTGATGCGGTCCCACACTTGGTCCGGGGTGGCCTCGGAGACCACCTTCAGGTGGAGCTGGGTCATGTCACACTCCCCTGGCGCGCTGGTCGCCTTCGCGGTAGAGCACCAGGTGCTCGTGGAAGAGGATGCCGTCCCGGACGTCGCCGGTGGCGGTGAAGCCCGTGTCGTCGCGGTAGTCGAGGTGATTGCCGGTGACGGTGTAGCTGCCGGTGTAAGCGCTCTTGCGGTTGCCGCGGGCCTCGTCGTAGCGGCCGTTGGCAAGGAGCTCCTGACGGATGAATCCGTCCGCGGTCACCCACATCCCGACGTACGGATGCGGAGGGTGGGGCATGGCGTTGCTCGTCATGACTCCAGGGTCTGCCCAGTGGCGAGGACCAACCAGGCCGTGCTCTCCCCGGGGGCGGACTTCCTGGGTGCCGCGCACCCAGTGTTTCCGACGGTCCGCTGCCACCGGACAGCCTGGGTGTGGTTCTCCCAGGAAACCTTTGGCCTTCCTGCTCCTGGGCACGACGGGCAGACTCGATTTCACCGGCGGACGATCCACCGGTGAATCGAAACCCTACTCAGAAAAGAGTTTTCTCATGACTACGTGGTTTGTGACCGGTGCTTCCCGGGGTCTTGGTGCGGAAATCGCCCGGGCCGCGTCCACGACATCGACTGTCTCCAGTCCGCCGACATCGCCGAGACGGTCGCCTTCATGGCCGCCGTCCCCCGCCACGTCAACCTTACCGAGCTCACCATCATGCCCACCGCACAAGCCATCTGACACCCCACCACCGCAACCTGAACCGCCCGAAACAGAAGGGGCCGGCGCCCGGCCAGGGAGCCGGCCCCTCCGAGTTCGGGAGTCAGGCAGCCGGGAACAGCACCTGCCGTCGCGACCAGCCCATGCGGAGAGAGAGTGCCCTGACATGAGGAGCCCGACCCTACGGACCCCGGCCGAAAAGCCCGCCGCGAAGGGAGCTGGCGGCAGTGACGACCGTGTCAACGCCCCTATGATCGAAGCCGCCGATCCGGGACACGCCCCGCAGCCCCAGGCCCTTCAGCGTCAGACACCGGGGAACGGCTGCCCCGGCATCACGCACGGTGTCCCGCACGTCTCGTCATCGGGAGTGATCGAAGGGGCGCGGGATGTGTCGGGCCCCGGTGGAGGCGACGGGACGGATACGCGCCGCTCTCTGCCCGCCGCACCCGGCGGGAAGCGGTGGCTGGTGGGGTTCCGCTTCCGGGCGGCGACGGGCCGGCTGGTGCGCCACTACTACCTCGTCGACGGAGCCACGGACGCGGAGCATGCGAGGCAGCTGGCGGCGCGTCGCGTCCACAGTGCGGCGGAGCGCGGAGCCCGCCGCGACGCCACGGTCGATCCTGAATGGACTGAGATTCGCCAGATGCTGCGTGACCCCGTGGGTGAGTGGCACCTGCCCGGGTCCGGCGGCTCGGTGCCTCGCTGAGCACATACCGTATGGTGGCCGTCCCACACCCAGGAAATTCTCGGCCTTCACAGACGCCCTTCACTGGCCAGACTGGAGATACAACGGAATTTCCCGAGCGGCCCGTCCTTGAACCGCGACTCTCGCTCGGGTTTCCCGACGACCTTCAGGAGGGACTGCGATGATGACTGTCGGCGATTTGCGGGAGCACCCTTTGGACCAGGTCCATCGCCTCATGGAACCTGGCCCGGTGATCCTCGTGACCACTCAGCAGCGCGGCATTCCGAACGTGATGACCAATGGTTTCAACATGATGATCCGCCATGCCCCGCCGCTGATCGGATGCACCATCGGACCCTGGGATCACAGCTATTCCGCGCTGCGGGAGACGGGGGAGTGCGTCATTTCCATCCCTGACTGCGAACTCGCCGTGGCCGTGGTCGACATAGGTAACTGTTCCGGCCAGGACGTGGACAAATTCCAGGAGTTCGACCTCACTCCCGTGGCCGCGCAGCAGGTCCAGGCGCCGCTGATCGCCGAGTGTTTCGCGAACATCGAATGCCGGGTCGTCGACACCACTCTCGTCGGCACGTACGACCTGTTCGTCCTCGAAGCGGTCCGGGCCTGGACCGATCCGTCGCACCCGCGGCCGCGAATGCTTCACCACCGCGGCGACGGCACCTTCACGTGTGACGGTGACGCCATCGACCTCAAAGACCGCATGCACAAATGGCAGTACCTCCTGTGACACCCACACCGTCCACGCGTCCGCGGCACACGGGTGAGGAGCACCCGTGACCGGCCTCGAGCTCATCGTGGTGGTGGTGACCGTCAGGCACTGCGGTACAGGAGGAGACGGCTCCCGTGGCCTTAAAGCGGCCCCCCAGGGTCAGTCCCCTTAGTCCGGAAAAGAGATCCAGCGTGGTGTGATCACCTCCCAATTGATGTCCCGCGGTGGTCTCGACGCCTGAGGCGGGTAGAGTTGCCGCGTCATGGTCGGGGGCGGGACGGCGGTCGGGTACGCCACCGTGCACTCACCCCGGTTGGGCTGCCACCAGGCCCCGCCATGACGGCCCCGCCGTCCCACCAACTGAGACCCTCTCAGCCACGTCCTGCGGACTGGCTGCTGTGCCCGGCCCGCACACCAACGGGAACCCCCACACCCGAGGAGAGCCATGAACCTCCGGACCCCACGCACCGGCCGCACGTTAGCGGTGACAGCCGCTGTGGCAGCTTTCGTCGTCTGCACCGCCCCCGCAAGTGCGGCACCACTCGTCGTCGAGAACTGGACCGGTGACTCCCCCTACTTCTCCAGCACGGGTGCGTCGGGCGGCAGCCCCGAACCCGTCTCCCACACCGGGGCGGAGGACGGCAAGGCGCTGCGCATGCGGCTCAACCCCAAGCCGGCGGCGGGCCCCGGGGGCGGGGTGGAGATCGCGAGTAACGACAAGAGCTACGGATACGGAACCTACGGCACCCGTATCCGTACGGCGGACTGTACGGGCCAGGGGCGCGTCGGGGTGGTCACGGGAACGTTCACCTACGCCTCGGACCACTCCGACGCCAATGGCAACGGCGTGCCCGACAACGACGAGATCGACGTCGAAGTCCTGTGCGCCCAGCCCCACGTGCTGTGGCTGACGATCTGGACCGACTACGGCGAATCGACCGGGAAGGCGCGGAAGATCTCCCGGGCGATCGACATGCGCACCGGGAAAGTCCTGTACAACTGCTTCGTCACCCAGCTCGGTGGGGAGTGCACGGACCCCCAGGATGGCGAGAACAGCCCGGAAAGCGTCACACCGATCGAAGGGTTCAACTCGGCGACCCAGTTCCACACGTACATGTTCGACTGGCAGCCCGGTTCGGTGACCTTCTGGACGTACAACGACGACGGCACCAAGAACGTCCTGTGGGACTACCGGGGCCCGGCGAACCGCATTCCCCACAAGCCGTCGGCCTTCATGCAGAACGTCTGGCACACGAACTCCTGGGACCCGCTGGACGGCCCCGCCCATGAGCAGCCGCAGTCTGCCACGACCGCCTACATCGACTCGACAACCCTGCCGCGCTGATGCTCTCCGTGGATGCGCGCCCGTGCGGGGCGCATCCACGTGCGGGACGGACACTCACGTGCGGGGTTGTCCTCCGGGAGGGGCGGCGGGAGGAGTCGTCCTCCGGCCCGTCCTGGGCCAGGGACAGGTGTTGCTCAGCGTAGTGAACGCCGACGACAGCACCGCCAACGGCTCCTCTCTGATCGACGAGATCGTCCGCGAGGGTGCAAGGCGGATGCCGGCCGCCGCGCTGGAGGCTCGTCGCCCTCGCCCGGATCGAGCTCCACCCCGACTACCAGGGGCGTGGCATCGGCAGCCGGCTCATCCGCACCCTCCTGCACCAGGAACGCGAGCGCCGCCAGGGCCTCACCCTCGACGTCCTCGTCGTCAACCACCGGGCCTAAGCCCTCTACCGGCGCATGGGCCTGCACGAAGTCGCCCAGCACGGCGAGAACAACATCAAGGTCAGGATGCCCAGCCGACTGCATCACAGCGACCCGATCCACAAATCAGTTCTTCGTCGAGGGCGAGGTCCCCCTACTCCACCGACTGCGTCCGGCGCTTCACCGACCTGCCCTTCCTCGTGCAACTGACCGAATGTGACGGTTGCCGCATCCCCGGCGCCTTCCTCACCGCCGCCGACCTGGAGGACACCGAACCGGGCCTGGCCGCCCACGCCGACGACGCGGCCCGGCGCTGGATGCCGGTGCTCCGCGACGCGGACACCGACCGTCCCGTGGTCCCGGTCGGCGCCCTGGGCGACCGCTGGGGCAAGGGCGGCGAAGGCCGGTGGAACCTCGACCTGGAAGGGATCATCCCCCGCCTCTCCCTCCACCGGGTGCCCGGCACCGAGACCGCCGCGGTCGAACTGCCCCGCTTCGACGATCCCGGCGCTCGTCCGGCGCGCCGTCCTGCTGCTGCTCACCGGCTGCCGAGGCTGTTCACCGCAGGCGCACTCAACCCAGTTCGCGTAGCACGGGACACTGAGGGTTCCTTGTCGGCGAGAGGGATGGACCGGCCATAGGAGCCACTTTTTGGCCGAGTTCCCAGCGAGGAAGGTAAAGCAGCCTCAGGCGCGGCTGAAATCCCTCCCTCGGCCTCATGAGGCCCTCCTCACCTGCGCCTTTGTCGATCTCTGATGAATCGTGAGATCTCTCACATTTGCCATCGCTTTACTCATCCATTGCCTTCCGTGCTTCGATGGTGTGCATCGTTTCCTGATCGACACGGACACACCGGACGGCAGTCGTCGGCATACCGCCGACGGGACGGATGGGGACGCTCACTCATATGCCTGACAACCGTGCTGAACTGCCGCTCACCGACGCGCAGCTGGGGGTATGGCTCGCCGAACGCGGGGGATTCGGCGGGCCGGGCGCGTACCAGTGGGCGGAGTACCTCGAGCTGGACGGCCCGGTCGCCGTCGACCTGCTGGCGAGGGCGGTCGCCAGGACGGCCGCCGACTGCGAGGCGGTGAACGTCCGTATCCAGGCGGCCGGTTCGGCGGCCCCCGTGCAGTTGCTCGTCGCCGATGCCGAGCACGTCGTCGAGACGGTCGACCTGCGCAAGACGCCCGACCCGGACGCCGCGGCGCTGACCTGGATGCGGGCGGCCATGGCCGAGGCGGGAGGCTGCGACGCGGGGCCGCTGTTCTCCGGCGCGGTGCTGCGCGTGAGCGACGACCGCACTCTGCTGTTCCACCGGGTCCATCACATCGCCCTCGACGGGGCGGGCATGGCCCTGTTCGCCGAACGGGCCGCTGAGGTCTACAGCCATCTGTACGAGGGCAGCCCGGTGCCGCCGAGCGGCTGGAGCGGGCTTCGGGCGCTGGTGGACGCCGAGAGGGCATACCGCGGTTCCGCCGAGCAGGACGCGGACGGCCACCGGTGGAGGGAGCGGTTGGCGGGCCGGTCGCACTTCCCGACGCTCGGAGCGGGTCCGGCGGCGGCGTCGGACCGGTCGCTGCGCGCGAGCAGGGGCGTGTCGGCGGCGGAGTTCGCCGAGCTGAGGGACGGCGCGCGGCGGCTCGGGCACCGCTGGACCCGGCTGTTCACCGCGGCCACCGCGATCCAGTCGCACGCGATGACCGGTGACCGGGACGTCGTGCTGAGCCTGCCGGTCGCCGGCCGGTCCGCCGAACTCGTCCGCCGCGTCCCGGCGATGACGGCCAACGTCCTGCCGCTGCGGCTCCGCGTCGACCCGGCCGCGTCCGTCGGCCGTCTGCTCGACGAGGTGGCCGAAGAACTGCGGGCGGTACGCCGGCACCAGCGCTACCGGGGGGAGCGCCTGCGCCGGGAGGTGGACTGTCCCGACGACGGCCGCAGGTTCTTCGGGCCGGTCCTCAACATCCAGCGGTTCGACCGGCCGCTGCGCTTCGGTTCGGTCACCGCGACCGTCCGCAACCTCCAGGCGCCGCCGTCCGAGGACTTCTCCTTCTTCGCGCACGACCGCGGTGACGGCGAACTGCGCCTCGACTTCGACGCCAACCCCGCCAACCACGGCGAGGACCTCCTGCGAGGCGTCGCCGACCGCTTCCCGCACCTGCTGAGGCAGG
The DNA here is from genome assembly GCF_016103465.1 of Streptomyces sabulosicollis. Taxonomy (GTDB): domain Bacteria; phylum Actinomycetota; class Actinomycetes; order Streptomycetales; family Streptomycetaceae; genus Streptomyces; species Streptomyces sabulosicollis. The sequence goes on from NZ_JAEEAP010000023.1 coordinate 34,861, forward strand.
TGGCGCGGGCCGAACGCGACACGCCCCTGGCGCGAGTGGCGACCACCACCACGGGGGAGCGCCGTCGTCTCGTCGCCCTGGGCACGGGCGCGCCCACCTCGGCCGCACCCGCCGACACCGCCGTCGACCGGTTCGCGGACCAGGTACGCCGTACCCCGGACAGCTTCGCGGTGCGCTGCGCCGGAACGGGCGAGCGGCTGACCTACCGCGAACTGGACGGGCGTGCCGCCGCGTTGGCGGGTGCGCTGGTCGCCGCCGGTGCGGGGCCGGAGCGCACTGTCGCCCTGCTTCTGGAGCGCTCGGTGGATCTGGTCGTCGCCGCCGTGGCTGTGGTGCGGGCGGGCGCGGCGTACGTACCCCTGCACCGGGACGACGCGCCGCCCCGGCAGGAGACCGTCCTGTCCGACGCGGACGCGCGGCTGCTGGTCACCGACCGGCACACCGGGGGCGACGCCATCGTGACGTACGCCCGCGACCGCGGTCTGTGCCTGCTGGACGTGCGAGCCGACTCCGACGGGGCCGCCGATGACGCGCCCCCCGGGGCCGGGGCGTCACCGGACGCTCTCGCCTGCGTGATGTTCACCTCCGGTTCCACGGGCCGGCCCAAAGGGGTCGGCATCACCCAGGGTGCCCTGGCCTCCCTCGCGGCCGACCGCTGGTGGTCCGAGGGCGGCACGGAAAAGGTCCTGCTGCACTCGCCGCACGCCTTCGACGCGTTCAACCTGGAGCTCTGGGTGCCGCTCCTGACCGGCGGCGAGGTGGTCGTCGCGGCGCCCGGACATCTCGGCCCGGGCGAACTCGCCCGGATGGTGGCGGAGACCGGGGTGACCGGCCTGTGGCTGACCGCGGGACTCTTCCACGCCATCGCCGCCGAGGACCCGGCCTGCCTGGCCGGTGTCCGCCAGGTGTGGACCGGAGGCGACGTGGTGTCCCCGGACGCCGTCCGCGCGGTGCGCCGGGCGCTGCCGCACCTCACCGTCGTCAACGGCTACGGGCCCACCGAGACCACGGTCTTCGCGACCCGGTACGTGGTCCCGGAGCTGCCCGCGGACGCCGTGTTCGTCCCGATCGGCGGCCCCCTGGACGGCAAGCGGGTGCTGCTTCTCGACGACGCGTTGCGGCCCGTGCCGCCGGGGACGGTGGGGGAGCTGTATCTCGGGGGAGCGGGGGTGGCGCGCGGTTATGTCGGGCGCGCGGGCGCGACCGCGGAGCGCTTCGTCCCCGACCCGTCGGGGCCGCCGGGGGCGCGCGTCTACCGCACGGGCGACCTGGCCCGGTGGAGCCCGGACGGTCGGCTGGAGTTCGCCGGTCGCGCCGACGGCCAGGTCAAGCTGCGCGGTCACCGGATCGAGACGGGCGAGATCGACGCCGCTCTGCGCGCCGACCCGCGGGTCGGGCAGGCCGCGACCGTCGCTCAGGAGGGCCCGGGAGGGCGGCGGCTCGTCTCCTACGTGACCGCGTCCGGCGGTGCCGCGGACGGTCTCGACACGGCGGCGCTACTGGACCGGGCGCGGGACCGGCTGCCCGCTTATATGCTGCCGGCCGCGGTGGTGGCCGTGGACCGGCTCCCCCTGACCCGCAACGGCAAGCTGGACCGGGCCGCGCTGCCCGCGGTCGAGTCCGCGGTCGCCGCCCGTGGCGCCGGAAGGGGCGCGGCCCCGCGCACGCCCGCCGAGAAGCTGCTCGCCGGGCTGGTGGGCGAGCAACTCGGCGTGTCGGACGTCCCCCTCGACCAGGACTTCTTCCGGCTCGGCGGGGACAGCATCCAGGCGATCCGACTCGCGGCGGCGGCGCAGCGCGCCGGTCTGGCGATCACCACCCCGGACGTCTTCCGTACCCCCACCGTCGCCGGACTCGCCGCCGCACTCGCGGACGACAGGCTCCCCGCGCACCGGATCGCGCTGGACGACGCGGACGACTCCGCGTTGCCGCCGACGCCCGTCATGCACTGGCTGCGCGAACGCGGCGGCACACTCCACGGGTTCGTCCAGTCCCTGACCGTACGCACCCCGGTGGGCATCACCGAGGAGCAAGTCCGCGCGGTGGTGCAGGCTCTCGTCGACCACCACCCCATGCTGCGGCTCTCGCTGACCGTCACGGGCCCGATCTGGTCGCTGGAGGTGCTGCCCACCATGCCGGTCGAGCTGAACCGGCCGGGCCCGCCGACCGACCCGGAGCGCGGCCGGATGGTGCACGCGCGCTGGTCGGACCCCGGGCCCGGGACGGCGGGCGCGCTGACCCTCACCGTGCACCACCTCGGGGTCGACGGCGTCTCCTGGCGCATCCTCCGGGACGACCTCGACACCGCCTGGGACGCGGTACGCCGCGGCCGGACCCCGACGCTGCAACCGACCGGGACGTCCTTCGCGCAGTGGGCGAAGGCGCTGGTGGGGTATGCCCATCACCCGGCCGTGCTGCGCACGTTCTCCCCCCAGCGGCCGGAGCTCGTGGAACCACCGGTCGCCGCGCGTCCCCTGGATCCCGCCTCGGACACCGAGGACACCCGGCGCCGCCACACCGCCACGCTGCCCGGCGCGCTCACCGCGCGCCTGCTGAGCGACGCGACCGCGGCTTTCGACTGCTCGGTGCGGGACCTGCTGCTCACCGCGTTCGCCCTGGCCGCCGCCGACTGGCGGGGCGGCCCGGACGCGCTTGTGGTGGACCTGGAGGGCCACGGACGTGAGGAGTTCGCGGACAACCTCGACCTGTCACGTACCGTCGGCTGGTTCACCACCCTGCATCCCGTGGTTCTCGACCCCGGCTGTTCCTGGTCCGAGGCGCGGACCGACCCGATCGCCCTGGACGGCGCGGTCGCCCAGGTGCGCTCCCGCACCCGTGATTCCGGCCGCGCGGGACTGACCCACGGTCTGCTGCGCTATCTCAACCCGCAGAGCGCTCCCGCCCTCGCCGCCCGCCCCACCCCGCAGTTCGCCTTCAACTACCTGGGCCGCTTCGGTGTCGGCGGCGAAGGCCCCTGGTCGGTGCTGGCCGACGTGACCGCCGCCGGGACCTCCTCGGATGACGGACTGACCACCGGTGCCGGGCCGGCCATGAGCCACGCCGTCGAGCTGGACACGGTGATCACCGACCGCCCGGACGGCCCCGAACTGGTCGCCCACTGGTCCTGGCCCGGCGGCCTGCTCGACGCGACGCGCGTCGTCGCCCTGGCCGAGCGGTGGTTCGACGTTCTGGGCGCGCTGGCCGACCGGGCCCGGTCCCGCGCCACCGGTGAACTGCCGCTGCCGCCGCTGGCCCAGGGTCTGCTCTTCCACTCGCTCTACGACCACGACGGGGTGGACCCCTACCTCGTCCAGTTCGTCTTCGACCTCGACGGGACACTGGACGCCGACGCGTTGCGGGACGCGCTCCACCGCCTGCTGCGCCGCCACCCGCAGCTCTCCGCCGGTGTCCGGCCCGGTGCGTCGGGCCGGCCCGTCCAGGTGGTGGTACCGGGCTCCGCCGTGGAGTGGCACAACAGGCCCGCGCCGGAGGACCTGGAGGACTTCCTCGCCGCCGACCGCCGGCGCCGCTTCGACCTCGCCCACCCCCCACTGATGCGCGCCGCGCTGCTGCGCAGCTCCGCCGACCGGCACACCTTCGTCCTGACCACGCACCACCTCCTGGTCGACGGCTGGTCCATGCCGATCCTCGTCCACGAACTGTTCTCGCTCTACGCCGGTCACCCCCTGCCGCCCGCCACGCCGTACCGCGACTTCCTCGACTGGCTGGCCACCAGGGACGCCCGCGCGGACGAATCGGCCTGGCGCGCGCTGCTGGCGTCCGTGGACGGCCCGACCCTGGTCGGCGGCCCCGGCCGGCGCGGCGCCACCGGGGCACGTGGTCGCACGACCGCCGAGCTGGACCCCCAGTCCACCGCCCGCGTCGAGGCCCTGGCGCGGGAAGGCGGCCTGACGACCAGCACCGTCGTGCGACTGGCCTGGGCGGTCCTGCTCGGCGCCCTGACCGGACGGGACGACGTGGTGTTCGGCGCCACGGTCTCCGGCCGGCCGGCCGAACTGCCCGGCGCGGAAAGGATCGTCGGCCTGCTGATCAACACCGTGCCGGTCCGGGTCCGCCTCGACCCACGCCGGCCGGTCGCCGACTGCCTGGCGGACCTGCGGGCCCAGCAACTGTCCATGCTCGACCACCAGCACGCCGACCTGACGACCCTGCAGGCGGTCACCGGGCACGCCGAACTCTTCGACACCGTCGTCGTCTTCGAGAACTATCCGGTCGACGACGAGGAACTGGCCACCCTGGTCCCCGGCCTGAAGTTGCGGGAGGTCCAGGGCCGCGACGGCACCCACTACCCGCTGACCCTGATCGCCGTGCCCGGCGACCGGCTGCGGCTCCAACTCGACCACAGCACCGACCTGTTCGACGGCGACGCGGCCGGCCGTCTGCTCGACCGCCTGTGCGCCGTCCTCGACCGGATGGCCGACGACCCGGCGGCACCACTGGGACGCGTCGACCTGCTGCTGCCCGACGAGCGCGCCGACCTCGAAGCCCCCGCCCCCGCCCCCGCCCCGGACCGGGACGCCGGACCGGCCACGCTGACCGACCTGTTCGCCGCGCAGGTGCGCCGCCGGCCGGCAGCCCCGGCTCTCACCCACGGCGGCACTACCCTGTCCTACGCGGAAATCGACGCGCGCGCCAACCGTCTCGCCCACCTCCTGATCGAGCGCGGCGCGGGACCGGAGCGCCTGGTCGGCCTGGTGCTGGAGCGTTCGGCGGACCTGGTCGTCGCCATCCTGGCGGTGCTGAAGTCGGGCGCGGGCTATCTGCCCCTGGACCCCGCCTACCCGGAGGAGCGCATCCGGGGGGTGCTCGCGGACGCCGGCCCCGTGCTCGTCCTGACGGGCGTCCCGCTGCCGGTCCCGCATCCACAGATCCTCCTCGACGGCCCCGACACGGCCGCCACCCACCCGGCGCACCCGCCCGCCGTGACCGTGGACCCCGAGGCGGTCGCCTACGTCATCTACACCTCCGGTTCCACCGGCCGGCCCAAGGGCGTCCTGGTCACCCACCGCAATGTCGTACGGCTGCTGGCGGTGACCGACGAGCGGTTCCGGTTCGACGCCGACGTACACGCCCTCTTCCACTCCTACGCCTTCGACGTCTCCGTCTGGGAGATGTGGACGGCTCTCGGCCGCGGCGGGCGGCTGGTGGTGGTCCCGGACGACGTGGCCCGCTCGCCCGGGGACCTCCTGGCGCTGCTGCGCCGGGAGCGAGTCACCGCCCTGAACCAGACTCCCTCGGCCTTCTACCAGCTGCTGCGGGCCGAGGAGGAGGCCGGTACGGACGCCCTGCCCGACCTGAGGGTGATCGTATGCGCCGGGGAGGCGCTGGAACCGTCCCGCGTCCGCTCCTGGCACGGCCCGGGCCGGCCCGCCCTGGTCAACATGTACGGGATCACCGAGACCACCGTCCACGCGACGTACACCGAGCTGACCGACCCCGAAGAGACCGCGAGCGTCATCGGCACCGCGCTGCCCGACCTCCGCCTGCGGCTGCTGGACCACGCGCTGCGACCGGTGCCGCCGGGCTGTCCCGGCGAGATCCACGTGTCCGGCCCCGGCGTGACCCGCGGTTACCTGGACCGGCCGGCGCTCACCGCGAGCCGGTTCGTCCCCGACCCGTTCGGCGCGCCCGGCACCCGGATGTACCGCTCCGGGGACCTCGCGCGGCAGCGGCCGGACGGCACGCTGGAGTACCTCGGACGGATCGACCAGCAGGTGAAGATCCGCGGTTACCGGATCGAGCCCGGCGAGATCGAGCGCGTCCTCGAACAGCACCCGGCCGTGGACCGGGCCGTGGTGCTCGCCGACACAGGCGCCGACGGCGGCCGCCTGATCTGCTACGCCGTCCCGGCCACGCGACCGGCCGGGACCGGCCCGGCCGGGACGCCGTCGGCCGCGGAACTGCGCGCCCACGCCCGCACGGTGCTGCCCGCGCACATGGTGCCCGCCTTCGTCGTCCCTGTCGACGAGATCCCGCTGACCGGGAACGGCAAGCTGGACCGCGCCGCCCTGCCGCGTCCGGAGACCGCGCTGCCGATCAGCCGCGGGCCGCAGAACCCGCGAGAACGGCTGCTGTGCGACCTGTTCGCCGAGACCCTGGGACTGGCCGAGGTCGGCGCCGAGGACAACTTCTTCGACCTCGGCGGACACTCGCTGCTCGCCACCCGTCTGATCAACCGGCTTCGCGCGGAGACCGGCCGCGAGCTGAGCATCCGCACCCTGTTCGACGCCCCGGTCGTCGCCGACCTGGCACGTCACATCCCACAGGGCGGTGCCGTGGCTCCTGCCCGGGCATCCGCCGCCCCGCGGCCGGAGCGCGTACCGCTCTCGCCGGCGCAGCGGCGGCTGTGGTTCTTCGACCGGTTCGCCGGCCCCAACTCCGTGTACAACATGTCCTTCGCCGTGCGGTTCACCGGGCCGCTGCGTGTGGAAGCCCTGCGGGCGGCCCTCGGCGACCTGCTGGACAGGCACGAGAGCCTGCGCACCACCGTGGCGGAACACCACGGCGAGCCGTACCAGCGGATCCGCGACGCCGACGGGCCGCCGTTCCGGACGGTGGCCACCTCGGAGGCGGAACTGCCCGGACTGCTCGCCGCCGCGTCCGCGCACGTCTTTGACCTGGAGACAGAACTCCCGGTCCGCGCCGTGCTCCACGAGACCGCACCCGACCACCACGTACTCCTGCTCCTGCTGCACCACATCGCCGCCGACGGCTGGTCGCTCGGTCCGCTGGCCCGTGACCTGTCCACCGCCTACCGGGCCCGTGCCGCGGGCGACGCCCCGCAGTGGACGAGCACACCCGTGAGTTACGCGGACTACACCCTCCGCCTGCTCGACCGCGACCCGGACACCGGCGTCGACCACTGGACGCGGGTCCTGCACGGCGCCCCTGAGGTGCTGCGGCTGCCGCTGGACCATCCCCGGCCGCCGGTCTCCGCACACCGCGGGGAGACCGTCCCCTTCACCCTCGACGCCGCGCTGCACGCCCGCCTGAACCGGCTCGCCGCGACCACCCGGACCAGCCTGTTCATGGTGGTGCACACCGCGGTCGCCGCACTGCTGCACCGGCTCGGGGCGGGCGATGACATCCCCGTCGGCACACCCGTCGCCGGACGGCACGACGCCGCGCTGCACGACACCGTGGGCTGCTTCGTCAACACCGTGGTACTGCGCACCGACCTGAGCGGCGCGCCGACGTTCGCCGAACTCCTCCAGCGGGTACGCGCCACCGACCTCGACGCCTTCGCGCACCAGGAGGTCCCCTTCGAGCGGGTGGTCGAGGCCGTCAACCCGTCGCGCTCCCTCGCAGCCCACCCCCTCTTCCAGGTGATGCTGGCGTTCCAGGACACCCCGGCGGCCGAGTTCGACCTGCCGGGCCTGCGGACGGAACCGGTCGCCGTGCACGGCGGCGCCTCCCGGATGGACCTGCTGTGGAGCATGCGGCAGCACTACACGGACCACGGCGGTGAGGCCGGGATCGAGGGTCTTCTGGAATACGACACCGAACTGTTCACCCCCGCGTCCGCGCGCCTGATGCTCGCCCGCCTGGAGAGGCTGCTCCGCGCGGCCGTGGCCGATCCTCAGCTCCCCGTCGCCGACTTGCCGGTGCTCGTCGACGGCGAGCACGAGCGGCTGACCGGACAGGAGTGCCGCACCGACCGCGAGACGCCCGACACCACCGTGGCGGCGCTCGCCGCGGCCCAGGCACACCGCACCCCGGAGGCACCCGCTGTCCTGTACGGCGACACCGTGCTCAGCCACCGGGACCTGTCCCAGCGGGCGGAACACCTCGCCGGGGAACTCCGCGCGCACGGCGCGGGCCCCGGCGCCCTGGTCGCCGTGGTGCTGCGCCGAGGCCCCGACCTGCCCGCCACCCTCCTCGCCGTCCAGGCGACCGGTGCCGCCTACCTGCCCGTCGACCCCACCCTGCCGGCCGAGCGCGTCACCACGCTCCTGGCCGACGCCCGACCCCTCCTCGTGGTGCGCGACGCCACCGGACCCACCGCCGAACCCGTTCTCACGACCGGGGCTGCCGAGCCGCTGCCGGTGCCACCGGACACCGCGTACGTCACGTACACCTCGGGCTCCACCGGGCGGCCCAAGGGCGTCGTCGTGCCACGGGCCGCGCTGGTGAACCTGCTGCTCGCGCTGCGGGAGCAGCTCGCGGTCGGCCCCGACGACCGGATGCTGGCCTCCGCACCCGTCGGCTTCGACATGTGCAAGCCCGAGCTGTACCTGCCGCTGATCACCGGCGGTGCCATGGTCCTCGCCGACCAGGACGCGCTGCGCGACCCCGACCAGCTGTGCGCGCTGCTCGACCGGCACCGCGTCACCGTGATGCAGGCGACCCCGTCGCTCTGGCGGACGCTCGTGGCACGACGACCGCGACAACTGCGCCACGTACGCGCCGTCGTCGGCGGCGAGGCGGTCCCCGCGGAACTCGCCGGGGAACTGGCCGCCGCCACCGCGTCGCTGCTCGCCTGCTACGGCCCGACCGAGACCACCGTCTGGTCCGCCACCCACCCGGTCGGCGCGCGGACCGAAGGCACCGTGCCGCTCGGCCGGCCGCTGCGCAACACCCGCGCTTACGTCCTCGACGACCGGCTGCGCCCCGTCCCCCCGGGCACGAGAGGCGAGCTGTACCTGGCCGGCGCGGGCCTGGCCACCGGCTACCTCGGCCGTCCCGGACTGACGGCCGCCCGCTTCCTGCCGGACCCCTTCGGACCGGCCGGTCGGCGGATGTACCGCACCGGCGACCTCGCGTCGTGGAGCCGCGACGGGGTGCTCCGCTTCCACGGGCGGACCGACGACCAGGTGAAGATCCGCGGTCACCGCGTCGAACTCGGCGAGGTCGAAGCCGTGCTGGGCGGGCACCCGCAGGTCACGGCCGCCGCAGTGGCCGTGCACGACCGCGGCGCCGATGACCGTCGGCTCGTCGGCTACGTCACCCCCCAAGGCGCGGATCTGGGCGCGGTCGGGGCGCACCTGACCCGGCACCTGCCGGACTACATGGTGCCCGCCCGGCTGCTCGCCCTGGACCGGCTGCCCCTCGGCGTCAACGGCAAGCTGCTGCGCGACCGGCTGCCCGAGCCCGACTGGGCGGCCGCCACCGGTGCCGAGCCGCCGCGCGACCTCCGTGAGGACCTGATGTGCCGCCAGTTCGCCGAGGTGCTCGACGTACCGAGGGTCGGCCCCGAGGACGACTTCTTCGAACTGGGCGGCCACTCGCTGCTCGCCGCCCGGCTGGCCGAGCGGATACGCGCCGTCCTCGGCCTCGCACCCACCCTCCGGAACGTCTTCGAGGCCCCCAC